>JAERMM010000396.1 GCA_016844585.1 Chloroflexota bacterium | reverse complement strand
GAGGCCGACTGGCGGGACTCGCAGCGGCAGGCCCTCGGAATGTTGCTGCACGATCATCAGGCCAGAGCCTCGGAAGGCAGTGCGGCCCCGCCGACGGGCGAGACCTGGCTCCTGTGCGTCAACGGCGGAACCAACGCCGAAACCGCGGCGGTCCCCTCGAGACCCATCGCGGGCCGCTGGATCGTGCGGGTGGACACGTCGCAATCCTTCTCGACACCGTCCCCGCTCCCGGGCCACGAATGGAGTGTGCCCCCGTATTCGCTGGCACTGCTGGAGTTCCAAGCCACGTCATGAACAGACCGTCCGGCGAAGTTCAGTACTCGCCACTGCTGCCGCCTGCGAGCGCCGCGGACTGGCAGCGCCTGCGCACTGGTGACCTGTCCGATCCGCACCGGCTGCTTGGCGCTCACCCGGCCGCTGTTGGCGGGCGGCACGGCCTCGTCGTTCGCGCGTACCATCCGGACGCCTGCGGCGTTCAATGTCTGCTGGAAACCTCGACGCCCCTTACACTACCCTCGTTGGGCGAGGGAGGACTGTTTGCGGCTTTCCTGGCGAATGCCGCGTGGCCGGTTCGCTACCGGCTGCGCTTTCACTTTCCCAATGGAGATACCTGGGAGCGCGACGATCCCTATCGCTTCGCTCCGACTTTGGGCGATCTGGACCTTCATCTTTTCAATGAGGGTTCCCACCGGCGTCTGTGGGAGAAGCTGGGGGCCCACGTCGTGACCATCGACCGTATGACCGGCGTGGCCTTCGCCGTCTGGGCGCCGAACGCCCAGCGCGTCAGCGTGGTGGGTGACTTTTGCCGCTGGGACGGACGCCTGTGTCCCATGCGGCTCATGGGCCGTTCCGGCGTCTTCGAGCTGTTTGTTCCCGGTGCGGCGGCCGACTCCCATTACAAATTCGAGCTCAAAACCGCCGAGGGGCAGTTGCGCCTGAAGAGCGATCCCTTCGCGTCGTATATGGAGCTTCCACCGGCCACGGCCTCGCGCGTCTTCGTTTCCTCGCATCAGTGGAAGGACGATCACTGGATGCAGGAGCGGTCCCGGCGCGACGCCCTACGATCCCCCCTTGCCATCTACGAGGTCCATCTCGGATCGTGGCGGCGCGTCCCCGAGGAGCACAACCGGTGGCTCACCTATCGTGAGCTCGCTCCCTTGCTCGTCGACCACGTGAAAAGCCTTCACTTTACGCACGTGGAGCTGACGCCCGTCGCCGAGCATCCTTTCGGGGGCTCCTGGGGCTACCAGGTGACCGGCTATTATGCTCCGACCGCCCGCTACGGAAATCCCGACGATCTCCGGTTCCTTGTAGATTACTGCCACGAGAATCATGTGGGTGTTATTCTGGACTGGGTGCCGGCCCACTTTCCCAGGGACGACTTCGCCCTGCGCCGTTTTGACGGCACGGCGCTCTACGAGCACGAGGACCCGCGACAAGGGGAGCATCCCGACTGGGGCACGCTGATCTTCAACTACAGCCGGCACGAGGTTCGCAACTTTCTCCTCGCCAATGCGCTCTACTGGCTGAAGGAATTCCACATGGACGGCCTTCGCGTGGACGCCGTGGCCTCCATGCTCTATCTGGACTACAGCCGACGGCCCGGCGAATGGACTCCCAATGCTTACGGCGGCAAGGAGAATTTGGAGGCCATCGCCCTGTTGCGCGAAGTCAATGACGCTGTGCACGAAGAGTGCCCGGGCTGCCTGATGATCGCCGAGGAATCGACCGGCTGGAGCGGAGTGACTCGGCCGACCCGCGAGCATGGACTGGGCTTCGACTTCAAGTGGAACAGGGGATGGATGCACGATACGCTCCTTTACTTTTCCAAGGATTCCGTGCACCGTAAGTACCATCAGAACGACTTGACCTTTGCGATGTTATATGAGCATTCCGAGCACTTCATCAACCCGTTGTCCCATGATGAGGTTGTGCACGGTAAGCGGTCTCTTCTGGAGAAAATGCCCGGTGACGATTGGCAGAGGTTCGCCAATCTGCGTTGTCTGCTCGCGTATCAGTACACGCGGCCGGGGAAAAAGCTTCTGTTTATGGGGACGGAGCTCGCTCCTCACGGCGAGTGGTACTACGAGGTGAGCCTGGACTGGCACTTGGCCGATCACTCTATGCGCAAAGGACTGAGCGCGTTCTTGCAGGATATGGGGCGGATTTACGTGGAGTCTCCTTGCCTCTGGCAGGGCGATCCCGATGGTGAGAGCTTCTTTTGGATCGATTGTGAGGACTGGGAGCAGTCAATCTTGTCCTACGTCCGCCAGCACGCGAATTCATTCTATATCGTCGTCCTGAATCTTACCCCCGTTCCTCGAGACGGTTATCGCATTGGGGCGCCGCGCTGCGGTACGTACCGCGTAGTCATGTCTACGGATGACGTTCGTTTCGGCGGAAGCGGGTATCCCACGATCGATCACCGGCAGCCGCAGTCGTTGGTGCTGCGCCTCCCGCCGCTGGCGGCCCTGATCCTGGCCCCGGCCTGACCAACATGGCGGACCGTTCCTACCTGCGACGACTGGCCGAACGAGCGGGCATTCTGTCGCGCTTCGTCGACGGCACGAGACGGCTGCGCGGAACCTCGGACGCCACGCGCGTCGCCTTGTTGGCGGCGATGGGAGTGGACGGCTCGACGGAACAGACGGCCCATCGTTCGCTTCAACAATGGACCGCGGCCGAAGCCGACGCGGAACCTCGCCGAAGCCGACGGGATCGCTCGGATACGTCGAGGCTCAGTCGCTGCCTGGCCTGTTCGGACGTTCTGGGCGACGGCCGGGTCTTGGGCTTGTGGGTCAACTTGTATAGTGTGCGCACTCAGCGAGGCTGGGGAGTCGGCGAATTCACGGACCTGAGGGCGCTAATGCCATGGGCCGCCCGACATAAGGTGGACTTCGTGGGCGTCAATCCGCTGCACGCCGTCGACTACACCTCGAACGTAGTCAGTCCCTATTCCCCGCTCACACGATTGTTTGACAATCCCGTTTACGTGGATGTGACCGCGGTTCCGGAGTGGCCGGCACTGCGTCGTTCAGCCGCGGCGACGCCGGCCGTCCTGCAGCCCCCAGAACTGGAGGCACGCCGCACGGCGGGGCGGATCGACTATCAAAGGATCT
>JAERMM010000143.1 GCA_016844585.1 Chloroflexota bacterium | reverse complement strand
AGGACCTTCAGCTCTCCAGTCTCGAGGTCCACCTCAACCTCCACCGCGGCGACCCCGGGCGATCAATGGTCATGATCTCCAAACTGCTGGCCGACGGCTTGTCCGCCGTGCACATACTCACCTACCGCGCTCATGCCGTCAGCCGCGACAACACGCCGCGCCACATCCGCGAACGCGAGGCTCGCGCTGCCACGGTGCACCATGCCGTCCTCGACGCGCCACTCGTCTACGCTGCACCGTAGGCCTGCGACGCGGCATCCCGTAGCTCTTGCTTGAGCAGCTCGCATGCGTTGCGGACCGCATTTCCCATCTGGACGGTCACCCGCTGCGAGGTGGTGCCGGAGAAGTGCAATCCATTCGCCGTATCCGGCTGGCCGACGCGCACCTGGTCCTGTGAGATGCCGAGCGTGACCGCGGCCACCAGGCTGATCACGGTGTGTGCTCCCTCGCCCACGTCAGGGGCGTTGTGATGGATCGTGACCACGCCCTGCCCATCGAGGCTGGCTCTGGCAGTTGCCGAGCCGACTGCAGACCCGCGGCGGACCGACGCCGAAATGCCTCGGCCACGAACCAGACGCGGGCTGCCGGCGACGGGAATCGGGCCATGGGTTCGACCGTCCCAGCCGATCGCTGCGACCGCCTGCTCGAGCAGCTCCCCGTAATCCGTATCCATGAGGGGAATCCGAGCCGCCGAGGCCTTTCCGTCACGCTTCCAGTTTAGTGCCGGGATCGTCTCCCCCCGATGCAGGAGGTTCCTGGCGCGGAACTCGATAGGACTGACGCCAAGATGGCGGGCGACAGCCTCCATCGCGGCGTCGATACCGAACGCGGTCTGGTTCTTCCCGGTGTTCCGAAACGTGGTGACCGGCACCTTGTTGCTGTAGGCCGTGGTTGCTCGCACGCGAAAGTTCGGCACGCGATAGCCGCCGTACGACGAGGTTACCGCGTTACCGGTGAAGATGCGCGCGCAGCTGAAGTAACCTCCGGTGTCCATAGTCAGCTCGACGTCGAGCGCGACCGGCGTACCGTCTCGCTTGGCGCCAATCCTCGCTTTGAATGCCGAGGCCTCTCGCGCGGCCATACGAAAGCTATCGTTCTCGCTGGCGCGGTAGCTCACCGGGCGGCCGGTCTTCATGGAAAGGACCGCGGTCGTGAGCAGCTCGGCCCCGCTGTGTTTCCCCCCAAAGTGGCCGCCGATGTATGGCACGTGTACGCGCACCTGCTCCGGGCTGATCCCGAAGATGTCCGCTACCTTCTTCAGCACACTGAAGGGCGATGACGTCGACGTCCACATCTCGATCCCGTCGGAAGTGTAGTTGGCGACCACTGAGGTGGACGGCTCGATCGGGTGGTGGAAGATCGTCGGCGAGATGAAAGTACCTTCGAATATGTAGTCTGACTCGTTGAATCCCTGCTCCACGTCCCCCCACTCGAGGCTGTCGGTCAGGGCGACGTTCGATCCGACCTCCTCATGGATGGACTCGGCATCCGGCGCCAATGACTCATCCGCGGAGAACAGGGGCTTCAGGATCTCCCACTCGACATCGACGAGCCCGGCGGCTGTGCGAGCCGTTCGGAGGTCCTCGGCGACGACCATGCCCACCAGGTCCCCGTCGTAGCGAGCGCGATCCGTCGTGATGAAGTGGTCGGGCACCCCCACGGCGTCGGTGGGGAGATGTGATGGGATGTGCAGGTCGTACTCCTTGAGGGACTCCGGATCCAGCACCGCGAGAACGCCTGGCAGACCCCGCGCTCTGGAAGTGTCGATTGAGACGATGCGCGCGTGCGAATAGGGACTCCGGATGGCCACCGCGTATGCCGTACCCGGCAATTCCGGGACGTCCTCGATGTACGTGGCCGCACCGGTTACTTTGGCGCGAATGTCCACTCGCGGCCGGTCGTTGGGCGGCGCCTCAGGTGCTGGTCGGACTACCATGGCGATTACCTCGTTCCTCGCGCCACCGTCGCGCCGCCGCCCGCTGCTCGCGCGGGCACCGTGCACCAAGTCAGCAGAGCTCCCAGAGATGCGCGTTCTGCGCGACAGCGCCGGCGCTATCTGATAGCCATCGGGGCCAGATTGGGCACGATGCCCATACGGGACACCAGTGCGATGAAGATTAAGGGGGGGAACGGATTTTTCAGATCAAAGGTAGCCGACTTCGCGCCAGTAGCGCTCGGCGGCCGGGTGCAGGGGGATCTTCAGCGGGCCTGCCTGCGTGTCGTGGCACATCTCGGCCAGCGGCAGGTCGCGCGGCTCCTGCCAGATGATGAGTGATTTGCGGGCATCCAATGCCCTACAGAACGCGTAGATCAGGTCGTCAGACGCGCTCGCGTGCGTGTAGACGGGCCATCCGCTGAAGTCAAGCGCCGGCACGTCTGCATCCAGGTTCGGAAACATCTCCTTCGTGATCAGCGAGCGATGAAAGCCGACGTCGTCCATGCGCTGGAGCACCGGCTCCTCGAGGGGGAGGAGATGCATGCCCAGGTCGTTCGTCATGCGGATGAGGGGCGGCGCAGCCTCATCGAAGATCGCGTCCACCTCCCCGGTCTTGACCTTATCCGTTCGGTCGGGCTGGAACGACATCTGTGAGCTGGAGATGACCGCTCCGCCCCAGGACACGATGTCGGCCACACTGAACCCATAGCATTTCAGGACCTGATCGATGTACAGATGCGTTGCGTGGTCTGGCTGCGTCCTAAGGGACATCTTGAGCGGATAGCGCTGCTCTTTGATGTCGGCAAGCGAGCGCAGACCGGTGCGGTCTGCTACCACGAAGACGATCCAATCGAGTGAGGGGATGACGGTGATGGCCCGCACGGGGACCGGCTGCGACCAGGCTGCCTTCCCCCGATAGGCCGCCGCCAGAGGGCCGGCCGGGTTCATCAGCGCAATGTCAACCTCGCCTCGGCCAACCTGGTCAACGACGCGATACGAATCGCTTCCGAAAAGCGTGGCTTCCCACTCTTGTTTGCCCTGCGTGCGGCCCTGGACGCGGAACTGGTTGAGCGGAAACCTGCGCGCTCGAATCATCTCCGCGGAGGCCTCGAGGACCAGCGAGGACCGGGTTGTCGCAGGTGTGGACGTCGTAGGTCTCTCATCCAAAGTCGCATTCCCCCAACGTTCAGTCATTTGGCCGGCACGGCAGCCCTCAAAAAGGAGCGCGCCGGGCAAAGTCGCATCCCCCCCAACGTTCAGTCATTTGGCCGGCGCCGCAACCGGTTGCTCAATCCCATAGAGAGCCGCCGCGTTCGACCAGAGGATTCGCCTCCGGTCTGCATCGGATACACCCTGGAAGCATTCATCAAGATAGCGCGCAGTCGCCGGCCACGTTGAGGTTGCCAGTGGGAAGTTGGTCGACCACAGGATGTTGTCCACACCAATGTAGGGCGCGTGCACCCGGACCGGCTCATACCATCCGGTGAAGTAGCACTGAGGCTTGAACATTTCAGTAGGGGTGTGATCGTATCCTTCGAGATCCGCATGGTTCACATGGAAGTGATGGTCGGCGAGCTCGAGTAGCCCTGCTCCCCAACCGAGCGCGCTTTCCGCGAAGATGACTTTCAGCTTCGGATGACGGGGAAGCACCTTCGACAGCAGGACCGTGCCAACGTACAGGGCTGACGTCGTCGGGCGAATGAGCGAGGCCAAGGCCTTCGCGCGTCCGCCGCTCATCCCGGCCTCAATCGGCGCCCGTCGTGGGGGCGAGGAACCGGCGTGAAGACAGAGGGGGACTCCCAACTCCTCGCAGGTGGACCAGACAGGCTCGAATTCAGGGTTGGCGACATGGGGCAGGTCGCGTATGAACATGGGATGCGCGGGATAGACAACCCCTCGGTGACCCTTGGCGACAGCCCGCCTGATCTCTGCGACGATTGCGTCCACCGGGTAAAGCGGCACGATGCACTGGGGGATAAATCGGTCGCTACAGGCGGCCCATTCTTCAATCAGCCAGTCGTTGTAGGCCCGGACGCAGTCCTGCTCGAACTCCGCATCGTTGATGCGGCCGAAGGTCCCGCCTCCAACGCCAGCCACCATTGGATACAGAGCTGAGTAGTCCACCCCATCGGCCTGCATGACCCTCAGCCGCTGAGCTGGCTGGTAGGCCGGCGCAGGTACATCCTCCCAACGCTGGGGTTCCTGAGCGCGGTCTGGCATCAGGGCTCCGGCAATGCCGACACCGTCAAGATCAACCGGCTGCCCATCCACAACCCAACGCTCAGTCCCATCAGGCTGCTCTTCGGTGTGCGGAATGCGATCACCCCAGCGTCGCGTCGACATTCTGGTGGTCCAGACGTCAGGCGTCTCTTGAACATGGTCGTCGACGCTGATGAAAGGCGAGCGCGCTTCCGTCGTCATCATCTATGCCAGGTGATACACGCGCATCGCGTTCTGGTAGAGCAGCTTCTTGCGGTCGGCTTCCGGCACCCCCTGGAGTGTTTGCTCGACCGTCTCCCACGAGTGTGGATAGCTGGAAACCACATGCGGGTAATCCGACTCCCACATGATGTTGTCCACACCAATGCTGTCTCGCTGTTGGATACCGATGACTTCGTAGTAGAAATTGGCGTGCATCTGACGGCGAATGATCTCCCGTGGCGGCGTAAGCAATCCATCCGTCCAAAGATGAAGCGTTTCCCAGGCATGCTGGCAGCCGTCCGCTGCGTAGTTGATCGCACCGATGCCGCACTCCGCCAGGACCCAGTTGAGCCGGGGGAATCGCTCTGCGATACCCGAGAAAATCACGTGGGGTATCACCGCTGCCGGCGCCACGGCTGCGGGGATCCCCCAGTAGGTGTGCAGGACCGGCGGCGTAATGCCCTCCCAGCCCGGCGCGCCCCAGCCGTCTCCGCCGAGGCCAGCGGGGCCGTGGACGTGAACGGGCAGCCCGAGATCCTGGCAGGTGGCCCAGAGCGGGTCCCAGTACGGGTCGGTGAAGTCTTTGACGCCACCACCCGAATCGCCCGGGCGGGGAAACATATTGATCCCTCGGTGCCCGTTCTGCGCGGCGCGCGCCACCTCGCTGACCACCACGTCGATGTCGCTCAAGTACGGAATCATGACCAGCGGAATGAAACGATCGGCTACTCGGGTCCACTCGCTCAGCGCGTCGTTGTGCGCCTGAACGCAGGCCAGCTCATACTCGGGATCGAGCCACTGGATGAAGTTATGGGCCGGGTCGTTCGGGAAAAGCACCTCGGCGTCCACACCGTCGTCATCCAGGGCCTTTGCCCGCTCTGCCGGCGCATATGCCTTGAGCGGGACCTCGTCCCAGTGCTGCGGGTACTTCACCTGCCCACCGAAGGCGCTGCCCTCCCCTTCGCCGCGGCGCGCGGGCTTGGCCGCGCTCTGGTCCATGGCCGCTGGGCAGTTCACCAGGGGGTTGTTCAGTCGAATGGAGTCCCCATGAATCCTCCAGCGGTCGACAAGACCGTTTCTGCCTTCGACCTCGACCACCTGTGGAGCGAGCTCGCCCCAGCGCGCCTTCGACATCCGTCGGGTAAATGCGTCCCTGTCGACAACGACGTGTGAGTCCGCGCTGATCAGGCCGTACTTGATGTCCATAGCTGCTCCCGCTGCGGATTTGTCAACTCAGACCGCTGATCTCATGAAGTCTGTCGGGGCGTATAGGGCTGGCCGCCTGCCCGCACGATCGGGTTATCCGCGGATGTGTCCACGCCTTTTGGCCAGCTGCGCTTCGACGGATCGCTGATGAAAAAGTGAAACTTGCCGACGCGCTCGATCTCCATCTCCGCCTTCTCGCCATCCTGAAGCGGTCCGAGCCCGAGGTGGTTAGTGCCACACGAGATGACGTCCCCAGGAAGGAGCGTCAGATATTGCGCGGCCCAGTTCACCACTTCCGGCACGGAGTACTCCATGCCCTCGGTGCTGTAGTCCTGGCGAAGCTGGCCGTCAACCCAGAAGCGGACCTGCAGGTCATTCGGGTCTGAGATTTCATCGGCCGTTGTGATGCAAGGGCCCATGGGCGCGAATCCGTCGAACGACTTCCCCATGCGGCTGTTGTTTCCGGCGATGGTCAGGCCGCGCCCGGATAGATCGACGACGGCGGTGTAGCCGAAGATAGCGCCCGGCGCATCAGCCACGGAAACACCCTTACATCGCTTGCCGATAACGATGCCGAACTCGGCCTCGTGGTGGAAGACCTTCGCTTTGTGCGGCGGCAGCTCGACTGTGTCGCCATCGCCGATTACGCTGTCCGAGTTCTTGAAAAACATGTCCTGAGGTGGACGCTTGTCGCGCGCAACCTCCCCGTAGTTGCCGAAACACGCGAGGAGCTTCGGGGGCGCCGGGTTTGGAGCACGGAGCCGCACTTGGCCGACGGGACGGCCCACTTCCGCTGCCGCGATCCGCTCGAACGCGGGCTTGAGCTGCCCAAAGTGCTCGATGATCGCCGGCATTAGCTTGCGGTAGCCAGTCACCGCAAGGCCCGAAGTCGCCGCGCTCACGTCGACGACGTGGCCGTCCTTCAAGACTCCCGGTCGATAGTCATCAAATAAAACGAGTCTCATCTCACCTACTCCTAGGCAGCCCAGACGCGCCGAGCCGGGTCGCTTACCTGCACGCTGAAGCGCCCAATGCCGTCGATCTCCACTGTTGCTTCGTCGCCATCCTTTAGGAGCACACGCCCTTCGACAGGACTACCACACGTGACGACATCGCCTGGGTGCAACGTCATGATCGCCGTCGCTGTTGCAAGCACACCCGCGGCCGGCATCAGCATATCGGCAGTAGTGAAATCCTGCTGAGTCTTGCCATTTACGATGAGCCTAATTCGTAGGTTCCGCGGGTCGATCGACTCGTCCACGGTGACAATGCACGGACCCATTGGGCCAAGTGTATCCAGCGATTTGCCGAAGAACGTGCCGATGTTCCGCCCAAGGCCGGTCGCGAACACGTCCAAAAATGCAGTGTACCCCAGCACGCATGACAGGGCGTCGCTCTCGGGCATCTTCTTCGCGTCACGCCCGATCACCACCCCGAGGGTTGCCTCAGCCTCGAAACCCGTCGCCGCCACGTCGGCCAGAACAACAGTGTCGCCTGGGCCTATGATGGACTCGGGCGACTTGAAGGTGAAGTCGACCTCGGTTGGCGAGTCACTCTTCGGCCGCTCGCCATAGTTCCCGATGGCGCACAGAAGCTTCGGCGGGCGCGGAATGGGCGCTCTGTCTGCACATGGCTTGCAATCGCATCTTTGAGCTGCGAATAGTGGGCCGCGACGCCGGGCAGCCGCTCGTCCCACGGGAGGTTTGCGAGGTCGCCGATGGCTGGGCTGAGGTCGACCACCTCCTGGCCGCGGAGGGCACCGACAACGAAGTCATTGAACGAAACTATCTGCATCAAACCCGCTCCCAGAGATGCGCGCTACGGGCGACGGCGCCGCCCGAGATATCGTTCGTGTGCGGGTAGTCCTCTTCGAGCGATCCCCGGAGGGTCTTGCGCACATGCAAGAAGTTCACGCCGTAATAGAACGGGAGCGCCGGCAGATCCGCCGCCATGAGCTCCCCCGCGTCTTTCAAAACAGTGGCTCGCTCCCGCGCATCCAACGTCCCGTAGATCTTGTCGATCAGTCGATCGAGGGCTGAGTTGCCGTAGTGGGAGTAGTTCGCCCCCTGGAAGCGGTTCTGGGCGGTGGCAGCCTCTCGGCTGTCGAAACCTGGGAAGATACCCTCGCTCGAGCTGCGGCCTCGCAGCTCGAAGGATGGGAACTGCGCTTGCCGCTCGGGGTCGCTGTTGAGCTGCGCAGGCGTAATGAACTCGCTCACATCCAGCCCGAGACGTCGCCAATCGGCGGCGACGACCGGAATGGCGTTTCCGTACGCCACGCCTCCCCGAAGCTCGAACTGCGCCGGCGCTCCCGCCGCGTTGAGAATGCGCCCATCAGCCGCGCGTCGCCAACCGGCCTCCACCAGCTCTTGCAGGGCACGGGTCGGGTCATATGCGTAGCGGGCGAAGGGCTG
>JAERMM010000013.1 GCA_016844585.1 Chloroflexota bacterium | reverse complement strand
GATGACGACACCGTCATCGGTGGTCACGGATATCCAGTCGGTCCCAATGGTCGGGTCACCTTCCGGGACCGAGAACGGCGAGGCTTGCCGTGGAGGAGCCGCACGGGCTGGCGCGGGTGTGACGCTTGCGGCAATCGCGGCGGCCACGACAGCCGCGACCCCGATAAGACTGGACCTTTGGATAAACTCGCGCCTGGAGATCCATCCGTCCCGGTAGTGCTCGAGCTCTTCCTCGACCAGGCAGCGCTGCATGTCGTCCATAGTCCTCACCCCAGATTCCCCGGTCTCCATGCATGGCGGGTGCGCGGAGCCTCTACAAACTAACCTACCATACGCACGGTAACCAGGCTCGGATGCCGAGGTTCCTCGACCGATTCAGGCGGGCAGGATCTCAGGGCGCTGCGGCCGGATAGCGGCCAGCACCCGCTCGGGGGTGAAAGGGCGCCTCGTGAGCCGAACGCCGATCGCGTCCTCGACGTTATAGTCACCCTGGATCAAGACAATGCGGAGGCAGCCGTGGCGGGCCGTTCGAGGCCCATGATGACGCTGTGGGCGGCGCGGGCGTTCCTCGGGCTCATTTGCCTGTTGGTCGCCCTCTATCTTGGGCTGAGCGCGTACATGACCACCATTGCGACGGTCGCGACGCGCAGGCCCGTCGTTGGGACGCCGACCGACGTCGGTCTGGCATTTGAGCCTGTCATCATGCAAACCGCCGATCGGCTCGCGCTGAAGGGCTGGCTGCTACCCTCGTCGCCGGAGCGCGCAGTCATCATGGTGCACGGCCTGGACGTGAACCGGTGGGACAATGGTCAGGGTTGGCATGAGGTCACCAAGGCGTACATCGAGAGCGGTTTCACGGTTCTGCTCTTCGACCTGCGCGCCCACGGCGAATCGGGTGGCGATCGGCTTGGGCTCGGCTGGGACGAGCGACAGGACGTGCTCGCCGGAGTAGCGTTCCTGCGGAACCGTGGATTCAAGCCCGGGCGAATCGGGCTCTACGGCGCCTCCTATGGCGCAGGGACAGCGTTGCTTGCCGCCGCTCAGGCACCGGAAGTGGGTGCTGTCGTGGCGGATAGCCCATACGCGGATCAGCGAGAGATCCTTTCGCGGGAGATCACCAGGAGGACTGGGTTCCCGCCTATCTTCGCGCCGGGCATCGCGCTCATGGCCCGACCACTGCTGGGGCTGGACCTGGCTGGCATTCCCCCACTACTGGCGGTGTCACAGATCGCCCCGCGTCCGATCCTTTTCATACACGGGGAGGCCGACGCGCGCATTCCCTACCAGAACAGCGAGCGTCTGATCGCGGCCGCGAATAATCCGATCAATGAGCTGTGGATCGTCAAGGGCGCGGCCCACGCCGACTCATACTCCTTGCTCAAGGACGACTACACCAACCGAATAGTGGGGTTCTTTGGTCGGTATCTGCGTGACGCGCAGTGACGGATGCGGCACCCAGGCCAGTCGGCATCTCGGTGTCGCTCCTCGATCAAAGCCTCGATATCCTGGCCCGCTGCGCGACGCCGCTTGACGTAGCGCGACCAGTAGCTGATGTCTACGGGTACCTGGCGGACTTTCTGAGGCACGTCGAGTGGGCGCATACGTATGTGTCGGTCGAGGCCCTTGCGCCGCCGCCTGTCGTCGTCGGCTCACGCTTCCGGGTTGTCGAGAAACAAGACCTGCGCTGGGACAAGCTCGCATACCACACGATCGCAGGCCGCGACGGCGTCGACCACAGCAGCGAAATCGAGGTGCGGGCGTTGGTTCCTGAACTCCGTGTAGCCTGGCGCACAGTAAACAGGTCCCAGCCATTCGGGGGCGAGTGGGAGTTCGTTCTCGAGCCGATAGACGCCGCGAACACCAAGGTGCGCATGGCGGGCAATCTCGCGGCGTCGAGTGACGATCTGGTGCGCTTCATGATGGACCTGCGAGCGAAGGCTCTGCCGCTGGACGTGATTCAGCGTCAAACCGATCGCGGCATGCACAACATCCGTACGATCCTGGAGGGCCGAGCTCGGCGGTGAGGCAGCCGCTGAGCGAGGCTACGCTGGTAGGCCAGCGGCGACGCGTTCAACTGAGATAGGCGCCATCTCGCGGACCTCGGGGTAGACCTCTTCAGCGAAGAGCTTCATGCTCTTGCGGGTCATTTCCGCTCCCATCGGCCCGGCGTGGTTCATCATCAGCAGGTGGCCAACGCCACGCTCGTGCCACTGCTTGATCTGCTTGGCCACCGTCGTCGGGCTGCCTGCGATAATGATGCCCTTCTCACGCAGCGACTCGAAGGTGTCTCCACGAGGCTTATCGATACCGGCGAGGAACGCCATGTTGGCTGGCACGGAGGCGAACCCGGGCGGGTTGAACAGGGCGGGGTGCCGCTTGCGTTGCAGGTACCACATCAGCTGGCGTCCCTCGTCCCACGCCTGCTCGTCGGTTTCTGCCGTATAGCAGAGGCATAGGACGGCGAATTTGTCCTCACCCGGTGTGGGCATACCGAGCTCGGCCGTCCGCTGCCGGTAGACGTCGAACAGGTACGAGGCGTCGTCGAATGCCAGCAGGAATACCGCGAATACGTAGTCGCGGTCCGCCACCCAGGGCACGTTTCCAGCCGAGGTACCCGTAATCCAGATTGGCGGGTGCGGCTGCTGGTAGGGCTGCGGCCACACGTTGACGTAACGGTACTGCCAGTGTTTGCCCTCCCAGTGGAAGGGCTCGGGTGTGGTCCAGGCCTTGAGGATGAGGTCGTGCGCCTCCTCAAATCGCTCGCGTGTTGCCACCGGGTTGGTACCCGCTGGGTGTACCTCCGAGCCCACTCCCCGCACGAAGCCGCAGTTGATGCGTCCACGGCTAATACAATCGAGCATGGCGATCTCTTCGGCAACGCGTACGGGGTTGTCTCGGTGGGGCAGCGGCGTGCCGAGGAGACAGATTCGCGCGCGCTTCGTCTGACGTGCAAGCGCGGCTGCTGAGATGGGAATGCTGACGTCCGTGCAGGTCAGCGTCTGGTGGTGCTCGTTGAGCATGATCTCGAGGCCGAGGTCGTCCGCGTAGATGAAATCGTCGAGGTAGCGGTTGTAGAGGTCAGCTCCGAGTTTGGGGTCGTAGTACGAGTTCGGCAGCAGGACTCGCGCCGTGCCATACCGATCCTCCACCTCTTGCGGGACGTACGGGTAGGGCATCTCCGTGAAGTGATAGGCGAGCACGGCGCCTCCTCAACCAAGGAAGTCGACGACTGACTGAACGAACGGCTCCACTCCCTCGCGGTGCGGGTAGTGGCCTACTCCTGGGATGGTAACGAACCTGGCTCCCGGGATGCTATCGGCAAATGCTTTGCCGTAAGCGGGGGAGACAATGCGGTCCTCCTCGCCCCAGACGACCAGGGACGGAGCCGTGATCCGGTGCAGACGCTGCTTGAGCTTGGGGTTGTGGAAAAAAGGCTTCCAGCCGTAAAGCATCGCGGCCTCCTGGTTGCTTAGCATCGCCTCCAGGAGGTCCTCGTTCATATCGGGGTGGGGCAGAGGCACGCTCTGCCTGGACGGGTCAGCCCAGAAGAGGCGCTGCTGCTCGTCCCCCACCAGCACGAACGGGTCCTCGATGTCGCGGCCTTCCCGACCGGACGTCTTGATGCCCACGCTGTCGACCAGTATGAGGCGCTCGACAGCGTGGGGGCAGCGGACGGCGATCTCGGCGGCGAGCCAGCCTCCGAAGCCGAAGCCCACCAGCCGCGCGGGCAGAATGCCGCGCGCGGCGATCAGGTCGAGGTACAGGTAGGCCAAGTCGTCGACGGTGTCGACGTCGGGGAGTCTCGGCGACGATCCGAACCCCGGATGAGAGGGCGCCACGACCGTAAAGCGCTCCGCAAGCCGCTGATGGACCGGCTCCCAGCCCCACCAACCGTAAGCGCCGTGAAGGAGCACGATTCGAGGGCCGCTGCCGCCGGAGCGGACCTCGATCTCAGACCCGGACAGCGGCCACATCGATACGTGGTCGCGCAGCGCGGAAATCACCACTCGTCGCTACCTCGCGGGCGCCACCCGAGTTTCATTCTGGGATGGCATCGGCGCTAGTTGGAGTTCTTGAGATCCCCCGGGATAGCGCCTACCGGCTGCACCAGGTCGGATGCCTTCAGGTCGCCGGCGCGGCGGAATGAGCGTCGCGACACGGGCGACTTCTTGGGTGGGTTGGTTGCCACCTGGAACAGCACCGTGACGGCATCCGTCTCGTTTGCGAGCTGGTAGTAGTGGCCAGCCTTCACGTGCACGAACTCGCCCGGCTTGAGCACCATTTGCTCGCCCTCGTTGATGCCCCGAAGCGTTAGCTCGCCCTGGTGTACCAGGAAGATGTGCTCCGATCCGGGGTGGCAGTGCATCTCGTCGCGCTTGCCCGGCTCGTAGACGTTCATGTTGACGTCGGAGAAACGGTTGGTGGTGAGACCGATGAACGAGCGTTCTCCATTGCTGACCGCGTTCGTCGGCACGCTCGCAATCTGCCAGCTCTGGGTCGTGAGCATTTGGCGGGAGAAGCGCGAGCTGTCGGGGGTGTTGCTCAAATGGTTGGCATCGCGGGGCTGAACGGCTGTTGTCTCTGCCATAGATCCTCCTCCTAAATCACCTTCATCCTACCGCACAAGCGCGCCGGCTGCTTGCCGTGCCGACTGGTTCCCCTCAAACGCCGGCATCACCTCCGCTGCGAAGCGCTCCATCTGCTGGATGACGCGCTCGTGCGGAAGCGCGCCGTATGCGAAATAGCAGATCACCTGCTCTATGCCGGCAGCTTCCACGCGCTTTAGCTGCTCGATGACCTTATCGGGGCTGCCTGCGATGATGCTGCGCTCGCCGAGGTCTTCCGGCCTTAATTTGAAGAGGGTCTCTACGATGTCGGCGAAATACGCGATGTGGGGTGGCGCCTTGGAGCGATCCGACGGGAAGGCCGGCGATACACCGCGCAGGTAGTACAGCATGCGCTCGCGCGCGGCCATCTCTTCCTCCGGTGTGTCCGTCAGGGCTATGAAATACGAGCACATGGCCCGTGAGTCGTTGTGACCGGCCGCCCGGGCGCACTCCTGAAATGACGTAACCGCCTGCTGCAGGCTGCCGAACATCATGGACGCGGCGAATGGCGCAAAGATGATGTTGAATCCCATCTCAGCGGCCACCCGCATGGTTGGCTCGCTGAAGCTGGCAACGTAGATCGGCGGGTGTGGCTGCTGCACGGTCCGAGGGAGAACGGTGACCGGATCCGCGAAGGTGTGGTGCCGGCCATGAAAGGTGAACTCCACCTCAGTCCATGCGCGCCGCACGATGTCCATCTCCTCGTCGAAGCGCGTGCGGCTCTCGGCGAACGGTATCTCGAACGCGCGGTACTCGCGTTCGTCGTATCCACGGCCCGCGGAGAAGATGGCGCGGCCGTTGCTCAGCAGGTCGAGCGTGGCGAACTCCTCGGCAACCCGCAAAGGGTGGTTGCAAGGGAGCAGCACCGTGGCGGGCGCCAGCCGGATCCGCTCGGTCCGCGCCGCGATGTAGGCGAGCACCGACGCCGGCGCCGGGCAGACGCCGAACGCGCCAAAATGGTGCTCAGGCAGCCAGACCGAATCGTAGCCGAGAGGCTCCGCCGCCAACGCCTCGTCGACCGTGTCGAGAAGGAGCCGATTCGGGTTTCGGCGCCGATCGCCATAAGCCATGGGGTTATCGGTAAGCGTGAAGTAGCCGAATTGCATTCAGCAGTTCCTCGCTCTCTGGGAGAGGGCCGGGGTAAGGGCGTACCCGCGGCAGTATCGGCGCTGGTTGGGGCAGTGGTCAAGGTTCACCGGCAACAGCTGGTGTCTCGCACATTTGACCAGCCCCGCGTGGCTAGGCACAATGCGTGTCGCACATTGCGCGGAGGGAACGACCATGCGGCGACTTACTACTCAGGCGGCGGTCGCGTTTGTCGCGATTGCGATTTGCGCTGCCATTCCGTCGGAGCTAGTCCAAGCACAGCCGAATCGACCCGAGCCTGAGGCGTTGACGCTGGATCCGGCCACGACCGCGCTGCTCATTCTCGATCTGAGTGGGCGCTGCGACGAACCCAACCAGCCGTGTAACGGGCTGGTTCCGGTCATCAGTCGAGCGCTTCCCAAGTTCCGCGCCAGCAAAGTGCTGACCATCTACACGATCTCGCTCAGCGGGGTCGGCACTCCGCAGGGTGACGTCTGGGCAGGCTTCAGCCCCAGACCGGCGAGCGAGTTCGTGACTGCGCCCGACGGCTCCGACAAGTTCGCGGTCGGCGAGATAGACCGGATGCTGCGGGAGCGAGGCATCACAACCGTCATCGTGACCGGCGCGTCGGCAAACAACGCCGTCCTCTACACCGTCAGCTCCGGAGCCAGGAACTACGGGTACGAGATCGTGGTACCGCTCGACGGCACTGTGGCGGCCAGCGACTACGAGTACGATTACACCATGCACCAGTTCACCGTCACCTCTGGGGTCCGCGAGCGAACGCGGTTCACCACGCTGGACATGATCAGGTTCGGAAACTGGTAGTCTGTGATTCTCGCAGCGTGGGCGGCGCGAGTTTTTGAGGCGTAGAAGCGTACCGTCTATCGCGCGGGTTCCCTCGGATCAGTTGGCTCTTCGGAGCGCTCAAGGCTCCTGGACGAGGTCTTCAACCGACTGATCAGGCGCACTCCGGAGCAGCGTTCCCGGCCACCCGGACCATGTGGTTCGCCGCCGGGTCCCGAAGGATGTGTTTGGGGTCGCGTCCCGCCTCGACGTCCTCGATCGCGCGCAGGATGACCGTGCGCATGCTGCTCATTGGTCGGTCCTGCATCCCGAGGTGCTCGAGCGTGCGGTCCACGATGGGGCCCTGGCTTTCGTTCACCATGCTGTCCTGGCACAGGAAGCCCTTGACCGCGGTGCCGGGCGCGGCTTGCCCGGGAATGCCGGAGATGGTATCCACGTTGTCGTAGTCGCGGAAGTAGTCGTTCCACGGGCCGGGCTGTAGAAAATCATCTTCGTCCGGCCATTCGTAAGGCGGGAACCCGTCGGCGTGCGGCGCGAACCCGCACTGGAACCGCAGGCAGTGTGTGTCGTCCACGGGGACGTACCACGATTGGTACTTGAGCGGGCGGCCACGCGGGCTGATGCGCATGAATCCGGCGGGCATGAAGAAATGCGCGTAGTGTTCGGTGAAATCGCCGACCATCGGGTTACCGTGGCGGATCATCTGGCGAACACCCCAATCGGTTTCTTCCAACAGGATGTGGGGCCGGGGCATTGCAAAGAGCGCCTGCTTTTTCTTGGACCAGTTGTCGGTGTGCAGGAACGGAAAGTGCACCGCGTCGACAGCGCCCTCGACGTTTTGTAGGTAGTTGCTGTTGATCGGGTAGAAGCTCACCTGGCGTGCGCCGTCTTCACGCACGAGCAGCTCGTACCGCGGGAGCAACGGCCTCTTCTCGGACGGACCCATGTACGTAAAGATCAGCCCACCCAGCTCCTCACAAGGGTAGGCCGGGTGGCGGATCCTCTCTTTGAACGTGCTGCCCTCCGGCTCGGCAGGCTGTTCCAGGCAATGCCCCGATGCGTCGTAGAGCCAGCCATGAAAGGGACAGCGGATACCGCCGTCTTCCACCCGGCCGTAGGCCAGCGAGGTCAGCCGATGGGAGCAGTGCAGCCCGAGCAGCCCGGGCGTACCGGCTTCGTCTCGGAACAGGACCAGGTCCTCGCCCATGATCTTGAGCTGCCTGGGCTTGCCACTCGGCGCCACTTCCTTTGACAGCGCTATCGGCTGCCAGTAACGACGCATGAGCTCGCCGCCGGGCGTGCCGGCGCCCGTGCAGCTTACTCGCTGGTTGAGCTCCTTCGAAAGCACAGTTTCCCTCCCGCTGACCTACAATCCCCTATGTGCGAAGGCGAGGGGCATGACTACCAGGTTCCCCATTTGTTCCCGGAGCAGCACCCGGTGGAGCGATCTCCACTAGAAGATGCGTTTCAGCTTGCTGCCTCCGTGTTGTCGAGCTCAGTCACGCACGTCATCCAGGAACCATTCAGTGGGCAACTCTCGGCCAACCCCGGCTGCTCTCGCTGCCTCGTAGACGACGCCGGCGATGGCGAAGAACTCCGCACCCTGCACGTTGCCGCGGGTCGCATTCGTGATCTGTTCGCGAGAGCTTCTCCCTTGCTCCCGCCCGCTCACCATATCCTCCAGTGAGATGACTCGCTTGAAGCGGCCTTCGCCGCGTCGCACCGCGGGGGGCGTGTCGTCGTCCACGCTCCTCCGTGCAGCGTAGGTCATCGTCCACAGGTCTGTGGCCCATTCGGGGTGCCCGATCGGCGACGAGGCGGTGGTCAGGCGCAGGGAGACGTCCACCCTGTTGTACGCTTCCGAATCCAAACGGTTCCGACCGACATAGGTGAGGTGTGTGCCCGGCTCGAGCCACTGCCCAAAGACCACCGGCTCCACGGCGTCGGTGCATTCGCACACGATGTCCGCTCCGCGGCAAACCGCGCTAGGTTCATCCAGGGCGACGGCCTCGACCTTGTACTTGTCCGCCATCTCGCGCGCGTACGCCTCACGATGCTCCCTGGTGGGGCTGAAGACCTGCACGCGGTCGATCGGGCGCACGTAGCGGAGAGCTTCGAGATGGGAGCGGGCCATCGCCCCGGCGCCAAAGACCCCGAGCACATGGGCGTCTTCACGCGCGATATAGCGGGCTCCGATGGCCACACTCGCCCCAACACGCAGGCCCTGCAGGTAGCCATCGTGCATGATGGCCACCGGCTCTGCATTCTCCACGTCGAACAGGATGGTCAGCCCGCAGAAGAGGCCCGGGCGGGACGCGAACTTCTCTTCGGTCCTCACTCCGGCGTAGCTGCTGTGGTAGAGAATACTGGACTGCAGCCGTATGGCGAAATAGCCGAAGTCAGATGAGCCACCCTCCATGGTGCCACAGAGGTAGGTGTGCCCAGGGCGCTTGGTCGGGACAAGCGACTCTATGCGCGGGCGGCACACGGTCTCACCAGTCGCCAACCCCCGATAGGAGCGATCCAGAGCGTCGATGGTCATCTGCATGGTGAGCAGGCCGCGAACGTCCGCGTTGGTCAGCAACAGCGTCATTGGCCCCGTCCTCCCCGTCGGTACTCACGGGAGCCGCCGATGCACGCCGATAAACGCCGATCATCAGATCCGACAATCGGCGGCCATCGGCGGCTCCGTTCGCCCAGCCCTCAGTCCACGTCCCATTCATGGACGTTCCAGACCTGCGTTGACGCCGTACCCTTGCCCATCACGTTGCGCAGGCGCGCCCCGATGAGCGCCGCATCAAGATCGTAGAACAGCCCCATCACGTTGAGGTTTTCGGAAATGTGGCGATTGATCTCGACCGCAAACTGCGTCCGTTGCGCCCTTGGGATCGTGGTGTGGAAGCGGTCGATGAGCGCGTCGAGCTCGGCGCTCTGGTACCGTGCGCGGTTGCCACCAGTGTAGTTGTTCTCCGCGACCGGGGCCTCGCCACTCAGGAATGCGCGCTGCATGCTCCGCGTGTCGTTGGGATAACGGACCAGCTCCAGGGCCGCGTAGTTCGACCGGAACTCGGCGTCGTTGACCCGCTGGGCGGGCACCACGAATGGCTGCACCGCGAGTCCGAAACTCTGCCAGGCGCTGGCTGTCGCCAGCATCGCCGCCTCCTGCACCCCCGCCTGGGTGGTTCGCAGCTCGAACGCGTCGCGCTGTCCGCGCGGGTCCCGATACAGGCCGTCGGCTCCCCGCTGATAGCCGAGGTCCTCAATGAGCTGCGCGGCCTGCCTCGGGTCGTACTCGTAGCGAGCGATCTGCGGCTGCACCTCTTCGAACTCCGCGCTGTCTGGTCCGAGGTAACTGTGCGCGATGCGCGTCTGCCCGGCGTAGAGCGAATCGACCATCTCCTGCCGGTTGAGCGCGTGCAGCAGCGCGCGCCGGAACCGGGCCTCGGCGACCAGGGGCGGGCTTGGGTTGAGGAATTGTGGGTAGATCGCGATCCACGCCGATGGCGACAGCTCCACTCGGACGGCTTGTGACTGCTGGCCGATGGTCAGGGCCTGTTCGACCGAAAACGTCCGTCCGCCGCCGAGTGTCAGCTCCACCTCGCCGGCGAGGATGTTGGCGGTGAGCGTGCCCACGTCAGAAATGAACCGCACCTCAATCTCGTCGATCTTTGGCCGTCCGAGTACGTACGCGTCGTTCGCCTGGTAGATAGCGTGGCTGCTGGCGACCCATTCGCGGAGCCTGAACGGGCCCGCCCCGATGAAATCCGCTGACCAGTAGGAGAGCTGGTCAAAGTTCGCCTTGTTGTCGCGATATTCTCTCTCCAGGAGGTGCCGCGGCAGCGGGAGGAAGGAGCGCGAGCTGATCCAGCTCCACATGTTGTCGGCAAGGACGTTCGGCGCTTTCCAGCGAACGACAAGGGTTCTCGGGTCAGGCGCGACCACCTCCTCCACGGACCGGTTGAGCAGACTGCGGAACAGGGCCATATCGGGATCCTGCTCGACGGAAAAGGTGAAGAGGAAGTCGTCGGCGGTGAGGGGGACGCCATCATGCCAGAGGATATGCTCGCGGAGCCGCCACGTCGTTTGCATCCGCCCGTCCGGAAACACGACCCACAGGCCGTTTTCAGCGCTGGGCATCGCTTCGGCGAGCTGTGGGTGCAGTTGGCCACGCATGTCGAGCGCGCCAAGGCCGACGTGCGCGAGCGCCCCCAGCGCTTCGCCGCCGGAAACTGGCCCGGTTGCGCCCACGATAGGGTGGACGGCGCTGGGGTTCCCGCGGATCGCCGCGACGATGCGCTTTGGCGGGATGGGCTGCCCGGACGCTGCAGACGGTGCGGGCTCTGTGCTTCGAGTCGGAGTCACGCACCCGCCGAGGATGGCCACAATGGTCATCGAGCCCACGAGCAGTGATTGCACCCTAGTCAGCATACGCCAAGCTCCACGCAGTTGCCGTAGCGCGCGGGCTTGTCCCCCGCCGTGCATCCTGGGAACCGGGCATCGGGCCTCTCCTTCTGACACCGAGGCGCATCCGCGACCGGCGGTTTCGAGGCAAACAACAGATGAGCGCAGATGCTCGCAGATTCGGTCAGCGCTAGATCAGGCGGGCGCTCCTACGTGCTGGTGCTTGGGAACGGTCTTCCAGTGCTCGTGCCAATCGACATCACCGGAAAGCTCGTCCGCGCGAGCCACGAGCTCTGGAAACAGGTTCTCCGACTCGTCTCGGATCACATAGTGCGGATCCCGCCCAGCCTGGACGTCGCGAATGGCCTGCAGCAGGATCTTCCGCGCAACGACAATCGCACGGTCGCTGTACGCCACATGCTCGCCAGTCCGGTCCTGGATTGTGCCGGCCCCCTCCGTCACGCATGCGTCCTGCGCGTGGAAGAAATCCCCCATGCCGCTGAAGGTCGCGGCCTTCATCTCTTCACGGTCCTGGAGGTAGCGGTTGGCCTTGGTGAGCCGGAGTCGATAGTCGGGCCCCAGCTCCGCTCCGAAAACCTGGCCCGTTCGCTCGCCGAGCGGCGCGCTCCGGCTGAAGTGCAGCAAATACTTCCAGTGGTGGGTATCGTCGATTGGCACGTGGTAGTGGACGCTGTACCCGTCCCGGATCCCTCCACTGAACGCGGCGACGTTGGGCGGCAAGAAGTTGCTGATCTTCACGTGATTCCGCCCAGATCGAAGGTGCCGCACTGAATAGACGCGGATGCCGAAGTCGGTCTCCTCAGGCTCTAGCGTTGGTGCAACGTCCTCGATGACGTAAGCCCCGTGGTCCTCTGGACCGTAGTGCAGGCGGCGATGCAGAAACGAGAAGTGGGTTTGATCGAGGTTCCCCTCGTTCCCTTGAAGGTAGTTGCATTCCTGGAAGTATTTCGTGGCGAACCGCCTCTCCTTGGGCGCGCTCAGGAACTCATAGGCTGGCAACAGTGGAGGCTGGCCCGGTCCAAGGTAGGCGAAGATCAGCCCGCACTGCTCGATGCACGCGTACGCTGTCTGTCGGATGCGCTCGTGGAACGTGCTGCCGGCTGGCTCCCCTGGTTGTTCCAGGCATCGGCCGTGAACGTCGTACAGCCAGCCGTGGTAGATGCAGCGCAGCCCGCCATCCTCGATCCGGCCGTAGCTCAGATCCGCCCCGCGATGGGCGCAGTGCAGCCCCAGCAATCCGGGCTGCCCCCGCTCGTCTCGAAACAGCACGAGATCCTGGCCGAGCAGGCGCACGGGGATTGGCGCCGAGCCGGTCGGCAACTCGTCGTAGAGAGCTACCGGCTGCCAGAAGCGGCGCATCAGGTCGCCGCCCGGCGTGCCCGGGCCTGTGTGGGTCAGCAGCTCATTTTCTTCTTGTGACGTCACGCTTGCTCCCTCCTGCTGGCATATGGGAGTTTTCCGCACTCAAGGAAGAACAGGTCGGGGAGAACATTTCATGGAAGGTGCGCCGAGTATACTGGCGACGCCGGGCCTGATCAACGCGGGCACCCTCTTGCCCAGTCGGCCGCGGACGACGCGGCGTCCACGTGCAGGGCCAGGGCCCTTGGGCAGTAGCCGGAGGAGGCAAGAGGCAAGATGGCGACACAACGTGAAACCACTGGAAGCGGCGTGCAACAACACGCGCCGCCCCCCACCCTAACCCTCCCCCTCAAGGGAGGAGGGGATCTTCGGACACCGGTCGACTTTGTTCACACGGGCCCAGGTACCCCGGCAGGGCGTTGGCTGCGAACGTTCTGGCAACCGGTCTATCGCGCCGAAGACCTCCGGGACGGCCGGGCGGTTCCCATCCGCATCATGGGGGAGGACTTCACCCTGTATCGGGGTGAAGAAAACCCTCACCCTAGCCCTCTCCCAGAGGGAGAGGGAACCGCCTCACTCAGTACTCAGCACTCAGCACTCAGCACTGCGCCTGCCCATCTCCTGGCATTTCGGTGCGCTCATCGCGGAACGCAGCTCTCCACCGGCTGGGTGGAAGGGAACAACCTTCGCTGCTTTTATCACGGCTGGAAGTACGACGGTTCCGGACAATGCATCGAGCAGCCGGCCGAGCCGGAGCCCTTCTGCCAACGCATCAAGATCCGCGCATACCCGGTCCAGGAGTACCTGGGGCTGATCTTCGCCTACCTCGGTGAAGGAGAGCCGCCGCCCCTCCCACGCTTCACCGAGCTCGAGAACGGCGCGCGTGGCGTGGTAGACCCGACCACGTCCGGTACGCCATGCAACTTCTTCAATCTCCTCGATACTGACCCCGTGCACATCTACTTCGTGCATCGGCGCGCCAGCGCTCGCGGCAGCGGGACTGACATCCCCGTGCTGCAATGCGAAGAAACAGCGTACGGCTTCGTGACCTATGCCACGGGCTCGAGCGGTACGTGGGCGTATCACACACACATGCCGAACGTCGTTCACGGCAGGCGAGACGGGGGCGGTGAGGCAATCACGTGGCGTGTGCCGGTGGACGACGACAACTGCGTGAGCTTCGGGGTAAATCTCTTGATGTTGGAGGGGGACGCCGCTGACGCGTGGTGGGAGCGTAGGAGAACGCGCAGGGGCGTCGAGACGCAGCGGCGAGTGAACGAGCTTGGCGCTGCGATCCTTCGCGGTGAGGTGCGCGTGCACGACGTTGAGGATCGCAGCGTGCTGTTCAACGTGCAGGACTATACGGCGCAAGTCGGCCTCGGGCGCATCGTAGATGTCGAGCACCAGCGGCTCGGCCGGGTGGATCTGCCCGCGATCATGCTGCGGAGCATCTGGTCACGCGAGATACGCGCCCTCGCCGACGGCCGACCATTGAAGCAGTGGGACCGTCCTTCGGAGTTTCTTGCGCTCGGCGACATCGACGTTGCGCCGGCCGGCACGGCGGCTCGCTGACGTCTTACTCCCTCGCCCCATCGGGGGAGAGGGTTGGGGTGAGGGGGAGATCCTGCAGGCTGCGGCATTTTCAAAATGACATTGACAGAGCAGTAGGATCCGAGCGGCACGCCTCCGTCCCCCGGTCGTGCGGCGGAGGTGTTTCAAGAACGGAGGCTTCGGGATGCGGGCACAGACGTGGGTCACGACCTTGTTGCTCGTCGCCACAGTGGCCGGCTGCGGCCCCACCACCCGTTCGGCGGCGACAGCTAGCGAGGGCACAGCGCCGGCCCCGGTTGCCCAACCAGAGCGTTCTAAAACTATCACTATCGGGGGCATAACCCCCATAACTGGTTTTGAGCCCTGGGCCTCCGGTAGTACGACCGGTGGACCATCCACCGTTCGCGAGCTCAACACCACGGGCCTCATCTCGGCCGACGCCCACGGCAACTTTGCTCCGCGTATTGCCGGCCGCATGGCATCGGCTGAAGATGGCACCCTCGTGTTCCTGCCTGACGGGCGCATGCAGACAACCTTGAGCCTACGGCCCGACGTGAAGTGGCATGACGGCGCACCGTTCACCGCAGACGACGCGGTCTTCGGCTGGAAGGTCACAAGTCACCCGAACGTGCCACCCATCCGGTCGCCCGTGTTCCGCAGCGTCGACAACGTGGCGGCTCCGGACCCGCTGACCGTGGTCATCACGTGGAAGGCTCCGTTCTCCCGATACCGGGAGCTGGGCCACTTTGCCTTCCCGTTGCTCCCGAGGCACCTGCTGGGGACCGCCTTCGAGGGCGATATGGACTCCTTTGTCAACCTCCCCTATTGGACGTCGGAGAACATTCACCTGGGCCCCTTCTATCTTGCCGACTACGGCCTGGCCGACAGCGCCGTCTTCAAACGTTTCGAAGGCTATTTTCTTGGCGCGCCCAAAGTAGACACGGTCATCTTCCGCACCGTTCGGGACCCGAATGTGCTGTTCGCCACTCTCCTGGCTGGGGAGGTGGACATCGCGGCGGAGCAGGCCCTGGCCTTTGAGCATCTCATGCAGCTGCGGGATCGGTGGCAGCAGGACGGTGGGGGGGCACTTGCGACGCGTGAAGGGGTATGGCGCTTTGCCAGCGTGCAATTCAATCCAGAGTGGGCGCGGCCGCCAGAGCTGAGCCGCGACGTTCAGCTGCGCCGCGGACTTTACGCCGCCCTTGACCTGCCGGCCATCCGTGAGGCGCTGCTGCCCGGGTTCAGCGACAGTGAGGCCGACACGTTCCTCGAAAAAACAGACAGTCGGAACGCCATCGTCGGGAAGCCCTTCGCCGGGGCCCGCTACGACGTGACTCTTTCCCGTGAGCTGCTGGCTGAAGGGGCGTGGCGCGCGGGCGCAGATGGGCGCCTCCGCAACCCGTCGGGCGAACAGGTGGCTTTCGAGCTGCGCACGACCGGCAACTATAGGCAGGAGCTGTCTATCGTTGCGCAGTACTGGCGCGACCTGGGGATAGACGTTTCCGAGAACCTCATGGGTGGCGCGTTGGTGCGGGACGACGAGTATCGAGTGAAGTTCCCTGCACTGGAGCTGACGACGCAGGGGATTGGCGACGGGACATTGAATCGGTTCTACGGTCCGGTGATACCCACTCCACAGAACCGATTCAGCGGCAGCAACTCAGGTGGCTATCGGAACCCCACGTTCGACGGGCTGTTCGAGCGGCTCTACCGGACGCTCGATGAGCGCGAGCAAAGCCAACTGCTCAAGCAGATGGGCGAGATCATCGCCACGGACCTGCCGGCGCTGTCGATCTATAAGGAGATACGGGCAGTGGCTGTCCGTGCAGGCGTTCGGGCCCTGCTGGGCGACTACGCGGGCACCGGCACGAGCGGCCCAGCCATCGCGCGGCACGCCCATCTGTGGGACAGGGACTGAAGCGTTCATTGCGGAATGCGGATTGCGGAATAGCGCGCGGCACGCCCTTCTGTGGGATAGGGACCTGAAGCCTACAGCACCGCGATGAGGCTTGCGTCGAAAAAGCGGCCGCCGTACATGCCGTCGGTCTTGATGTGGCCCTCACGCGCCGGACGGTTCTCCTCCGGGAACATCTTGATCCACGCCTTGTTGAGCGCCTCGCCATACTTCTGGTCTTTGATGTACAGGGTCATCGAGATGATGTTGTCGGGCGAGCCGCCGGCCTTCTCCATGAACGCCCGAATATTGTCGAAAAGCGCCTCGGCCTGGCGCTCGGGATCGTCTGAGAATTCGCCGCTTCCAGGCTCGCGCCCCGAGATCGCTGACGACACGATGATGTTGCCGATCTTCGCGCCGGTCGGCAGCGGCGCATTGTGCGGGATCCCCGGCAATGAGATGATCTCCCTCTTGTTGGCCAAGATGTCCTCCTCCTCACAACTCGCGCGCTGTCCTCAACGGCTGTGGGCGATCAGGCCCGCCGTTCACGGCGGCGGGACCCCTGTTCCCTGTTCCCTACTTCACTTCCCATTGGTGAATGTTCCAGGCTTGCGTGGTGCGCTCGTATTTTCCATGGACGTTCTGTAGTCGCTCGGAGTAGACCGTCGGCTCGAGGTCGTAGAACATGCCCAGCAACACCGCATTCTCTGATACGTGCCGCACGATCTGACCCAGGACTGGGGTGCGCTCCACCGTCGAAAGCAACGTTTCGTGTCGGTCGAGAAGCGCGTCTAGTTCAAGGCTCTGATAGCGACCGCGGTTTCCGCCGTTCCAGTTGCTCTCCGCCGTTGGCGCCTCCGAGCTGCTCAGCGGTCGCTTGAGATCCCAGCGAAAGTTGCCGCGGCGGACGACTTCGAAACCGGGGAAGGTGGCTCGATACTCGAGGTCCTCGTTTCGCTGCGGTGGGATGACAACGACGTCGGCGCCGACGCCCGCCCGCTGCCACTGATCCGCGATGACGAGGGTCGCCTGGCTCCCTCTGCTCTCCCGCGCCTCGACCGTGAGGCGTTGTCCGGCGCCGTCGCGATAGAAGCCGTCAAGCCCTTTCACGTAGCCGAGGCCTTCGATCATCTGGGCTGCTCTTCGGGGATCGTAATCATATCTCGCAATGTAGGGCTCGATGTCCTTGTAGTCGGACTCCTTGGGGTTGATAAAAGTGTGAGCGATCGACGTCTGGCCGTCCATGAGGGTATCGACCATCGCCTGACGGTCCGTCGCATGCAGGAGCGCACGACGGAACTGGACGTTCGCCATGATCGGCGGGGACGGGTTGAGGAACTGCGGGTACGCGGTTACGGCTCCGATGGGGGCCAGGTCGGACTTGAGGCTGGGCATGCGCTCGAGGAGTTGCCGACCCTGGTCAAAAGCAAGGGCGCGGCCAAGGTAGACGTCTACCGTACCCGCGAGGAAGTTGGCGATAATGGTCGATTGGTCGAGAATGAACTTGACTTCGATCTCGTCGATCTTGGGGCGTCCCAGCACGAAGCGGTCGTTGGCCTGAAAGATCGCATGGCTGCCGGCCTCCCACTCCTTCAACCTGTACGGACCAGTGCCGACGAATTCCGTGGTCCAGTACGTCAGGTTGAGGAAGTTGGTCTTGTCATCGAGGTATGGCTTTTCCAGAAGATGCTTCGGGACTGGAACCAGCGAGCGGTCGCCTTCATAGCCGAACGCGGTGCTCGCGTAGAGATAGGGCCGCCGCCATTTAGTGACGACAGTCCGCGGGTCCGGAGCATCAACCTGCTCGATCGAGCGATAGCTCGAGTGACCGAATACGGCGAGGTCGCGATCCTCCTGTAGGCGCTGCGTGAATACGACGTCGCTTGCCGTGAACGGAGTTCCATCGTGCCACTGAGCACCCTCGCGGATCTTCCACGAAATCTCCATTGTGCCGTCGGCCATCAGCTTCCACAGCCCATTCTCGATTGTGGGCGTGGCCTCCGCGAGAATCGGGCGAAGGATGCCCTCGTGGTCCACGATGGTGAGCGGAGAGTTCACCATGATGGCGAGCGCCTCCATGCCTGGTGCTGAGCCGCTGGCGGCGCCGATCATGTTGTTGAGGGCCGGGGGGTTGCTGTTCACCGCGGCCGCGATCCGGACAAACGCTGCCGGGCGGGGCGCGTCAGCCCGCGAGCCGTCAGGCCCCGGCGCGACGGGCTGCGGCGACGCGCAACCAACAGCTATCGTTGCGATGGCGAAAGAGATGCTTGAGAGGCGCTTCAACATATGGCTTGATCCTCCTACGCGACTCGCGCCGACGATGTCATTCTTTGTCCCATTGGTAAACACTCCACCCGGAAGCGGCGCCCACGTTCTTCACACCTTTGGAAACAAAAAACGGCTGGAATTGCCAGTGAAGGGGCATAACGACGAGGTTCCCCACCTGTTCCTGCAGCAGCTCCTTGTGCAGCGGTAGCCGCTCCGCTGGATCGACAGTAGACACGAGTTTGTCCAGAATCCCGTCTAACCGCGGGCTGTTGTAGCCGCTTCGGTTTCGTCCAGTCCACCGATTCCCTGGGCCGGCGATCCCTGACGAGTGAAAGCGGTCGTTGTACATGTTATAGAAGAGCTGAGTGCCCATCCAGGCACCGGGCAGCGTCGAGAGGGCTTCCAGGTCGTCCGCACGGTCGGCCGGCGTGCCCAACTCGTCGACGCGCGCTCCGACCGCGCGCCAGTAGTTGGCGATCACGCTGGCCAGCTTCTGTGCGTCAAAGGTGCCTGCGATCTGCACGTCGAACTTCTCGCCCGTCTGGCTGCTGGTGAGAATGCCATCTGGGCCGCGTGTCCAGCCAGCTTCGCCGAGCAGCTGGATTGCGCGTGCCGGGTCGTATTGGAAGCGAGGGATCGACGCCTCGACCTGGGGCCGGATCTCGTGGGCCGGGAAGAACCAGCTGTCAGCCGAGGGCCCCAGACCCTGGGTCATCGACTGCGCGATCTCGTCGCGGTCGAGCGCGTGATAGAACGCACGGCGCACCGCAACGTTGGACAGACCGTTGATCGGACGCGCCAACTCCAGTCGATGTTGGGTCTCGACGGTTGTGAACCGTCCAGAGAGCGCGCCGCCCACGACGTTGCCGGTGCCCTCCCATCGCCTCTTTACCTCGAGGGCGGCATCCACGTCGAAATTGAACGAAGGGATCAGGTCGAGCTGCCCGGCGAGGATAGCCGCGATCATCACGTTGGCATCCGAGATGAAGCGCACAACCATTGAGTCAAGCGGCGGCCGGCCCCGGAAATAGTCGTCGAAGCGTGTGAACTCCATGAATGATCCCTGCTCCCAACGCGATACGCGATAGGGACCGAGGCCGACGAAGTCGGTCGTCATCCAGGGATGGGAGGGAAAAGCGGCCTTGTCGCGCAGGTAGGCATCCTCGAGCAGATGCCGTGGCATTGGGGTGAGCCACGGCGCCTGGTTCGCATCGGCGTAAGGCGCACCCCAGTTGATCACCAGCGTGGTGGGATCGGGCGCCGAGGCCGACTGCATGATGCGGAGCCCGCCACCAACGGTATTCGGCACTTCGGGGTCCTTCATGACCTGGAATGAAAACAGCAGGTCATCCGAGCTGAATGGATGACCGTCATGCCACTTCACGTTCGACGGAACGCGCCATGTGGTGGCCATCGTGCCGTCCGGGTTGAGGCGCCACGTTCCCCTTTCAATCGAGATCTGCTCTACGGCGAGCTCGGGGATCCACGCGAAGGTCTCCGTCTCCACGACGAGTCGTTGGTGCCCGAGCGAGTTCAGCACGTTGATGCCGCCAGCCCTGGTCACGCGGATGAGGTCCGTGTTCCAGGCGTCCAGCTCGCGGATGATGCCGAACGTCAGTACCCTCGGCGCAGCGGTCCGCGCCGACTGATCGGAAGACTTCGCCTGCTCGCCGGGTCCTGGGGCAGGCGCAGCGCAGGCGGACACCAATGTGAGCAACGCGATCGCCGAGAACGTGATGCCGCTCCGTCGGGCGCAGCCGACCGCCAGAGCGACCATCACGAAAGACGTGACGGAGAGCTTGCTCCACATGGTTCCTTGATCCCCCTACGCGACTCGCGCCGACGGCCTCACTCTTTGTCCCACTGGTGAACGTTCCACCCGGAAGCGGCGCCGACGTTCTTCACACCCTTGGAAATAAAAAATGGCTGGAATTCCCAGTGAAGGGGCATGACGACGAGGTTCCCCATTTGCTCGTCCAGAAGCTCTCGATGCAGCGGCAGACGTTCGGCCGGCGCCACGGTGGTCACAAGCTTGCCCAGAATCGCGTCTAGCTGCGGGCTGTTGTAGCCGCTTCGGTTTCGTCCGGTCCAGCGGTTGTTCGGGCCCGCGATGCCGGACGAGAGGAAGCGGTCGTTGTACATGTTGTAGAAGAGCTGTGTGCCCATCCAGGAGCCGGGTAGCGTCGAGAGGGCTTCCAGGTCGTCGGCTCGCTCGGACGCGATGCCGTACTGGTCGACGCGCGCCCCGATGGCGCCCCAGTAGTTGGAGACCACGCTGGCCAGCTTCTGCGCGGCCCTCGTGCTTGCGACCTGAACTTCGAATTTGTCGCCCGTCTGGGGGTTGGTGAGGACCCCGTCCGAGCCGCGCGTCCAGCCGGCGTCGGCGAGGAGTTGGATTGCGCGCGCCGGATCGTATGGGAATTGAGGGATCGACGCCTGGATCTGGGGCCGCAGCTCGTGGTCGTGGCCCGGGAAGAACCAGCTATCGGCGGGCGGGCCGAGGCCCTGGGTCATCGACTGCGCGATCTCGTCGCGGTCGAGCGCGTGATAGAACGCACGCCGCACAGCAACGTTTGACAAGCCGTTGATCGGACGCGCCAGCTCCAGCCGATGTTGGGTCTCCATGTTGGTGAACCGCCCGGAGAGCGCGCCGCCCACGACGTTGCCGGTGCCCTCCCAGCGCTTCTTCACTTCGAGGGCCGCATCCAGGTCGAAGTTAAAGGAAGGGATCAGGTCGAGCTGCCCGGCGAGGATGGCCGCGATCATCACGTTGGCATCCGCGATGAAGCGCACGACCACGGTGTCGAGCGGGGGGCGGCCACGGAAGTAGTCGTCGAACCGCGTGAACTCCATCAGGGAGCCCTGCTCCCAGCGCGATACGCGATAGGGACCCAGGCCGACGAAGTCCGTAGTCATCCAGGGATGGGAGGGAAAGGCGGCCTTGTCGCGCAGATAGGCGTCGTGGAGCAGGTGTCGCGGCATTGGCGTGATGAATGGCGCCTGGTCGGCGTCGACGTAGGGCGCTGCCCAGTTGATGACGAACGTAGCGGGGTCGGGAGTGGAGGCCGACTGCATGATGCGCAGTCCACCGCCCACGGTGCCCGGAATCTCTGGGTCTTTCATGACCTCGAAGGAGAAGAGCAAGTCGTCCGAGGTGAAGGGCACGCCGTCGTGCCACTTCGCGTTCGTTGGCACGCGCCACGTGGTGGCCATGGTGCCGTCCGGGTTGAGCTGCCATGTGCCCTTCTCAATCGAGATCTGCTCGACGGCGATCTCAGGTATCCACGCGAAATGCTCGTTCTCCACCACGAGCCGCTGGTGACCCAGGGAGTTCAGGATTTGAATGCCGCCCGCGCGGGTCACGCGGACGAGGTCGGTGTTCCACGTATCCAGCTCGCGGATGATGCCGAACGTCAACGTCTTTGTCGCACTCACTCGCGCCACCTGTTCTCCGGCCCCGCCTTGCTGGCCCGCGGGCGGCGCGGGCGCTGCGCAGGACGACAGGAACGTGACCAGAGTCACTGCCGCGGACATCACGCCGCTCGCTCGGAATCGTCGGCTTGCTTGCATTGTCGGCTGACCTCTATACGGCGTCTTGGCCGTGATCCTATGCGCTCATGATAGTCCGGCGCTTCGTCCGGTGCCATCAGCAGCATGCGCAAGAGGCGTGGTTGCCCCGAGGGTTCGGCTGGGTGAACCGGGGGGTGCGTAGTCCAGCGGATTCGTCAGGCGGTGCGTTGCCTGCCAGCGAACCGGTAGGCTATAAAGCGGCTTAGCGCCAACAACCGAATAGCGTGTCGTGGAGAGCCAGGGGAAACCCGGTGTGATTCCGGTGCTGTGCCGCAACGGTAAGTAGCTGAGGCTGCAAGCCCGAACACCTGCCTCCGCCCGAGTCGTCGCCCTTCGAGCCAAGGGGAGCAGGCCACCGCTGCCATCGAACCAGCGGGCCACCCTCGTCTCGCAGGACGAGGGTTTTTTGTTGAGGCCCCGCCAATTGGGAAGAATGGGGAGGATGCAATGGTGTCCATACGAATCTCGGCGTTGCTGGTCACGATTCTCGTCGGAGGGCTGCTCGCCGGTCTGCTGGCGGCGGGCTTCCATGCGGTGGCGACCGAACCAATCATCGACGAAGCCATTGCGATCGAGGAGATGCACCACGCGGACGAGCCGTCCGGTGCTGAGCCTACGGTCAGTCGCCCAATGCAGAAGATTGGGCTCTTTGTTGGGTGGCTAACGCTCGGGTTCATCTACGCTGCGCTGCTGGGTGTCAGCTACGTGGTGGCCCGGACCCGTGGCTGGGTTGGCTCAGGGCGGGTTGCCCCAGCGGTTCTCACGTTGGCGGCGTACTTCGCAATAGCCCTGGTTCCTGCCCTCAAGTACCCTGCCAACCCACCAGGCGTTGGCGATCCAGATTCGATCGGTTTTCGACAGTCCGCCTTCATTGCATGCTGGGCGCTTTCGATAGCAGGGGCGGTGCTAGCTGCAGCGATCGCCGTGCGCATTCCGCTCGGGCCCGCCGGTCGCGCGGCCTCTGGCGCACTCGTTTTCCTGGTCTGGTCGGTCGGGCTCTATCTCGTCCTGCCGGCGAACCCCGACCCGATCACGATGCCACCCGCGCTCGTCGACGCGTTTCGCGTCCGGTCGGTAGAAGGACTCACCCTCTTCTGGCTGGTGTTGGGGGCCGTCCTTGCCGCGTTTTCTGCGCGGCTGACCCAGGGGAGCGGCACAGCCCTCGGCAAGTAGATTCGGCGTGATACGCCAAACGTATACGTGCGTCTACGAGCCACCAAGTGTCCGTACCGCACCCTTGCAGCCACCCATGAGCGCAAGCTGTGCCTCTCGCCACAGGCAATCTACTGGTGCGAAACCAGCCTCTCTCAGCCAGGCCAGTTGCTCGTCGAGCGTGCCGGGGAATCCACGTCCGCCTGCACGGCCACCTGCCTGCCCGCCGGCCCGGCCGCTTGATGAAGGTCCGCCCGCCGCGGCCCACTGGAACCAACGTCCCATGAGCGGTCCGGCAGCGCGGGTATAGTCGAGATTCAGGAACCAGCCGCCGTCCGCGATGAGGCCGCACACCTCGGCGTAGAGAGTGCGGATGCGCATCGGGTCTCGGAGGTTGTGGATCGCGATGGTAGAGACCATGCCATCGAAGGGGCCACGCACCGCGTCGACCCATGTGGGCTCGGCGAGATTTGCCTCGACGACGGTGGCCCGTGCGCCGAAGGGCGCCAGACGCTCACGCGCCTGCTCGACCATCACGCTCGATCCGTCGACGAAGGTCGCTTCGGCGTTTGGAAAGCGCGACAGGACGAGCGCGCCGAGCGAGCCGGCGCCCGAGCCCAATTCGAGATACCGAAACGGTTGGTCGGGCGCTTGCGGAATGGCCGCGACCACGCGGGTAAGTTGCCGACTCTCTGGCGTGCGCGCCTCCTGGCGCTCGATCCACTCTCGGACGAATCATGTGAGCGCGTCGTGTCATGTGAGCGTATCGTGTTGCGCGTGTCGAGGACGGAATCGGCGGTACCGCCGGGCTGCTATTGAATGTACTGGCTGATCGCCTCAACGCGATGATTTTCATGGATGGGCACGTACCATTGCATCGGGAGCTCATGCCGGAGCAGATGGCGACATAGCGCTGATGCCACTGCTGTCGCACGTGGATCCGGTCGTGCTGGCTGACGGGGTGACTGGGCGCCGCGGACGTAGCGCCGGAACTTCGGCGAATGGAACAAGGTCGGCTGGACGAGTTTGTGCATTGAACCGACCTAAACGAATATAACGGCGCCGTAAGGCGGACTCGCTCGCGATCGCAATCATCGCAGCGGGAGTTATGGAGCTACACGGGAGGGACTCGTGAACCGTGAACAGATGAGTCGACGCACGTTTCTCGGCGGTACGGCCGCGATGGGCTCCGCCGCGCTTCTTGCGGCCTGTCAGCCCGCGTCTCCGACGGGCTCTGCTCGGCGAATCGAGAGGGTGAGGTCAGTATCTATTCGGCCATAAACGGCGCTGAGGGCCGGGATATGCTCGCCGGCGTGTTCGAGAGTACATTTCCCCGCATCAAGGTGCAGTATCTGGCCATGCCGAACGTCCAGCTCATCGCCAGGATGGCAGCCGAACGGTCGGCTGGTCGTTACATCCCTGACGTGATGGTGGGGCCCGGGTCCACGGCGATTCCGGCCTTCAAGCCCGACGGCGGCCTGGCGCCGATCAAGCCCTCATTCGTGCTGCCCGAGGTGCTCGATGAGTCTCTCTGGCTCAATGGGCGCCATTGGTGGATGGATGCAGCGCCGCCGTACGTGGCGATGGGCTTCGTCGGACAATTACAGCCGGTCCTTTCGTATAACACCCAGCTCGTCGACCCGAAGGAGATTACCTCCTACTGGGATCTACTGAATCCCAAATGGAAGGGGAAGGTCGTGGCGCGGGACGTTCGGCAGGCGGGGCCGGGCGGTCCACAGGTGCTCTATCAGTATCGGCACCCCGACCTTGGATTTGCCTTCGTGGAGCGCTTCTGGACCGAGATGGAGCCTCAGATTAGCGTGGATGCGCGGCAGATGATCGACTGGCTGGCACAGGGCCAGTATGTCATCGGTTTCGCCGTGAACTCACGGGAGCTGCGTGAGGCGGGTCTTCTCGGGCTGCCGGTCGCGCTCATCCCCGTCTCCCAGCTCAAAGAGGGCAGCGACCTTTCCCATGCGGGCGGAAGCCTGAACCTCTCGGCGCAGGCGCCACATCCGAACGCGGCGAAGCTGTACGTGAACTGGCTTCTTTCGCGCGAGGGGCAGATCGCGTGGCAGAAGCACACATTGAGCCCGTCGCTCCGCCAAGATATCCCTAAGGATGGGCTGGATCCGTCGGTGTTGCCGACGTCTGGCGTTCAGTACATAAGCTCTAGCTCGGAGGACTACGGACGGCTGGAAGACACCCCGATCGAGGAAATCATCACCCGAGCGGTGGCCCGAAACCAGCGGTGAACGGTATGTGCGGAGAGCCCTCACCCTAGCCCTCTCCCAGGGGGAGAAGGGACTACACGGAGGCTGGCCATGCTGACTCAGGAAGAGAACGAGATGCTGACTCGTGTTGGCGGCGGCACGCCGATGGGTGAGATGCTGCGCCGCTACTGGGTCCCGGCCTGCATGTCGGAGGAGCTGCCGGCGGCCGACTGCGATCCGATTCGGCTGCGGCTCCTTTGCGAGGACCTGGTCGCCTTTCGAGACACCGCGGGCCGCGTCGGCATCATGGAAGAGAGCTGTCCGCATCGCGGCGCATCGCTCTACTTCGGCCGCAACGAAGAGGGCGGGCTGCGCTGCCTTTACCACGGCTGGAAGATGGACTGCGACGGCAAGGTCCTTGATATGCCCTGCGAGCCAGCCGGCAGCACGTTCAAGGACCGCGTAAGGCAGCTGGCGTACCCGACGCATGAGCAGGGCGGCATGGTCTGGGCGTACATGGGCCCGGTGGATCTCATGCCATCCTTCCCCGACTTCGAATGGACGCTGGTGCCGGACGGCAATCGCAGCATCGCCAAGGTCCGCACGGAGGCGAACTTCGTCCAGGGGATTGAAGGGACGGTCGACTCGTCGCATGGTGATGTACTGCACAGCGGGCTGGACAAGATCCTCAACCAGCGCGGCAACTTCTCGAACGACACTGTGCCGCGCTTCGAGATACGCGACACGGACTACGGTTTTGTGTATGCGGCGCTGCGCGATCCGACTGAGGATGCCGATCGCTTGAACTACGCTCGTACGACGAATTTCGTACTACCGTTCCACTGTCTGGTACCGCCGCGCGGCTTCGGGCACATGCACATTTTCGTGCCGATCGACGATGAGCACACCTGGGATTACAGTATCTATTTCAGCCCAACGCGCTCCATCGACCATCAGCGCACGCTTGAGCGTCGCTCGTCGGTGCCCGGTGTGGACCTGTTTCCAGACCGCGGCAAGATTCGAACCGTGGAGAACCGTTTCCTCCAGGACCGGGTGGCGATGCGCGAGCGGCGCAGCTTCACGGGCATCCCGGGCAATACAATGGAAGACATGGCAGTCCAGGAGAGCATGGGGCCGATCTACGATCGCAGCAAGGAGCACCTTGGCGCGGCGGACGCCGCCGTCATCCGCATGCGAAATATCATGCTGGCGTCCGCTCGGTCGTGCGCTCGCGGCGACGATCCCATCGGCCTCGGCGCCTCGATCCGGTTCGAGGAGATCCGCAGCCACCACAAGATGCTCCCGAAAGAGCATCCCTGGTGGGAGATCGGATCGTACGAGGGGGAGGACCTGATCGCAGCCTACGCAGGCGCGGGAGTCCCCGCGGACTGAGCGAGCCGGTACCATAATGACTCAGAGTCGAATTGAGCTGATCGAAGGAGCGCAACGTGGAGCAGATGCAGCCGAAGGACATCGAGCGTAGGGGCCTGCACGCCGATTCCGCCTACCAGACCTGGCAGAAGGGTGAGGGAATCCCGACCTACCATGGCTCGTATTTGGCGGACCTCTACACGGCAGAGGTCGCGCCCTGGGCACGTACCGGTCAGAAAGGCGCATTCGTCAACCTGGCCGACCAGGAGCACGACGACGGTTGGCTCATTGAGATCGGGCCCGGTGGGAAGACACAGGTGCTGCACCACCTGTGTGAATCGACGGTCTACGTGTTGCAGGGGCGAGGGACGACCAGCTTCTGGCAGAAGGACGGTCCCAAGCAGACGCTCGAATGGGGCCCGGGCAGCGTGTTTAGCCCGCCGGTCAATTGCCATTACCAGCACTTCAACCTGGACGGGCAGCAGCCCGTACGCCTGTTCACCGTCACTAACTTGCCGATGGTGATGAACATGTACCGAAGCGACGACTTCATCTTCGGCGACGGCTACGTTTTCAAGGATCGGTACGACAGCTCCAACGACTACTTCAGCGACCCCGGCCACCAGCTTCCAAGTGGCCTGTGGCAGACGAATTTCATCCCCGACATCCGCTCCTTCGAGCTCGAGGACCACTCCTGGAGGGGCGAAGGCGACCGCAACATGCGTTTCAAATTGGCGAACAACCAGATGGAGTGCCACACCAGCGAGTTCCCGCCGGGCCTGTACAAGAAAGCCCATCGCCACGGCGTCGGCGCACACGTGGTGATCCTGACTGGAGTCGGCTACTCGCTGCTCTGGTTCGAGGGCGAGAAGCCGCGCCAGGTCGACTGGAAGGACGGCAGCGTGCTGTCGCCCAAAGAGATGGAATACCACCAGCACTTCAACACCGGCCCAACGCCCGCCCGCTACTTCGCCATGCGGCTCGGCGCCCTGGACCACACGGGAGCCTGGTACACGCCCGAAGAGCTCGAGGGCATCTCCTATGAGGATCAGGACCCCGAGATCCACGACCTGTACGTGACCGAGTGCGCTAAGCACGGCGCTCAGGTCAAGAAAACGCGGCCGGAGTACGCTGGAGCCAGGTAACCCAGGCGCCAAGTTCGAGCCAGGGATCTGACGCAGCGTCGATGCTGTCGGAGCTGACCAGGACGGGGCCAGGTACGCTGAACGGCCGCTTCATGCGCACTTTCTGGCACCCGATCGCGCGTGTAAAGGACCTTCCCGCCGGTCGCGCCAAGCCGCTTCGCATCATGGGCGAAGACTTCACGCTTTATCGGGGCGAGGGGGGCGCGGTCCATCTTCTCGCCTTCCGCTGTGCGCACCGTGGCACACAGCTCAGTACCGGCTGGGTGGAGGGTGACGACCTGCGCTGCTTCTACCACGGTTGGAAGTACGACGGCTCCGGCCAGTGCGTCGAGCAGCCAGCGGAGCCTGAGCCCTTCTGCGCGCGTATCAAGATCCGCAGCTATCCGGTAGAGGAATACCTCGGACTGATCTTCGGCTACTTCGGTGAAGGCGATCCGCCGCCGCTGATGCGCTACACGGAGTTCGAGGACGAGAGCCGCGGCTACACGGACACGATCACATCCACGACGCCGTGCAACCTCTTCAACATCGTCGACAACGACCCGATACATATCTACTTCGTGCATTCGACGTTCAACGCGTCGCAGGGGCGCGCGGATATCCCACGAGTGTCGTGCGAGGAGACGGACTTCGGTTACATCGCTACGGCAGCAGACTCGGTCGGCTCGTGGATCTACAACTGCTACATGCCGAACATGGTGCACGGCCGTCGCGATGGCAGCCCCAAAGGCGAGGCCATCCAGTGGCGCGTGCCCATTGACGACGAGAACGTCCTGAACATAGGCGTCAACCTCATCTACCTGTATGGCGATGAGGCCGACGCGTACCGCGCGCGCACCAACCGCGGCAACCCGGCAGAGTTCTCACGCCGTGTCAATGAGGTAGGCCAGCGCGTGCTGGCCGGTGATCTGCACATCAGCGAGGTGGACGATCGCAGCCTGCTTTTCAACGTGCAGGACTACACCGCGCAGGTGGGGTGCGGATCCCCGGTCGACCTGGCGCATCAGCATCTCGGCCGCGAGGACGCCACAGCGACGATTCTCCGCGGCATGTGGATCCGCGAGCTGAACGCGCTGGCGGCGGGTCGCCCGCTGAAGCGTTGGACCCGACCGAGCGAGCCGATGTACCTCGGCAACGACGAGCGAGTACCAATCTCCGTTTGAGGCGCGATCAGCCACACATGTGGAGTTGACCATGACGCATGCCTCTGAAGGCCAGACGGTGGGAGCGCACGGCGGGGAGAACGCGGTCACCTCTGACCTGGAGGGCTTTGGCTTCAGTCACATGATCCTGGAAGTGGGCGACCTCGACCGCTCGGAGCAGTGGTACCGCGACGTGGTTGGCCTCGACGTTCTGGGCCGTGGGCTCATGGCGGAGGAACGGCCGCATTCTGTCCTACGCATGAACTCCGGTCAGTTGCTTGTCTTGATGGAAGTCGAGAGTCCGGAGCCGCGTCGCCACAACTCCCAAACGATTCACCACGCATTCTGGCTCACACCGGACCAGTACCGTTCCGCGCAAGAGCGCTTTTCCGCCGATGGGATTGACATAAGCGATGAACGCGCTTCGTTCCGCGCGAAGGGCGAGTTCTCGATGGATGCGTGGGACCCGGACAACCACCACTGGCAGGTGCAGACCCAGGGGCCCGAGGCAACGGAGATCATCAAGCCAGGCGTCGGCGTGGTGGAGTGCGGACCTTCCGAGCAGTTCGCCGTGGGCTCGGTCACCCCGTTCGGCAAGGGGAACTTCTTTCTCATCCGCAACGACGAGGGGTTCCTTGCGCTGTCGCGATGGTGCCGCCACCGGAATGGGCTCTTGATCAACCAGAAGGAGCACTGGCAGTTCTTCTGCCACTTCCACGGTGCAACCTACAACTACGATGGCGACCACACCAGCCATTTGCGCGGCGTCGGTCCGTTGCGCATGAACCCCGTGGCCATCACGCCCGAAGGTATCGTGACGGTCGACACTGATGTCGTGCTGGAGCGGCAGGAGGACGAGCCGCCACGGTTCACACCCGCCGGAGTTGGCGCGAGGCTAGACGGAGGGACACATGGCCAAGATCGAATCGATCAGCCATAGCGGGATCAACGTCGTCGACCTGAAAGAGGCCGAAGAGTTCTATGCCTCGATTTTCGGCGGCCTGATAGCCCACCGGATCAACTTCAACACCGACGATGCCCAAAGCGGCCGGGCGGTCCACTCGGACATTGCGCTCAACGATTGGCTGTTCGCGATGTGCCTTCCTCGCGGCGAGCTGCCGATGCCGCCGGACGAGCAGCTGCGCGGCACGAATGGATTCCGCCACGGATTCCACATCACACGCGAGGCCTTCGGACAGCTAATCGGGCGGCTGCAGCGCCAGGAAGTACCGTTCGAGGGACCGAGGGCGCACCCGGACAACAGCCCGCTGGGCGAATCGGTTTATTTCAAAGACCCGGGTGGGAACTTCCTCGAGGTGTGCTGGCGGCGCGACGTGGTGCGTGGTGGCGTCGCCCTGGACGCGGGCTGAGTCGTTGGCGTCAAGCTGGGTCGACATCCGCACGCCCGCGGCGGTCGGCGATCCGCTCGGACTGATCGGTGGCTACAGCGGGTTGTCGGTGGAGGTCAGTGACCTCGACCGGGCAGTGGCCTTCTATTCCGACCTCCTGGGGTTCGGCCCTGCCACGACGACATCTAACGGCAAGTGCATCGCGTTGAACGCAAGTCAATCGTTGAGGCTCGTCTCGCGCGCCGAGCCACGCGTTGTCGCCGATAGCGGCGTGCACCAGGCCTACACCCTTCCGTCTGCGCAAATTGACGCGCTTGTCGGACGGCTGGAATCTGGCGGTGTATCGGTCGACCGCTATCACGAAGACCGCCAGGCCGAGCTGCGGCAGAACCGCTACTGCCATGACCCAGATGGAAATCGCGTCCAGCTCGTAAGCGGCCGCGATTACGGACTCGATCACGTGGCATTTGAGACGCACGACGTGGAGTGGGCGGAGGTTTTCTACACCCAGGTCCTGGGCGCCCGGGTCGAAGAGCGCATCGGCTGGAAGATGGCCGACTTCGCCGGCGCGTGGGCCTGGGGCTCAGGCGAAGACCAGTGCGCGCCGGGGACTCGCCGCTGGGACACGCTGTACACGGATGAAAAGGACACGGTTCCACGCCCGTGCGCGCAGCTCTTCGTCACATTTGCCCCTGGCACAACGATCGGGCTGTACCTTCCGAACGTGCACCGCCAGGAGCCGCCCCGCCGCCAGTTCCGCGGCACGCCGAGCGTCGCGTTCTCAGTCCTGCCGGGGAAGCTCGACGAGCTGGAGCAGCGCCTGCGTGCCATTCGTCTGCGCTGCATGGAGCCGTCGCAACAGTTCGGTGGCCCGTACGAGCGCTCCGACGCCACCCTCTTCGTAAGAGACAACGGCGGCAACTTTCTCGAGTTTCGCGAAGGCTGAACCGTGGTTCCGTTCCTGCCAAACGTTGTCACGTTGTCACCGTTGTCACCTAGGTCTTTTCTCAAAATTACGCGTGGGACGGATCCCTGAACGCTCCCAACGGCACGCAAAAGAAACAGCGTCACCGATCGCCGCCAGTTGTTGGCGCCTACCTAACCCCCGCCTCCTCCCGAGCCGCTGAAGCGTCCGACTCGGCCCGCCGCATTCGGAACTCGCGGATCGGGCGTACAAAGATGAGCATCGGTACGATCAATGCAGCCGCCAGCCCCCCGGTAAACGCTGATACCTCAGCTCCCCAGGTTGCCGCCACCGCGCCAGACTCGAATTGTCCGAACTGCGGACCGCCGCTGGTGAAGACGTGGTTGACGGCGAGCACGCGCCCGCGCAGCTTGTCGGGTGTCACAAGCTGGTTGATGGTGTTGCGCAAAATGGTTGCCGCGGAGTTCGTCAGGCCAACGCCGCCCAGGAGGGCCAGCGTCAGGAAGAAGTTGGTCGAGATAGCGAACCCGCAGGTGCACAGCCCGAAGCACGTCATCAAGATCATCACCCAGCGTCCCGCGTAGTCACGACCGGGCAGCCGATTCACGATGAGTGCCCCGAGTAATGCGCCGATCGCGACTGCCGAGTTCATCACGCCCAGACCGGCTGCTCCCACCATTGCCCCCGTTTCCTCGCCTGACCAGACCGCTGGCACCTCCAGGATGTCGCGAGCGTAGACCGGAAAGAGCGCCCGTTGGTTCCCGAAGAATGTGGCGTTGAAGTCCAGCACCATCAGCGAGAGGAGGATGGGGTTCGTCCGGACGAACGTGATGCCCTCCTTCAGCGCGCCCAGCGACACAGCACGGCGTCCGCCCCCGACGGCTGCCTGGGTCTTGCGGACCAT
>JAERMM010000395.1 GCA_016844585.1 Chloroflexota bacterium | reverse complement strand
TCGACCCGAGGTCCGGCATTTCCGGCCGAATGACGTAGCGCAGCACCACGAACATCGCGACCAGCGTGATCGCGAACACCGGCAGGCAGATGACCACCCACTGCAGGAATCCAATGCGGTACCCCATCGACTGGGCGATGCCGATCGCGATCAGATTCGTCGGTGCCGCCACCGGCGTGACGACGCCCATGTTGGATCCCCAGGCGATGGCGAGGAACAGCGCTTCGGCGTAGCGGCTGCCTTGCGCGAATCCCAGTGTCCTGACGAGTCCCGTCGCGATCGACACGAAGATCATCGTGGTCACGACGTGGGACAGGACCGAGCTCATCAGCGCTGACGCAAGCCCGAAAGCCACGAGCAAACGCCAGGGGTTGCCGCCGACGAATTGAGACGACGCCATGCGGTACGCGATGCGGCGTGTGAGGCCGTGCACGTTCATCGCGTGGGCGATGATCTCGGCGGCCATCAGAAAGATGCACACCCAGTTGGCCCACGGGCTGAAGGCGGCTTCGACGGTCAACACGCCGCACAGCACGAGCATGGCCATGGCGGCCAGCGACGTCGCCGGGATCGGGATCGCCTCGGACACCCACCAGGTGACCGTCCACAGGAAGATGCCGAGCGTGCGCATCCCCACAGGAGTCACGTCCTGCAAAGGAGGGACGGCCAGGCTGACGAAGAACAGGAGCGGCCCGAGCCACAGCCCGACGAGCTGCTTCCGCTTCTCGAACTGGACTTCGGCTGCCGACAATCGCGGAGCGATTTCCGCCAGACTCTGCCAGCTCATCAGCGCGAAGCGGTGGGGCTTCCCTCCAGCTTGAACAAGGACAGCGCGTTCGTGCGGCCCATCTTGCGGCGGTCCCGCTCTGAAATGTGCAGCTCGTCGAACCAGGTCGCCGCCTCTGCGGTCTTCTCGAAGGGATAGTCCACCGAGAACATGATGCGGTCGGATCCCACCTCCATCATCGCGTCGATGAGCGAGGGCGTGCGGAAGTTCCCGCTGACGGTGAGATAGAAGTTGTCGCCAAGGTAATCGGCCATCTTGCGCTTGGCCGGAATGTTCCTCGGCGTCTGACTGATCCGGTGATCGATACGCCAGATCATGAACGGCAACCCTTCGCCCAGGTGGCCGAGCACGACGTTGAGCTTGGGGTGCCGATCGAACAGCCCGCTCGCCATCAGGCGCAACGCATGAATCGCCGTCTCGACGCCAAAGGCCCAGGCCGAGCCCATGAACCACGGATGGCCTTCGTACACGGGCTCGCGACTGAGCAGCGGATCGCGCGGGTGCAGATACAGGGGGTAGTCGAACTGCTCCAGGACCCCCCAAAACGCTTCGTAGCGGGGGTCGTCCAGATAGACGACGTTCTCCGGCGTCCCCACCTGTGAGAAGCCGTTGACCATCGTCCCCTTGAAGCCCAGGTCCTTGATGCAGCGCGTGAGCTCGGCGATCGCCATGTCGGGGTCCTGCATCGGCAGCGCCGCAAAGCCGGAGAAGCGATGCGGATGCGTGGCCACGAACTCCGCGACGGTGTCGTTCGCCTTGCGCGCGACCTCGGCTGCCTGCCTGGCGTCCGCGATGCCCTGCACCGCGGGGTTGTGCAGCCCGAGGATGACGCGTTCGATCCCGTGCCGGTCCATTTCCGGCAAGCGCAGTTCTTTGAGATCCAGCAGGCGCCGTTTGATATCGGGCCATGCCGGGAACCAGCCGGTGTACTTGGCGTCGTGGGTGGCGCTGATGGTGTCCGATATCGCGAAGTGCTCTTCGAGCGCGATCTTCCCTTCCATAGGTCGTCCAGGTTCTCCAGTGACTGAGTGAAACAGCTGTGGCGGGGTGAATGGTGAAATCGCCGCGACTTTACTTGCTACGGAATCACAAGTCAACGCAGAGGTGACTTACTGAGGTGACTTGCGCGGGATCGGGGACGCACTAACATATGGCGTCCATGGCCCTGCATCTTTCTATCGCCACCACCGACTACGATCATTTCCGCGACTTCCGCCTTGGCGTCGTGAAGGCCGAAGGCATCGAGCACACCTGGCTCAACCTCGGGCACCACGAATGTTTCGCGCGCTTCACCGCGAGCCGCGAGTTCGACGTGTCGGAACTGTCCTTCGCCAAGTTCCTGACCCAGGTCAGCCGCACCGACTCCGACATCGTCGGGCTCCCGGTGATCTGCTCCAGACTGTTCCGGTTGTCCTCCTTCTACGTGAACAAGAAGAGCAAGATCGCGACCGTGGAGGACTTGAAGGGGAAGAGAGTGGGGTCGCCGGAGTGGGCGCATTCAGCCGCCGTGTACATGCGTGGGTGGATGCACAACGAGATGGGGGTAACGCTGACCGACGTCCACTGGTATCAGGCCGGCGCCAACGCACCGGGGCGCGAGGAGAAGGTCGAGCTCAATCTCCCCACGGGGCTCACACTCACGCGGGTCTCGGACAAGAGCCTCAGCGAGATGCTGGCCGCGCACGAGATCGATTGCGCCATCATCGCGCGTCCGCCG
>JAERMM010000394.1 GCA_016844585.1 Chloroflexota bacterium | reverse complement strand
TTCCGCGATGGCTTAATGCCAGCGCGAGCCGGTGGATTTGCTAGAATCGGTTGGATAGAAGTTGGTATCGGGTCCGGAGATGTGCAGTGGCTGTATCACAGAAGATCGAAGTCGAAACCGTTGACGAGAAAGAGGGCCTGCGAATTCTCGATGAAGCTGCGCAGCGCTATCTTCACATCTCTGGGGAGGAATTCCTGATAGCGTGGGACGCGGGCAAGTATCACGAGGATACTCCCGAAATTATGTGTGTCGCCATGCTGATCCATCTGGCGCGATAACCCGCCCCCTGGCTGCCCGCGATCCAGGTGAAGCAACCGCTCTATTTGGTCGCAGCCGTTGACGGCGCGGGCCGATCGAGTGCAGACCACCTGGCAAGGGTAGCGACTAGACCGAAACTCATGGCGAGCGCAGACCCCAGGAACATCGCTCCGAAGCCAAGGTACTCGATGATGAGGCCGAAGATAGGCGCGCCAAGGGCTGCGCCAAGCTGGTAGGCCATGGAGTAGGTCGCCATCCCGGCGCCTGGCCGGTGCGGGTCCGAGAGATCCATTGCGACGACGAGAAGCATTGTGTTGATGATGGTGCTCCCGATTGCGTGGACAACGCCGGCGAGCAGGATGACCTCGAGGCTGCGGGCGACGAACAGCACGAGCATCGCCAGGATCATGAACACGAATCCCGCAAGCAGCCACCAACCGCGACCGCCGCGATCCAGAAACCGACCGCCGAGCAGTTGGCTCACGGCGCCGATCACCCCCACGACGATGAAGAACGCACCGATTCCGTCGACGCCGATTTCTCGCGCATAGAGCGGCAGGAACGCGCCCGTCGCCACCTGGGTGACCGTCGTGGTAAGTAACAAGCCGGCCGCGAGAAACACGCGCGTGTCGATGGAGCCGATGAGGGCGCCGTGCACCGACATCTTCGGCTTAGGCCCGTCTTGCGTTTCGAGGCGGGGGGCTGCCCAGCGCAGGCCCCAGGCTACGGCGAGAGCGGCTCCCGCGCACGCCGCTGAGAGCAGGAAGACTGCGTAGAAACCCAGGAATGAGACTGTGATGATCCACAAGGCGAGCGCCGGCGCCAGCGAGATCGGCAGCGCTGTCGCCAGGTTGTAGTAGCCGGAGGCTTCGCCCCGGCGCTCCCGCGCCGCCGTTCGCGTCAGCACCGTGTAGCCCGCCGTGTTCAGTCCCGCCCAGCCAAGGCCCCGAACGGCGTTGATCGCCGCCAGCACGCCCATCACGGGTACGAAGAAGCCGAAGCTCGTCACCGTGAGGATCAAGATGCCCAGCGTGAGCACACCCCGGGAGCTCCATGCATCGCTTAAATAGCCGACGAACGGCCGCATGGGAAAGCTCGTGATGCTGAATGCCGCGATGACGAGTCCCGCGACGACTGGCGAACCGCCGAGATCCGTTATGTAGAGCGGGAGCGTTGGCGTAATGAGCTGTTGCCCGAAGTACGCCAGGAACACCGCGACCAGGAGAAACCCATAGCCCCAGCTCCACAGCGGCGGACGGCGTTGCCGCGCTTCCCGCGGCGGATGAGAAGCCCCCTGTTCAAGCCCAGAGTCAGCCTCCAAGAGCGCGAACGCCCGCCTCGGCCACTTGCTGGTCCTGCTCCGGCGCCGCCCCGCTGACGCCGACGGCGCCGACAAGCTTCTCGCCGTCCATGATCCGACTCGCTCCCAGCGATGCCACGAATTGGCCGCCGGTCATCTCGACCAGCGCGGCGATGAAGGCGGGGTTGTTGGCCATCTGGTGAAGCTGCGGCCCCTCGCGTCGGAACGCGGAGCACGCATACGCCTTTCCCTGCGCGATCTTGTGGGTCAGGAAGTGGGCGCCGTCCATTCGCTGCAACGATACTACATGGCCGCCTTCGTCCACGACGACGATGCTAAAGGGTCTCCCGACTACTTTCGCTTCTGCAACGCATCCTTCGATGACGCGATTCGCTGTCGCCAGATCCATCGCGGGCTCTCCTTCGCTTTATTTGACTGCGTTCACGCCCGCCTGGGCGATCTCGAATGCGCAGCGGCTGCCGAACGGCTGAACCCCACGCGCTCAGTCTCACCAAGGGTCGACCCGGGCGCCTGCTGGGGAATCAGCTCTGAGCCATTAGCTCACATCCCAGTCCTGCGAGCTCCAGCCTACCCTTCTGGGCAGCACGTTGTGCAGCCGATTGCTGACCAAGACCACAGCGACGTCATAAAAGACGCCCATTTTGATCTGCTTCTCGGCGAAGAATTGCATGGCCTCCTCGACGACCTGCTTGTTGGGTGAATCGCTGATAGAGCGCATCGTAGTTCGCATCCATCAGGCGCGAATAGTTGCCGGAAGCGCGGAAGTTGTTCTCTGGAAGCCCAGCCCTTGAGCTGATCACGGCCGCCATACCGCCTGTTCCGCCGCTGCCCCGCAACGACTGAAAGGCGGGGTAGGTCGCGCGATATTCCGCGTCCTGCTGGCGTTGCACCGGGATCACCACTGGATCCGTGGCTACCCCCGCTCGCTGCCAGTAGTCGGCGATTGGGTATATCGCTTTGATGTGACTGGTGTTGTCTCCGGTGGTACGGATCTCGACCGTGAGCCGCTGGCCATCCGCATCGCTAAAGAACCCGTCGCGTTTCGTGTAGCCCAGACCCTGGATGAGCTGCTCGGCTTTGCGGGAATCGTAGTCGTAGCGGGGAACGCGGTCGTGGATGTCCCAGTACTCGGCCTCAGCCGGAGCGAGCCATGCGTGGGGTACCGAGGACATACCGTGCAGGATGGTCTCGACCATGGCCTGACGGTCGATCGCATGCAGCAGCGCCTGGCGAAACTGGGCGTTTCCAACTATCG
>JAERMM010000393.1 GCA_016844585.1 Chloroflexota bacterium | reverse complement strand
GGGCGTTCTCTACTACGTCGAGCGCCACGCGGCCTCGCGTAAACCTCCGACACCGTCAGAGATTCGTTACACACACATTGAGGTATTTCACGACGATGTCGTCGTTTTCGACGAGCGTTTGCGCACAATCTGCCGAGAACTCGGATTGGACGAAAACGAACTCCGCAGGGCCGCAAGAGGCGAGAACTGGTAGGAGAGATTGTTGAAGAGCGATGGCATTGGGATCAGCCACTCTGACGGGGCTATTACTTGGCTGGTTCTTGCAGCGCTTGGGTGTCACGCCCGAACGCCTTCATCTCATCGACGAGCGAATCTCCAACAATCCGCCAATCGGAAAATAACGCCTTGGCGTCAGCGATTGCACCCGTGGGGCTCTCGTTGTACTCGTCGAAGTGTCCAGCTACGTCCAGGGTCCGGGCCGCCCCCGACAACCACGACGGCTGCGCAAAGAGAAAGTCGGAACCCATGACACCGCCATTTAACCACAGGTATGCGCCAGGTGATGCTCTCGTGAGCTATTGCCCCCAAAGTCCAACGATTCATGACAGGCCGATTCACACTGGTGGCCTTGGCAGGAGGATATGGGACCCAAGGATGTCCACCGGCAGGACCGGTTGTATGGTGACGCGGCCCTTCATGCGGGATGCCTCGTGCACGCGCTCGTGCGCGGTGAGCTGAGCCCGGCACGTTCTGGGCGCGATGGTCGACAGAGACTGCTGGGATTGTGGCAATGACGGCAGCAGCAGTCCGAGTTGCTGGTCGATGGCGGTCTGAATCAGATTCCGCTCGGGTGGCCGACGCCACGGCCCAGGACCGCATCCGTGAACTGATCTCCTCCGGGCCTACGCGGAGTTCGAGGAACAGGCAGCCCCGCAGACGTAGTTCCGCACCCATCCGCACGTTTCGACCATCATCACAGGTCTGCGACCCTTCCGGCCGCGGACTCCTTCTATGATGGAGCCTTCGATGAAACTCGATTTCTTGAAGGAGCGGTACGAATTCGAGCTTGACCGCAAGGAGAAGCTCACCGCCGCGCTCACTCTGCCGGTCGGCGTGCTGTCTCTCCTTGGCGGCGCGCTGACTGCGATGGCCAGGTCCTTCACCTACAAGGACCTGACCGTCTCCGGGTTCTTCCTGGTCTTCCTCGTCGCGGCCGTCCTCAGCTTCTTCATCTGCGCGTATCGGCTCATGCGGGCCTATCACGCGCAGACATACATCTATTTGCCGCTTCTGAGCGAGTTCGAGACGTTCGAGGAGGAGGACCGGCAATGGCGGGCGTATGTCGAGGCGACCGGCGGCGATCTTTCGAACGAGGAGGACTTCGACTCCTGGCTGCGGAAACGTATAATCAACGCAGCGGACGCGAACACGCGGAGCAACGATCAACGCGCCAAGTGGCTTCACCAGAGCCGTTCGTGGCTCTTCGCCGTCTTCTGTTTTACGGCCGTTGCGGGAATCCCGTATGCGGCCGACCAAGTGAGGTTCCGAATGGCGACGCAGACTGACCAGACGCCGAAGCCAGCACCCGCGGCGCAAGCCCAGCTTCGCCCGCCCGCTCCACCCAGACCTTCATTTCCGGAGAACAGGGTCATCAAAGAGGGGACCGGCGGCAACACCGAAAAGAAGTAGGGTGGCTGAGAAGAGCGACCCACCGAAGCCGCCGCCGCAGCCACAGAATGTGGACCGACCCAAGTTCCCGGAAAATCGGCCAATCCAGGGCGAGAACCCTGGCAGCGACTTGAAGGCCGAGAAATAGCACCTTCCGAACGGCCGTTTTTGATTCAACTACTACAACGCAACATCCTGCCAATGGTTTCAAGGGGTGGATAATCGTCGCCATGCCCGGTTCCCTGATGCGCGTTCAATCGATGCGCAAGATCCTCACTGCCGCGGAACCCGACATCATCGTGCGCGGGAGCGAGAACTTCACGCTCTTGGTCGTGGCTCGCGACCGGCGCGTCCTGCGCCGCCGCCAACTGCGTTCCATCTTCGCGTAGCCGCTTGAAATGTGGTCCGGCGTAGTTGAAGTAGGTGTGGTCTGCCGAATACGTCCGACACGCCTCGACGAACCGACCAAACGCCCCTCCTGGAATCGGGTCCTGTTGATCGTTCATAGCACTACGTGCGAGCGGGATACCTAGACTGCTGTTTCAGGAATGAACCGTGAAAGCCCTGGACTACCTGCGGCATGGCCAGGGACGTATTCGTCAAAATGATTCACTGGAGTTGCACCTGCCGTCGTCTGCTCCAGTTGGCATGGTTGGATAACTGCTCGGGCTTTCCGGTGCGAATTCCCTGCACGCTCCCCGATTCGCAATCCAGCGTTCCAACGTGATCGGGCAGGTGGTCTGAAGATAGGCCTTGATTCAGGCGCCCATTGGGTCACCGGCCCGAGATATTCAATGCGCCTATGTGACAATAGGAGATTGCGCGCCCACCCTCGGCTCCGGCCGTGGTGGGCTGTCCGCACGTACTCATAAATGGCGACCGCCACGTCTCTGACACTCCG
>JAERMM010000392.1:2130-4660 GCA_016844585.1 Chloroflexota bacterium | reverse complement strand
CATCGTTGCCCGCGCCGACCCACAGGCAGACGTCCGCATCATCGTGACACTGCTCGTGTCACTCGTCGCCACGACCCTCATCTACGCCACGCTGATGACGCTTCGAACGTGGCTCGAGGAATTGCGTGACGCGCGGCAGGAGATGGAGCTGACCGTTCCTCAGCCGGTAGATGAGCCAGCATATGCCTGAGACTTCTGACCCGATGGCCAGTGTAGGCTACCTCGTGGCGGCAGCGGCCATCACGAGCATAGGCCTGGCGGGCTACACACTCGCGCTAATCCGCCGTCTCTCGACCGAGCGCCGTACGCACGCCGATCTAACAGCGCGACTGCAAACGAAATCTCAACGCCGCTCCCCCTGAGCTTGTCGAGGCCAACAGCATAGGCACCGCTCACCCTTAACCTGTCGACGGGCGCGGTTCAGCAGGCGCACCACGAGCGGGCATGTGTGTACAGCCGGTGAATCCGCTCAATCCGGTCTCGGTTGCGGCGCAGGGCACGGGATGGCGAGGACCGGCCAGCGCGAAGACGAGGCCACCCAGGGACTGGTAGTCGTCGTCGCGTTCGCCCGTAATCGCTGCGAGCCCGAGGGTCTCCTGGACTTCGTCTAGAGGCAACAGGCCATCGAGCAGCCACGAGCCATCGTCCCGAGCAACGGGCCCCAGCGAGGATACCCACGGCCGTGATGCCGATCTGGACCGTGGACAAGAAGCGACCCGGGTCGTCGGCAATCACAAGGGCCGCCGCGGCTCCAGCGTCGCCCTGTTCGGCGCGCTGTTGCAGCCGGAACTTTCGCGCGGTGACCATCGCCATCTCGGACATGGCGAGTAGGCCATTAAGAGACAAGAGCGCCAGGATGAGGAGAAGCTCAGTACCTATGGTTGGCACTGGCCCCGTTCCGCTATCGGCAGGCGACTAGACGGGGGTTCCTCGCTATCGGGTACGTCGGATAAGTCCATTACTTCCCAGACCCAGGCGCCTGAGCCAACGTTACTATACGCTTGCGGCCGCCGCGGGGCACCGTCAGGCGGACTGCCGATCCTGCTATCGCGGCCCAAAGCGCGTGCACTTGGCGCCGCCGTCAGCACGATCCGCGACGGCGCTTGAACTTGCTATACTTTCTTATCCGAGGGGGAGTACCTCCCCAGGCGCTGTCGTCAATCCGGCCGCATGCGGCCCGGCTGCGCCGACCGATTCCGGTCGCAAGACCCGGTTGAGAGAGACCTTCGGCTGACTACGGTGCAGCCGGAGGTTTTTGTTGTCCCACACGACCCGCAATAGCGGTTTGCTCTGGATCGCGCTCGCGGCCTGCGCGATGCTCCCCGGGGTTCTCCTCGCAGTCGCCGGGCTCAGTGCTCCAGATCCACTCAAAGCGCTCGTCTTTGGCCTGGCGATCATTGGCGCTGCCTTCCTGCTCTCCTGGGCAGCTGAAGCGGCTCAGCTCGATTTTTCGCAGGGCCTGGCCCTCGCGCTGCTGGCGCTCATTGCCATCCTGCCCGAGTACGTCGTGGATGCCAACTTCGCGTGGCTGGCGGCGGAGGATCCGGCCTACGGGAGCTACGCGCTGGCGAACATGACCGGCGCCAACCGCCTGCTTATCGGGATTGCCTGGCCGCTGGTCGTCGGCATAGCCTGGCTCCGCTTCCGTCGCCGTCACATAGAGCTCGAACCAGGCCACCGACTCGAACTCGTCGTCCTGCTTGCTGCCACGATCTACGCCTTCACTCTTCCGCTCAAAGGCACGCTGTCCCTCATCGACATGGTGGTGCTCGTATCGATGTTTGGGTTCTACATGTGGCGGGTGGCCCGGATGCCGGCGGAACCGCCGCACCTCGTCGGCCCCGCTCAGCTCATCGGGGCGCTGACGCCCTCCTCACGACGGCTGGCGACGGCCGCGTTGGCGCTCGGCGCGGCCGCGGGCGTGATCCTCGTTGCCAAGCCGTTTGCGAAGGCGCTCGTGAATACCGGGGTGGCGCTCGGCATCGACGAGTTCCTCCTCGTGCAGTGGCTCGCCCCGTTGGCCTCGGAGGCGCCCGAGTTCGTCGTCGTGGCGCTGTTCGCGTGGCGCGGCGCCACCAGCGCCGCGCTAGGGACTCTCGTGTCGTCGAAGATCAACCAGTGGACCTTGCTTGTCGCGATGCTGCCACTGGTCTACAGCATCGCGCGCGGGCAACCAGACGCGCTGATCCTCGACGCCCGCCAGAGCGAGGAAGTGCTCTTAACCGCGGCCCAGTCGCTCTTCGCGGTGACTTTGCTCCTCAACCTGCGCCTCGGGGTGCTTGCGGCGGGCACGCTGTTCTTGCTCTTTGTCATTCAGATGGTTTTTCCAGATACGCGCCTGACGGTGACTGCCCTATATGGAGCACTCACCGTTTTAAACTTGGCCAGGTTGGCCCTGGAGTGGCGTCAAGGACGCCAGGCGCCGGTAGAAATTAGACTATGATCAAGCCGATACGCCTAGGCGGGTGACGCTGTGGGGGTGAAATCCGTCCTCTGGTCGGTGGCGATCACAGCAGAGTCGATAGCGCCT
>JAERMM010000392.1:0-2117 GCA_016844585.1 Chloroflexota bacterium | reverse complement strand
GAGAGCGCGCGGACTCCACTGTCAGAGTCGTTCTCGACGGATTGGACTGAGATTCCGCCCACACGTACCGCGTGTGGTTCGTCGCCGACGAAGCGACACCGGCGCCGTTAGTCGAACCACTGCCCGACGACTGTCTTAGGCTCGGGCAGCACGGGGTCGTCAACCGTTGTCTTGAATGGCGGGAAGAGAATGTCGACGATCACCCTGGGAGACGGCTCCGGGCGTAGCCGATCCGCCAGCAGCCGCTGCAGCTCGATCATCTGAGCCTGCAGCTCGGCAATCCGCTCAACGAGCCAGGCAACGTCAGCGTTCTCGGTGTTCAGAGCCTGCGCCTGGCTCAAGAGGTTCGCGGCCAAGCTGTCGGAGAGGCTGGGCTGCGGCGCTGGAATACCGCCGTGGAAGACCCCGGGCGGGTTCCAACTGACGCCTGGCTTCAACTCACCATTGAAGTGGATCGATAGCTCGCCGCTTTCGTGCGAATGGCGCAGCCCATACTCCCCGGGGATGCCCGTCAGAAGCGCCGTGACCAGCACCTTGTCGTTGTGGAGCACCGTGTAGGCCTTGCGCTTGCGGTTGCCGGGGATGCTCAGGCCGCGCCAGCCCTGTTCGGTGGCGAAATACGGATTGAGATGCAAGGACACCGCGTCAGAGAGTGGCTGCTCAGACACACTAACCTCCAGCTGCTTACTTCTTTCCCATCCTTACTCGCCCCCTCTCTCCCAACAATGGGGAGGGCTCAAAGGTTGTCACGGGTGTCGCGGTTGTCACAGGGGCATTTTTTGAGCTTCTCGTTCCTGCTCGACCTTGAGTTGGCCACACGCGGCCGCGATGTCCTGCCCGCGGCTCGCTCGAATCGAGCAGGGCACGCTCCGCTCGCGCAGCACCTCTGCAAACGCGCGGATCCTTTCCGGGGGACTGCTCGAATACCCCGAGAAGGTCTGATTGTAGGGAATCAGGTTCACGTGGGCGTTTCGACCGTGCAGCAGCTCGGCCAGATGTGCCGCGCGCCGATCCGAATCGTTGACGTCCGCCAGCATCACGTACTCAAAGCTGACTCGCCTGCTGGATCGCTCGGCGAAGTAGTCGGCTGCCTCCAGCACCTCGGCAACGCTGTACCGTCGGTTGATCGGCATGAGACGACTGCGCAAGGCGTCGTCCGGGGCGTGCAGCGACACCGCCAGTCGGACACCCATATCCTCGTCCGCCAGCCGCCGTATCTCCGGAGCCAGGCCACTCGTTGACACCGTGGCCCGCCGCGGGCTGAATCCGTAGCCAAGCGGCTCCTCCAGCACCTGGATCGCCGTGACGACCGCGTCATAGTTGTGGAGCGGCTCCCCCATGCCCATGAAAACGACGTTGTCGACGCGTCGGGCTCCGCCCGGCTTTTCGGCACGGTACACCTGGTCCACGATCTCGCCGACCGACAGATTACGAGTGAAGCCCATCTGGCCCGTTGCGCAGAACCCGCACGCCAGAGCGCATCCAACCTGGCTCGACACGCAAACCGTGAGCCTGGACTTCTGGCCTCGTCCCTCCCCCGTTTCGCCCGATCCTATCCCCGCGACCGGACGGGAGCCGCGCGAAGATGTACGAATAGGGGAGGGCGCTGGGGGATTCCGCCTCCCAGGGATCTGCACGGACTCGATGAGTTGGCCGTCGTGCGCGGCGAGCAGCAGCTTGACGGTGCCGTCGGACGACCGCAGCCTCGTAGCGACCTGCAACGCGCGTAATCGATATCTGCCGGCGAGCGCTTCGCGCAGGCTGGCCGGCAGATCGGTGAGATCGCTCCAACTGGCGACGTGACGGCCATGGACGGCGTGGTAGATCTGCCGTGCCCGGTAGGTCGGCTCGCGCATCTCGCGCAAGGCCGCCTCGAGCATGTCGAGCGTCAGATCCGTGACGGCAACCTGGTTGGGCGCCGTTCGGTCGTCCCGTCCCACGAGCGGGAGCGCTAGAGAGGAGAGTAACCCCTCAACACGGTCAGAGGTGAGATCCAAGAATGCCCCATTTCTGAAGAATACGAAGGGCCCCCCAGCAACCCTGGGGAGCCCCTCGCCAGTGTCTCTATTATCGCAGGAGATTACTTGCGCAGGTTCTCGTCGAAGAACGCCAACATC
>JAERMM010000391.1 GCA_016844585.1 Chloroflexota bacterium | reverse complement strand
GTCCCGCTGCCGAGCGGCCGCGATCGTGAAGGTGCTCGTGTTGATGCCGACGGCCTTCCAGCCGTCGGCCAGAATCGCCGACGTCTCGCCGCCGTCGCCTGGCGTGTCCCATAGCTCCATGTCGAGTGTCTGACCCGATGGGTTCGTCAGCAGGCCCGTGGGCGTTGATCGCGTCCAGCCCGCCTCCGCCAGCAGTGTCCCCGCACGGCTCACGTCGAAGGGGTACTTCGTGAGAGCTGCGTCGATCCGTGGGAAGATCACGTCGCTCGGAATTGCGAACGCGTCCGCCGGACGGCCAAGGCCCGCGGTCATTACCTCGCCCAGGGCCACGCGGTCGGTCGCGTGCATCAGGGCTTTGCGCACCCGCAGATCCGTCATTGCCCGCTGCCAGTTGGGCACCTCGCGAAACTGGAAGGCGAGCAGGTGAAGGGCACGAAGCCCGGTCCGGATGTAGCCCGCGTTGGACTCTGCCCACTGCTGTCGTATCAAGGCCGCGTCCTGAGCACTGGACCAGGGCGAGCTTATGAGGTCGACCTCGCCTGCCAGGATGTTCGCAACCGCCGTTCGCGCGTCTGAGATGAAGCGAACCTCTACCGTTTCTATCTTCGGCGGCCCGAGCACCCAGTCGGGAAACGCCCGCGCGATGAGGCTCGTTCCTGGGTTCCATCGCTCGATGCGGAACGGTCCGGTGCCCACGTAGGCGCTGGTCCATTCCTCCCCGAAGATGAAGTTCGCTTTGTTGCGCCGATACTTGTCACCCATCAAGTGTGTTGGCAATGGGTTGAGCTGCTGGTAGGTCAGTGTGTTGGCGCCGACGTAAGGCTGGCTCCACTTGACGACGAGCGTGTAATCGTCAGCCGCCTCCACCCCGGACATGTAGGTCTCTGGCAATCGGATCCGCACGGGGACGTCGGTATCGATGGTGACCTCGAAGCCAAACACGTAGTCCCGCGCCGTCAGCGGCGTGCCGTCGTGCCAGCGCGCGTTCTCGCGGAGGTGGTACGTCGTGGCCATCGTCCCATCGGCGTTCACCACCCAATCGCCGTTCTCCTGAGTGGGGATCGACTTCGCGAGCATCGGATGGACCTGCCCCTGGAAGTCGAAGTACGTTAAGTACGAATCGAAGATCCACTGGTAGTTGGCCAGCCCCGCGCCCACAGCCAGCTTTGGACTCAGGCCCTCTGGCTCGGTACCCCAGGCGATCTTCAGCGTTCCTCTCGGGGCGGCGGCGGTGGCCTGCGTCTGGGCTCCGCCAGTTGCAGCGCCCGGCGGTTGTGGACCTCCAGGCGTCGCGCAGGCTGCGAGCACGATCATTGCCGCGGCCAGCCCCATCGACCGCGGGATCGATCCATCAAACGACATCACCGGCCCTGCTCACCGCCCCGTCTACCGAACGTACACTACATCGTTGGCGCTTGCATCGCGGATGATGTGCTTCGGATCGGCTCCCTCGTGCATCGCGTCGATGGACTTGATCATCATCATGCGCTGCGCGGTGAGCACAACATCGTGCACGCCGAGGTGTTCACGTGTCCGATCCTCGATCGGGCCCTGCGATTCGTTGACCATATTGTCCTGGGCCATGAGCCCTTTGCCGCTCGTCTGGGTCACGCGGAGAGGGATGCCGCAGATCGTGTCTACGTTCTCGTAGTCCCGAAAATAGTCGTTCTCTGGCCCTGGCTGGATGTATCCGTTGTCCTCTGGCCACGGATATGGAGCGCCGTCCGCCCCGAATCCTCGGAAGGCCACCTGAAATCGGCGTGTGTGCGTATCGTCGATCGGCATATACCAGGATTGCACCTGGTACTCCTGTTCCCCGCCACGGGCCTCGCCCATGAACCCGGCCGGCATGATGAAGTAGTTGTGGCTCGATCCCATCTCTCTGCTGCGGGGATTGACGACCGTCTTACTCTGGCGGATGCCGTACTCGGTCTCGACGAACGACGTCTCCATTCGCGGGGAGGCGGCGTATACCTGCTTGGCGATTGACCACGGGTCGGCGTGCAGGAATGAGAAATGGGCGGTGTCGACCGCGCCCTCGACGTTCTGCAGATAGTTGCTGTTGATGAGATAAAAGCTCGCAGCGCGAGTGCCGTCTTCGCGCACCAGGACCTGGTAGCGGGGCAGCAATGGCTTCAGATCGGGAGGCCCCATGTACGCCCAGATCAGGCCACCAAGCTCCTCGCATGGATAGGCGGTGTGCCGAATGCGATCTTTGAAGGTCGATCCCTCCGGCTCGGCTGGCTGTTCCAGGCAATGGCCCCCTACGTCGTAAAGCCACCCATGGAATGGACAACGGATGCCGCCATCCTCAACTCGCCCATAACCCAGAGAGGTCAGCCTGTGGGAGCAGTGCATGCCCAGCAGCCCGGGACGCCCGGCATCGTCCCGGAAGAGAACAAGCTCTTCATCCATCATCATCCGTGCGATCGGCTTGCCGCCGGGCGTCACCTCTCGCGAAAGTCCAGCGGGTTGCCAGTAGCGACGCATCATCTCACCCCCCGGTGTGCCGGGACCAGTGGAGCTAACGAGC
>JAERMM010000142.1 GCA_016844585.1 Chloroflexota bacterium | reverse complement strand
GTGGCCGTTCTTGCTCTACAAACACGGCGTCAGACCCGTCGACGAGATCCATGCAGCGCTCAAACCGCTTCCCGAGGGCAAGAGCTACCGGTGAGGCGTCAGCCGTGGTCGTCCGGGACACCGATGTTGCGGACCTCGAGCATCTTGACGTAGAGCTTCCATTCCCAGCGTCCGGCATCCGGGAGACCTTCCCAACGGGTCCGTGGCTCGGCCGATCGGCCGACGCGCCCGTAGCGCCGAATATCGTCAGCAGGGATGTCGGGAATCTGCCGACCCGAGCAGGCCATTTCCCACATCAACCTTGCCAATTCCTCAAGTTGTAGGGCGCGAATCGTCGCATCCTCAACGGTGGGGCCGGTTACGGTGATGCCATGCCCACGCATCAGGAGGACGTCGCGTTGCCCCATGGATTCAAGCATCGCGGTCGCTTCCCGCGGGCTGCTTACCGTGCGCACCGCTGGGTAGAGAGGGATCCCGAGAATCGCCATACGGAGCATGGATGGCGAGAAGGCGCCGAACACTGGACGGAACGGCACGCTGGCGACGCTGCAGAGCATCGAGTACGGCGGATGGGCGTGGATCACCGCCCCGACCTGTGGATGCGCTCGGTAGATGGCGCCGTGGATTGCCGTCTCGCTCGGCGAAGCGTGCTGGTCGCCAAGCCCAGGGCCGTTCCCATCGTAGTCAACGCGGCGAACGTTGTGAAGGCCCGTGAACAATACCCCCATCTCGTTCCCGCCCCGGCAGCGGAGCCACATCTCGTCACTCTCAGGGATCCGAGCGCTGACGTGACCCGTCGAGCCGCTCACGAGCCCCATCATTCCCAGAATGCGGCAGGAGAGCGCGACGTTCAGCCGAAGGTCCTCGGTCATACCCACCGTCTCATCTGAACTCCCAGGTTTCGGCGTTCCACCCCATATTGGTCTCGGGTGCAACTGGGGCGGGGCCCCGCACCTGAGTCGAGATCAGCGCCGTCGAAGGTCGGAAGAACAGCGAGTTGACCGGGAGTGCCTCGGTGAAGATGCGCACGAGCTGCGCTACCTTCCGTCCGCGCTCCATAGCATCCAGTGTTGAGTTAAAGGACTCGACCAGTCGCTCGTACTCAGGATCCGTCCACGACGAGCGGTTGCCGCCCAACCACCGATTCTCAGGAGTGGGGACGCGGGAGCGAACCAACTCGATAAGCGCGGGCTCTCCCGCCGTCGTGGTGTAAGTGAACATCGAAGAGAAGGTCGCGCGCGACTCGGCGTTTCTCACCAGCGCCGAGGGGTGAACCGCCTCCTGGATATCAAACCCACTCTGGCGCCAGCCGTTCGCCATGATGAGGAGCTCCGCTTCGGCGTCCGGACCCGCATTGGTGCGCAACTCGGCGCTGAACCGCTCATTCGTAGGCCCCAGGTACGTGCCCTCACCGCCTCGTCGAAAGCCAGCTTCGGTCATGAGCATCTCGCTTCGTCTCAGGTCGTATGGATATGCGACTGCCGCGCTCTCGGAGGCCGCCCCAAAGGCCGAAGAGGGCGGGAACATGCTGGCCGCAGACGTCCCCTCTCCGTCATATAGGGCGCCGTTGATTGCGGCTTTGTCGACGGCGTATGCCAGTGCCCGTCGCACCCGTGGATCGAGGATGGCGGCTGGCGAAGCGTACTCGGGTCGCAGCTGGAAATGCGTGGCGCCCCATTGGCCCGGCTCGCGCAGAACCTGGCCCGCCCCCTCCGCCACCCAGGCGCGCCTCAGTGTTTGCACCTGATCTCGACCTACGTCGCCCAGTCCTTCGGCAAGGTGAATTTCGCCAGTCAGGACGTTGGCAACAAGCGTATTAACATCCGCTATGAACCGAAGCCTGATGCGCTCGACCTTCGGCCGGCCGATCGCATACGCGTCAAATGCTCGCGCGTCGATGAAGGCGCCCGGCTCCCATTGATCCACGCGGTATGGACCAGCTCCGACGAACTCTCGACTCCAATATGGGTGGTTGGCGAAGCTGCTAATTGCTCCCTGGGCAGCCTGGAATGATCCTTCGAGCAGATGGCGCGGTAGCGGCGGAAAGTCGCGATCGCGGGCGGCCAGACTGCCGGCGTCGGGATAGGGGATCTTCCACGTAATCAGGAGAGTTCGTGCGTCTGTCGCGCGGACCTCCTCAATGGCATGAAGCGGGGGCGTGCCCGTTCCGCCCAGTTCCGGGGTCGAATAGACCTGCCAGGAGAACACGAAGTCGTCTGCGGTGAGCGGTGCTCCGTCGTGCCAGCTCAAGCCGTCGCGCATTTTGAACGTGGTCTGCATACGTCCATCCGGGAACAGTTGCCAACTATCTGAACCCAGTCGCGGGAGCGACTCGGCAAGCTGTGGGACCGGCTGTCCGCGCGCGTCGAGTTGTGCAAGCTGGGCGTTGAAGAGCTTGATCGGAAGCTGCCGGCCGGATCCGCTCTGGACTGGGGCGCGCAGGGCCACACTGCCGGGCTCGCTGCTGCCAGCGATCACAAGTACCCGGCCTGGCTGCGAAGGCCGGCTATCACCGGCCGACGGCGTTTCAGTCGGTGGCGCAGAGGGGCGGCAGGCGCTGAAGCAGATCGTGAGCGCGAGCAGGCCTGCCGCGGCGGACTGTCGCGTCCCGATCATTGAAGCACCCAGGTGTGGACATTCCAGCCAACGTTGCTCTCAGAGGCGACGGACGTTGGGCCCTGGAGACCGGCGACGTACGCTACAGTCGACGTTCGGAAAAAAAGCGAGTTGGCCGGTAGCGCTTCGGTGAAGATCGCCACCATCTGCGTGACTTGGCGCTGACGCTCGTTCTGATCCAGCGTCGTGTTGAAGGATGCTGCGAGTACCTCGTAGCGGGGATCCGACCATCCGGCTCTATTTCCTCCTAGCCAGCGGTTCTCCGCGGTCGGAATGCGACGCTGCACGAACTCGACCATTCCCAGGTCACCGGGAGTCGAGGTGTATGTAAACATGGAGGGGAATGTTGCCCTGACCTCGGCATTGCGCGATAGTGCCGCGGGCAACACTGATTCTTGAATCGCGAAACCGGCCTGCCGCCAGCCGTTTGCCATGATCAGTACTTCCGCCTCCGATGTCGGTCCGGCGTTCGTCTTCAGTTCCGCGCTTAGCCGCTCACCGCTTGGACCCGCAAAAAGACCATCGAGCCCCCTTTGATGACCGGCATCCGCCATGAGCTGCTCGCTGCGCTGCACGTCGTATGGATACTTGACCGCTGAAACATCGGCGGCCTGGCCGAATGCCGAGAGCGGCGAGAACATGCTCGTTGCGGGCGTCCCTTCACCCTCGTAGAGGACGTCGTTTAGCGCCTGCTTGTCCAAAGAGTGGGCTAGAGCCTTGCGGACGCGCGAGTCGAGCAATGCGGACGGTGAGACGAACTCAGGACGAAGCTGAAAGTGTGTAGCGCCCCATTCTCGGCTCTCGCGGAGAACCTTCCCCTTCCCGCGGGCTTCCCAGTCACGGCGTAACGTCAGGAGTTGTTCGCGACCAAGATCGCCAACCTCCATAACGGCCTGGACTTCGCCGGCCAGCACATTCGCCACTATTGCGTTGCTGTCGTTCGCGAACATGATCTTGATGCGACCGACGCTCGGAGTTCCCAGAGCGTAGCGCTGGAAGGCTGATGCCTCGATAAAGCTGCCCGGATCCCACCGCTCTAGGCGGTAGGGTCCGGCGCCTACGAACTCTCGAGCCCAGTAGGCATGGTTGGCTATTGTTGCGGCCCCACCTTCCTCCAGGTCATTCAAGAGAATGTGACGCGGCAGCGGCGGAAACTCGCGATCTCGCGAAGCCAGGGCCCCAGCGTCCGGATGGGGCGCGGACCAGCGGATCATAAGAGTGAGGGGCTCCGGCGCCAACACTTCAGACATCGCCGCCAGCGGGGGAGTGCCGGCGCCACCGACCTCCGGGTGACTGAACACGCGCCATGCGAAGACAAAGTCGTCCGCTGTGAGCGGCGATCCGTCGTGCCAGGCGAGGTTCGGCCGCAGCCGGTACGTCGTCTCCATGCGCCCGTCGGCGAATACACGCCAGCTATCGGAATTGAGCTGGGGGAGTGAAGCAGCCAGTTGGGGCACTGGCTGGGCTCGGTCATCCAGCAAACCAAGCTGCGCATTGAAGATCTTTGTCGAGAACTGGCGCCCACCCCCGGACTGGACCAGTGTCCGTGTCGCGATGCTGCCCGGCTCACCACCGACGGCAATTACCAGCGTGCGCCTCGCCGGAGTTTCTCCTGGACCTGGTGACGATCCCTGAACGGAGGCGCCGTTTTTGGGTCCTGTCGATGCGCACGCAACCGTCCCTAGGAGAATGGCAGCGACGAAAAAGCGTGGAAATAGCCAAGGGAACGACCGCGTTAGTGCCGGCTCACAGCCGACTCGGGTCTCGCCCACAGCCGCTGCCCGAGTCATTTCCGCGGCCTCACCGTGCCAGTGAAGGACTGGAGTGGCGTGGCCTCTAGGTGCGAGACCATTGCCACATATTCCAAGTCTGACCGTTTGCGATTCCTGTCACACCGCCGCGAGCCATACATGTGGGTCAATCGCCTGGGACGTTGGACCGACATGTCTGAACTTCCATAGCTGCTATGCAAGAGATGCCTATTCCTTTGCATAAATCGGTGGGCCCGGAGGGATTCGAACCCTCAACCAATGGATTAAAAGTCCACTGCGCTGCCGTTGCGCCACAGGCCCGTACCAGGGAATTGTAGGGCTTTCGCGGCAGTCTGACGGGTGCTGGACACGACCAACGATCTCGGCCGCCTCTTTGATTCACCGGTGGCCTTTGACCCCGTTGAGGAACTGCAGCGCCAGCGCGTTGAAGGTCTCCGACTTCTCGATCTGGGGCCAGTGACCGCAGCGGGCGATGAGGGTGCAGCTGCACTCGGGGATCACCAGGCAGGCTCGCATCGCCGACTCCGTCAGGATTTGCGCGTACTCGGGCGGGTAGAAGTTCTCCTCATCGCGCCCGTGAACGAGGTAGCTTGGGGCTCGGATTCGGGCGAGGTCGTCCGCTTGAAACGTCTCGCGACCGCGCGCCGCCTGGCCAAACGCCGCGTCGCGCTCCCGCTGGTGTACGCCCGGACGGCGCACCGCCTCGAGGCGCATCGCAGTTGTCAGGTCCACCGCCGGATGAGTTGCGTCATAAAAGAATGGCGCCGTGGCCCGGCGCATGTCTTCGAAGCTCACTTCTGGTTTGCTGAACATCTCTCGCAGGAAGTCGACGCGCGCCGTCTTTCCTAATTCCCGGGAGATCGCCCTCGATCGGTCGTCGTCCACTCGAGGCTCTCCGCCGGTGAAGATGAGGCTGCGAACGCGTTCGGGGTGGTCAATTGCCAGGCGCACGATCGCGTTCGAGCCCATTGAGTTGCCCATCCAGTGAGCATCCGTGATGCCGAGGGCGTCGACGAATCCCGCCAGGAAGCTCGAGGTATCGATCCGCTTACCTGGCTGGTCGACAATCTCGCTCAGGCCGAAGCCGATCATGTCCGGGGCGACAACGTGGTAACCGTCGGCGGCAAACGCGTCCATGTTGAGGAACCACGACATGTACGCGTTGCTGCCGGCGCCACCGGTCTGCACGAGGACGACGTAGTAATCGCCCTGCCCACGCTCATGGTAGTGGGCGCGGATGACCCCGGCTGGATGGCGCCACTCGACGAACTCGCCGAGCGGAGCGCCATCCGTCACGCTAATCCTCTCCCGCTCCGTCGAGCAGGCGCCTGGCACTCAGGCGCTGGATCGTCTCGAACAACTCGTCGTCAGGTCCGTGCACCCGCCCGTCTGGCGGTGGCTCGTGGGCTAGTCCGAAGTTCGGGCTAGTACGCATCGGCGGCGCCATTTGATGCGGGCGTTCTCAGGGGCGACGCATGCGCCGCCCGCGGGTCAGGCATGCCTGACCACTACGGAGTGAAATGGCGACCTTCGTGCAAACTGACCCGCTAGGCGGCGGACGCCCCAACAGGGCTCCCGCGTCCTGGGCTGTCGATCGCTTGCCGCACAAGGGAGGCGAGGGCATGCTCGGCGACTTGAATAGCTGCCTCGGTGGTGGCGCCCTCTACGTCCTCGGCGGGTGTCAGCTCGGCGAGGTCCATCGAGCTGATGGGCGCCATCTGCGACACTGCGTCGACCAGGGCAACCAGCTCGCTGGCGGTCAACCCATCATCGGCTGGTGTGGATACGCCCGGCCAGTGCGCTGGGTCGAGGACGTCCAGGTCGATGCTGAGATGCACAGCGCGAACTTGCGCGTCAGCCAGGTGAGCGAGTGCCTCGCCAACGGTCTCGCGAACGCCGTGATCATGCAGGTATTCGGAGTTGTACACCTGCACGCCGGCCCTTCGCAGGTTGTCCAGCTCACCGGCGTCGATGGACCGCGCGCCAAGAATCACGATGCGCTCCGGATGGACCATCGGCGTGTATCCCATGAGCCGGACCAACGGCAGCGGGCCGAGTCCGGCCGCGACAGCGAGCGCCATGCCGTGGGGGTTGCCCGTTGGCGACGTCTCGGGCGTGTTGAAGTCGGGGTGCGCGTCTACCCAGACGACGCCGAGGCCCGGCACGCTCTGTGCCGCGGCCGCGATGCTGCCCATCGCCACGGAGTGGTCTCCACCGAGCACCAGGGGCACCATGTCCTGGGCGATCGCACGCCACGCGTACTTGGCGACCCAGCGCGCCACCGACTCGGTGTTCGCGAACCGCGACCGGTAGCCGCCACGCAGATGGTGGCGCGGCACGGGGACATCGCCAAAGTCGGAAACCTCAAGTCCAACCTGGCGCAGCCGAGCGACGAGCCCGGCCTCTCGCAGGCGAGCGGGACCAATGTCCGAGCCAACTGGAAGTCCACCTACTGAGGAAGGCGCTCCGATGAGCGCGACGGTATGTTGCTGTGTCACATCACCTCCTTGTGATGCCTGCTGAATTGGGGATGGGGGGTGGCCGCTAGCGGGCCAGTGCTCCTGTGGCCAGAGGGCCCCATTCATCGGGTGGCCAGTACGCAAACCAGGCCTTTCCTATCAGATTGTCGGCCGGTACATAGCCCCAAACGTGGGAATCGCTGCTGTTCGGGCGATTGTCGCCGAGGACGAAATAGTTTCCGTCAGGCACGACCTGCGATTGCCTTTCGTAGGTCGCCCCGCGGCGGATGTACGGCTCGTCCTGCAGGTCGCCGTTCAGATAAACGCGACCGGCGCGTACCTCAACCGTATCTCCTGGCACCGCGATGATGCGCTTGATGAAGTCTTTGTCGGGCTGCTGGGGGAATCGGAAAACGACGATGTCCCCGCGCGCGGGCTCACCAAACACGAAGACCGGAGCGCCATCCGCCTGCCTCGGCAACAGGTTTTCGAATGGTGTGCCGTCCAGCCGGGTGTAGGTTG
>JAERMM010000141.1 GCA_016844585.1 Chloroflexota bacterium | reverse complement strand
CCCCTTTCGTACTTTCGCCTACCTGTACTACTCACGACCTACCACTACCTGCAGGCACCGCCCGTAGATCCGCGTCCTCGAGCCGCGGGGACTAAGCTAGCCGGCGACGGTGGCGTTTTGGGGTAATGCGCCGAGCTGCTGCCACGGCATGTCCGCGGGCACTACAATCGATTCGCTGTCAATCAGCTCCCAAGGAATTGGCTCGTTGAGGCCGGGTGGGTCCTTGCCCTCCATGAGGTCCCCCACCACCCGGAGCAGCAACTGGCGCAGATGGATCACAGACGTGTCGCTCGATCCCAGGTGCTCTAGCGACCGGTCCACGATTGGGCCCATGGCCTCCTGCACGGCGTGGTCTTGCGTCGGAATATGGGGGATGCCGCTGAAATTTGTCGTGCGCATCATCTCGCGATCCTGCAGGTGCTGGTTTCGCAGCGTCCGCCGCCGTCGATACTCCGCATCCAGCTCGTAGGGCTCTTTGTGCGCCACCGGGTCGATCTCATGGTTCCGTCCGTAGTGCATGAAATAGACCCAGACGTTCTCGTCGTCGATCGGCACCCAGGCGTGGAAGTTGCGGGGCTGATCCTTCGCGAACGGCACGATGGTATGGAACGGCAGAATGAAGGGCGTAATCCGCACAAACCTTTCGGCTGGGTTCGCGGTCTTGCGAATTGCCGCGTAACGATAGCCATACGGGGTTTCCTCGATCTCGAGCCGAGGAGCCCCGTCAAACGCGGACAGGCTCATCTCCCCTGCACCTTTGAAAATCCGGTGCAGCCAGGAGAGGTGAGAAGAATCTACTCCGCCTTCCAGCGCCTGCAGGTAATTCGCCTCCTCCCAGATCTTGACCGCATGGCAATTGTTGTCTGGTAGGGTCATCCACTCAAACACGCGGAACGGCGGCATCTTCTCTGGCGGCCCGAGGTAGGACCAGATGACGCCGCCCATCTCTCGGATCGGATAGGCGCGGATGCTCAGCCGATAGCGGAATGTGCTCTCTGGTGGCTCACACGGGGTTTCCACGATGTTGCCGTCGACGTCGAACTTCCAGCCATGGTAGATGCAGCGCAGACCACTCTCCTCGTTGCGCCCGTAGACCAGCGAGGTGCGCCGGTGCGGGCAGAATTCGTCGAGCAGCCCGACCCGCCCCTCCGTATCCCGAAATGCCACCAGGCGCTCGCCCAGAATCTTCACCCGCACCGGGGCGCTATCCGGCTCACCGATCTCCTCGGACAGCAGCGCCGGGACCCAATAGCGACGGATCAACTCCCCCATTGGGGTGCCCGGCCCCACCCGGGTCAGCAGCTCATTCTCTTCCTGCCTGAGCATTTACGCTCCTCCCGTCCATACGGCGTTGCGCCCTGTGCTACCCTCGCGTTTGCGCTCCGGTGGCTGCAGTCTCCGCTCCCCGGCCACCGATCGACGCGCTGCCTAGCCCATAGAGCCGTTGCGGGTTGGTCGAGAGGATCTTCTCTCGTACCCGCAGCGGCACGTCCTCGCGCCCCATGATGGCCGTCCCGATGTTGTCCTCGCGAGAGAAGTCGCTATGCGGGAAGTCGGACGCCACGACGAGTCCGTCCTCGCCAATTTCAGCGATCAGGTGATTGATATCCTCATCCGCCTCGCAAGCCACGTACACCCGGCCCTCGCGGAAGTAGTCCGCCGGATCTTTGCGCGCGGCGCCGCTGCGCCGGAGCTGGTGCATCACCCACGGTACCCACTGTGAGCCTACCTCGAGGAAGGCGAATCTGAGGTTCGGAATGGCCTCGAGGACACCCGACCCCATCACACTGTGGAACGCGATCATCACGGGAAGCGTGGCGCTGGTGAAGCCGGCCGAACGATCCCAGGAATTGAAGACGTTCGTGATCGCCGGGCTGCCCCAACCGAAGTGTGAGCATACGGGAATATCGAGGCTGGCGGCCTCCTCGTAAAACGGCCAAAGGGATTTGTCACCGAGATTCTTGTCCCAGGCCACGCCCAAGAGCATGATGGACGACGCGCCCAGCCTCTTGGCCCGCCGCAACTCCTTCACTGACTCTTCCAAGTCTCGGATGGGAACGAGGGCGGCGTACTTGATTCGCCCGCCCGACTTCGCACAAGCGTCAGCCATGAAGGTGTTGTAGCTGCGGTAGAGCGCCGCTTCGAACCGGACATCTTCTGTCGTCGTCATCAAGAAGAGGGTAGGGTAGACCACCTGCTGGTCGATGCCGGCCTTGTCGAGGTCGCTCAATCGTGCCGCGACGTCCGTTATTTCCTGGGAGGGGATAGAGGATGGCTTCGCTTTGGCGAAGTCGCTCGTCGTGGGCGTGCCGAGTCGGCCTCCGCCTTTCCCCATGATGTTGGGGTAGGTCTTTACGTCGATCAGCCACGAGGCGGTCCAGGGAGCGTACACGGTGTCATGGGCGAACTCTACGATGATCGGGCGCCGTCGGTACCACTCGTCCTCGAGGTGAATGAATGTCTGGACGGATTCTTCGACGTGTCCATCAGCATCGATAACCACCATTGCCTCCTCCTCTTGCTTGTTCCCAGTGTGATTCACGGACTATCCTGCGAATGCCGCGAGCGCCGTCGCTGTAAGGAGCTCGGAGCATCAAGTGGCCACTGCTCGCCCTGATCGAAGCCGGCCTTCTGGCCGGGAGCGCTCACGTTGCAGGGTTGCACTTTACCAAACATGCAGGTGACGCGGCTGTTGACCGCGGCGCTGCACGGCGACTTGCGACCCCTGTGTGCGGACTGCCTCATGATTCGCGCCTCGAATTCGTCCCCAGAATCTGACTGTTAATGCCGAGGGTTGACTTCCATAGAAGTCAGAAGGGAAAATGGTGGGCGGCAGGATTCTGGGAAGGCCGTCATCCTGGGCAAGCTCCGGCCCGACCGTGACGAGCCCGGGGTGCACCGCCTGCCACTGGACTGGTTCGTGCAGGACATCCCCGATTGAGATTGAGGGCGCCATCTCCCTCCCCAACGCGCCCAGCGGGGCTCAGTAGCCGGCGCGGACCGCTTCCTCTTCGCGACCGATTATCCGCACGATGATCCCGGTGGCATGATGAAGCTCCGCGACGCCGAGCTGCTCTGGGGAAACCCGGACTCTTCGGAAGAGGCCAAGGAGCTGATCCGCTTGAAGAAGGCGGCGCAGCTTTTTGATCTAGTAGAATAGCGTTTAGCGAACAGGAGGGGCCGGATGATGGCGGGAGAAGTGCGTTCGCGGTTGGCAGAGGCGCGAACGCAGCGAAAACTATCGCAGGAAGCGCTCGCGCAGATCGCCGGGGTTCGAATTGAGACCATTCGGTCCCTCGAGGCAGGCACCGCGCGCGCGGTGCGCTTCGCCACGCTCGCCAGCATCTGCGACGTGCTTCACTGCCAACCAGGCGACCTGTTTACGGTTCCACTGGATGGTTCCGCCTTCCCCGTTCTCGGCGGGCCAGAGGAGGACGAGATCCTTCGGTGTCGGCTGAGCGACTCTGGCCCACCCTTGGATGGCCCGGCGCTATTGGCAAGCCTTCTCGGGCCGCACGGCGACACGCGAACACTCGGTTAGGCGTTGGCCTTCCGCTATGAGGTCAGACCTGCCGCCAGGCGCGATCTGGAGCAGCTGACTCGGCACAACCCTCGGCTCGCGCAGTTGCTCTTGACCGACGTCATCCCTGCCATCCTCCGCGACCCGTACGGCGCAGGCGACCCCAAGGTGGGCGACCTGGCCGGGTTTCGGGCTTTCCCCTTTCGACTGCGAAGTGTTGCCTACCGACTCCTCTACACGGTCGGCTCCGACGTGGTGGAGATCTGGGCAGTCGGCCCCCATGATGTTACCTACGAGCGGGCTCGACGCAGGTAGGTCATGGATTGAATACTATTGCGCTCGCCCGCTAGACCCTGCGTAGCGACGGAACCGAGATTTCGCCATCTCTTCTCATCTGTCCCCCCAAGGACCTCCGCAATGAAAAGGAGAGCCGAGGCCTCCGCGACCCCGGCTCTCCTGGTTTCGATGGGCACTCGCTCCTACAGCGCGCTGCACGTCACATTGCCATCGGCCTCGAGGAAAGCTGGGCCATCGACACCGGCGCCCTTAGGGCAAAGGCGGAATCATGCCGATGGACCCGTCCGGACCGAGCAGGACCCCGTTCACCGGGGCTTGGCCGGCCGGCCCGAGGTTGAAGGTACGACCGGCCCTGAAGAGGTGCGTGGTACCGTCCTCGTCGAAAACCGAAACCACACCGTCGCCGACTACAGCCAGACGCCTCGTGCCCGCGGCATCGTACAGGTTCAGGATACCGGTGCCGAAACTGGTTGGCGCCAAGCGGGCGAGGACCGTGCCATCCGGACCCACGAGGGTGAAAGCGGATGCGCGCACCTCTTGTGCCTCACTGGACTGGGCTGTTGCCTGTGGCGCGGCCGCGAGACTAACCGCCATAGCTCCGCCGAGGAAGGCCGAGACGAATGGGAGGACGCCCGCCAACAAGATCGTTCGCTGCATGTCTGCTCCCTTCTTTCTGCCACCGATCGTGCAGTCACTACGGCAGTATGATGGGTAGCGGGATTGGCGTCAAGCGCGTGGGGACCCGGGCAACTCAAGGCGGGATCTACCGTGGGTGGAAGCGGCTTCTATCGAATCATGATGGCGGCTAATGCAGGTCGGCGCAAGTACGCTAGGAGTTGGGGGAGCCCCGTCTGATTCCTCTCCTGCCGCAGCGGGCGAGGGCAGGGGCTAGGGCACTTCCAAGCTACGCACACGCGTGATTCTTCCGTGGCATGGGGTCTGCCCTCACCCTACCCTCTCCCATTGCGATGGGAGAGGAATGACGACGCGCTGACCACCGTAGTACATTCGCCGCGCAGTACTATTAGTCGGCATTACGAGACGCGGCGCAAGCGGCGCTCCTGAGGAGGACTGATGCTTACCTCTAACGAAAACGACCTTCTCACGCGGACCGGCCCCGGCGACCCAGGGGGTGAGTTGCTGCGCCGCTATTGGCAGCCGGTAGCCCTGGCCGAGGAGCTGCCGACGGGCGGGGCGCCACTGCCGGTGAAGCTGCTGGGTGAAGACCTCGTGCTTTTCCGCGACGAGCGAGGGCGGCCGGGACTGCTCGGCATTCACTGCGCCCATCGCGGAGCGGACCTCAGCTATGGCCGCCTGGAGGATGGCGGCATCCGCTGCATTTACCACGGCTGGCTCTACGACCGGACGGGCCGCTGCCTCGAGCAGCCCGGAGAGCCAGCGGGCTCCACCTTCCACCAGCGCATTCGCCAGACAGCTTACTCGTGTGTGGAAGCGGGCGGCTTGATCCTGGCCTACCTCGGGCCGGGCGAGGCGCCGCTCCTACCGGACTACGAGTTCTTCACCGCCCCATCGGAATACGTCGCGCCGACCAAGGCGTTGGTAGCCTGCAACTATCTCCAGGCCAATGAGGGTAACTTCGATCCGGTCCACCTGTCGTTCTTGCACCGCCGCATCGAGTCCGACGACGATCTGCACGTCAAGGATGTGACGCCGACCATTGACGTTGAGGAGACTGCTTTCGGCGCCCGGGTCTACGCGATTCGTCGGGTGGCCGTCGATTCCAACTTCGTCAAGGTTCGGGCTTTCATCATGCCGAACCTCGGCGCTGCCGCCGGCGACGGGGGCGGCGGCTACCAGGTCAACTGGCACGTGCCCATCGACGATACCAGCCACTGGCGCTACATGATCCTGTTCCGACGGACCACGCCTTTTGACGAGGGGGATCGCCGCAGTTTCCGTAACGGGGTTAACGCCGACTACAAGCAGTCCCGCAACCGGGGAAACCGCTACTTGCAGGATCGGGCGGAGATGAAGCTGGGCACCTACACTGGCATGGGAGCCGAATTCTTGACCCACGATACCGCCGCGACTGAGGGTGAAGGCCTGATTCAGGACCGGACGCAGGAGCACCTCGGCTATACCGATCGCGCTATCGTCGCCCTCCGGCAGATGCTGCTCAGCGCGGTCCGCGACGTCCAGGAGGGACGCGACCCGCCGCACGTCGTCCGTGATCCGGCGGCAAACCACTTTGCGGACATCGAGGTCACGCAGGGGCTCGTGCCGAGCTCCGACAGCTGGCGTGGCTTCTGGAAACGCGATTTCGCCTCCGTCGGCCGCTCGGGAGCGGTCCCCACCCGATCAACCTCATAGCTTGCTCTTCTACGATGCGGATCCCACGCTGATCAGCAATCGTCTCGTGAACGTCGGCGGTAAGGACGGGACCGAAGCCTGGAATGCCAACGAATGGGAGGTGCGCCAGCAATGAGGGAAGCTGGTTTCGCGGTGACCGCGCGCGTGAGGAGCGTCCAGCGGGCGGGCCCCGGGCCATCGATGCGCTCGTCAATTGGAATGTGTACGATTGGGACCTAAGGCAGACGGAGAAAGGGGAGGAGCTATGCGAGTTGTTGACGCCGATGGCCACGTCGAGGAATCTCACGCCACGTTCAGTTTTCTGGAGGAGGAGTACCATCCGAGACGCCCGATCGTCGTCGAGATCGAGAAGGACACGGTCTATGCTCCCTATACAGCCTCCTGGCTGATCGACGGGCAGATCTACCCGAACATCATGGGGAAGGGCGGTGGCCGGCTCGGGACTCCCACGGCGATGGACCGCGCCAAGGAGAAGCCATTCTCCATTCCGGCCCAGGAGATGACGGATGTGGCTGCACGGCTGGCGGATTTCGACAAGGCTGGGATCGATCAGCAGGTCGTGTATCCGACGCTGTTCCTCATGACGACGACGGAGGACGTCCGCTTCGAGGCGGCGCTCCTGCGCAGCTACAACAGCTTCATGGCGGGCGCCTGTGATACGTCCGGTGGGCGCGTCAAGTTCGCGGCGCTCGTCCCCATTCGCGACGTTCAAGCGTCGATCGACGAGCTGCGGCGAGTCCGAAGCCTGGGGGCGGTCGCGGTTATGCTGCACGGGGTCGTGTGGGAGAAGACGCTCGGCGACAAGTCGCTCTGGCCCTTCTATGAGGAAGCCGCGAGCCTCAACCTTCCGGTCTGCACGCACTTCGGCTGGGGAAGCCCGGCTATCCGCGACATCTTCGACTCCTGGGATCGTTCGGCGAGCTTCACCGCGGCTACCCTGCCGGTGTTGATCGCCTTCCACAGCATCATGGGGTCGGGCGTCATGGAAGCGATTCCCAACCTTCGGGTGGCGTTCCTCGAAACCGGGTCGCAGTGGATGCCATGGGTCATTCACCAGCTCCGCCGCAGCGGCGCCGCGCGCAAAGACCCGGCGGATTACTTCCGCGAGGGCAGGGCATACGTGGCCTGCGAGGCGGACGAGGACATCAATCACCTGATAGCCGAAATTGGGGAGGACGGCCTCGTCGTCGCTTCCGACTATCCGCACGGCGATTTCTCGCGCGAGG
>JAERMM010000390.1 GCA_016844585.1 Chloroflexota bacterium | reverse complement strand
TCTCGTGCAGGTACGGCATCCGGCCGCCGGCATCCCGCATATGATATTCACGGCCTCCGGGCAGCTCGGTGGGGTGAACGGGGTCAACGCCCGCGGCCTCGCCGTGAGCAGCACGCTGCTGCTCGATCGTCCCCGGCGCGCCGTGGGGGCGATTGGGATCATGCACCCGATCTTGGTGATGACCATTCTGGAACGGGCAGAGGACATAGAGTCCGCCGTGGAGATCGTGCGAGGGACCGAGCGAATGGGGGCCTTCAGCCTCACCATCAGTGATAACCTCACCGACCGATTGTGTTACCTCGAGTACGACGGTGCCTCGCTACATGTCCAGCACGATAAGGATCTCGTCATGACCACCAATCTCTGCCTTCTGCACGTCTCCCGGGATGTCCCGCCACACTCGAGCTACCGACTCACTCGGCTGCAGGACCTGCTGGGCGCAAACGGGGGGGCGGGGTTTACCGTGGGTCAAGCTCAAGCAGCTTTGCGTGACCGGTACGATTTGGGCCGGGGGCGCGTCACACCTCACCCGACCATGAACACGATTCACCGCATCGACAATCAAGTGAGCATTGTGATGCGACCTTCGACCGGGGAGGTCTGGGCGACGCCTGGTCCCCTGTCCAAAGAGAAAGCGGACCTTTACTGTAGTCTGAACCTCAAGGAACTGTTCGCATCGGAGGTGCCGCTCACCCACCGGGTTCACGATCGCCGCACCGTCGCCTACGGATTGGATGCGCCAGCAGCCCCACCAGAAAGTGACACCCAGCCCGATGAGGGTGGTCGAGTCATGAGCCGCTATGTCCTTCGGGTGGCCGACGTCTCGCTGAACGATCGCAGCGAACGCACGCCCAACATGGGCCAGAATCCCACAGCCTCCGCGTTGCGCGAGCGTCTGGAAGCGTCCGGCGCCACGGTGAGGGATCTCCCAGTTTGCGACGACCCTGAGGAAACGCTGGCAGCCTTGGATCGCTTCTGGCAGGCGCACCCGACGCCGCACCTGTTTCTCATGACCGCCCGTGACGACGACGCCGCGCCTGGGGACGACGAGGAAGCGTGGGCTCGACGCCGCGCCCGCGGTGGGCGGTCACTTCGGCTTTTCTGGCGGTGTAACGGCGGTCGAGGGTGGCGCGCTGGCAGGTCTACTGAAGAGCATTCGCCGCGAGTTTGAGGGGATGCTTGTGAAGGTTGTCGATACGCCACCGGAGGAGTCGCCGCGGCAGGTGGTTGCGGGTCTTTGGGCCGAACTGGCCGCTGGCACACCAGAAGTCGAAGTCGGCTATGTCCGCGGGCGACGGCGCCTTGTGCGGGCCGTGCCACGATCTCTGGAGCTATTGGGACAGAGGGAGATTCCTCGTGGGGGAACCTGGGTGGTAACCGGAGGAGCCCGGGGCATAACGGGCTTCGTCGCGCGCGAACTGGGCCGCCGATTCGGACTGGAGCTGCACCTGATCGGGACGACCCCGCCGCCGCAACCTGACGCCGTCTGGCGCAATCTGTCCGCTGACAGTCTGAAGGACCTGAAAATGACCATCACCAAAGAGGCCCGTCGAACCGGACGCGATCCCTTGGCCGCGTGGCGGCAGGTCGAAAGGGAGATCGAGATCGACAAGACGTTGCGCGCGTTTGCCGATGAACGGGTGCGCGCAACCTACCATTATTGCGATGTCTCAGATCGGAAGGCATTAGGGAAGGTGCTGGAATCCATCCGCCAATCCGCCGGACCGATCCATGGCATCATCCACGGTGCAGGTGTTGAAGCCGCCGCCCGGTTCGACCGCAAGCAGCTTGATAGTGTGACGGCAACCATCGCCGCCAAGGTAGATGGTGCCGCCGCGCTCATGGCTCTGACACGCGAGGACCCGCTGGCGTATTTCGTAGCTTTCGGCTCCGTCAGCGGCCGGTTCGGCGGACATGGCCAGACCGACTACTCTTTGGCCTCGGACATGCTGTGTAAGCTGATCGGTCGGTTTCGCACCGAACGCCCAACGTGCGCATCCGTCGCTATTCACTGGCCGCCCTGGGATGAGCTGGGTATGGCCGTCCGCCCGGAGACCAAAGTGGTGCTGGCGCTGGCCCAACAGCGATTCATGCCCCCGCTCGAGGGCGTTGAACATCTGATCGATGAACTTCTGGCCGGCGCTCCTGAAGCGGAAGTGCTCCTCATCGACCGGCCCAGTAGGCTGGACCTCGACAAAACCGCCCCCACGCCCATACAACTGCAAGCCTATCGGCGGCGCAGAGAACTGATCTCCAGGTCGCCGCTCATCGATGGTCTATATGAACTGCACGAGGGGCAGAGCCTGGTGGCCGAGGCACGCTTTGATCCGACACGGGATCGATTCCTGGTCGAGCACCGGTACCAAGGGATTCCTATCTTGCCGGCTGTCGTCGGTATCGAATTATTCGCCGAGGCGGCCTCGATTCTCTTTCCAGGACGGACCGTCGTCGGTCTGCGCAACTTTGATGTCATCAACGGCTTCCGGTTTTTCTCCGACCGACCTCAAGGTGCGCGCATTCATGCGACGTTGGTAGAAAACGGCATTCAATGCGAGCTTCGCGCTGATTTCTATAATCGCGAAGGTCGGCTCACGGATCCGGATCGCGTCTACCTAAAGGGCGTCGTGGAACTGGCTGACAGGCCCACAGCAATCGACCTTCCACATCCTGGTGAGCCGGGCAACTGGAACGCCATGAAGTATCTGGACCCTCAGCAGGCGATTCAGGGGGGTCGGATCTATCTGGGTACACCGCTACAATGTCTGCGGGATGTGGCGTTCGAGCGGGGCGGTTGTTGGGGACGGATCGTTGCGCCACCGTTTACTGATCTGGCAGGGCTCCGGCGAGGTGATGGCTGGGTTGTCCCATCAGCGGCGCTGGATGGATGCCTCCAGACCGCTGGCGCCTTTATGTCTAAGGAGTATGCGACATTGCAACTGCCGCGGGCGGCCGAACGATTGCGTGTTGGACGCCTGCCCCGTGATGGCGAGACGTGCATAGTCCGCCTGACGATGCGGGATCGACAAGCCACACACACGGATTTTGACTTCGCGCTGTTCGGAGAGGATGGTACGGTGATCCTGTCCGCTGAAGGCTATCGGTGCATCGTCGTTTCTCGAAAGGCACGTTGATGGTCGGCACTCGACTCGTGTCCCGCTATCTATCGCGAAGAGTTCTGCTCCGCGCGTGGCGTGGAGCGGAGGCCGAAGATTGGCTCAGCCCTAGTGAGCGAGAGGTCTTTGCAGAACTCCGCGATCCCAGCCGGCGCGAGGGGTGGCTCTGCGGTCGCCTGCTTGCCAAACGATTGATTCTCGATGACGTGCTCGCGCCATCGGTCGGCGAGGAGGCGATCCACCCTACCGAGATCGATATCCATTCACGTGACGGTCTCGGACGAGCGACGCGTCCACGAGTGACGCTGCGCGGCCGGCTGCAGCCCTGGGCGCTATCAATCGCCCACTCCGATCGATCTGTGCTTGTGGCGCTGTCCCGCGCCCCCGGAGTGTCCGTGGGCGTGGATGTGGCGCGGTTGACGCCGAGGGAACGGCGGTGGGTGCACAGCGCGGGGGAGATGCGTCTGGCATCGACCCTCTGGGCCGTCAAAGAGGCGATATATAAGGCGGTGAGCTACGGCGAGCAGTTCACCCCACTCCGCATCGAAGTCTGTCCCCGTGCGGGCGGGGGTTACACCTACCATTGGGACGGCGCGGAGCCAGAGGCCGCGCACACCATCCACATCGCGGATTCTGACCGAGAAACGGCCGCGATCGTTATAGCGGGCTCGTCAGACTCGCAGGCAACTCAGTGATCGATCTTACAGGACGGGTGGCTCTCGTAACGGGCAGCTCTCGCGGCATCGGGAGCGCTTGCGCCCTGCGCTTGGCGGAGGCGGGCGCCGATACCGTCGTTAACTACGTGACCTCACGATCCGCCGCCGAAGAGGTTGCGGACCAGATTCAGAGCCTCGGTCGGCGCACGGCCGTCGTCAAAGCTGACGTGAGCGAACAGGAGGACGTCGTCTCCATGATTGATTTCGTGAGAGAGAGCTTTGGCGGGTTGGATATCCTTGTCAGCAACGCCGCCACGGGCGGTTTTCGTCCGCTGCTGGCGACAACGGCCCAGCACTTCGAGGCGGCTATGAACACGAACGTCCGAGCCCTGATGTTTCTGGTGCAGGCCGCGATGCCCTTGCTGAAACGAAGTGAAGGCCGTGCCAAGGTCATCGGCCTCTCGAGCCTCGGCTCGCACCTGGCACTGCCAATGTACGGCCTCATAGGCAGTACGAAGGCAGCGCTAGAGAGTATCATCCGCCACTTCGCACTGGAGATCGGTGACCATGGCATCAATCTCAACGTGATTCAGGCCGGACTGGTTGAGACAGATTCGTTTCACCAGATGCCTAACCGGGAACAGCTCCTGGCACATCGGCGGGCCAAGAGCATGGTGGGGGATCGGCGTCTGACCGTGCGTGATATAGCCGACGCTGCGCTATACTTGGCCAGTCCGCTCAGCGACATGGTTCAAGGTCAGACCCTCGTCCTCGACGGCGGCGCCTCGATCCACGCGTGAAAGTGGATGGGAAGCTCTTCCACGATTTGGCCGGAACCCGCAGTGCTGGGTTTTTGGTGACACCTCACGCCGCTCTATGTCCCGGCAGGCCGGGCTCTCTAGACTCGAATGCGATTCTTCGGCATTGCCGCAAACATTTGAGGACCACCCCTACTGTCTTGATATAGCCTCGAAGAAGCCTTACTCGGACTCCGGCCAAGCCCCCTCTAGGAATTAACCCGCATCGAGGACCACTGTAGTGCCAACAATTTCATCGCGGGAAAA
>JAERMM010000389.1 GCA_016844585.1 Chloroflexota bacterium | reverse complement strand
AGTTCACAGGGGCACGTGAGAGACAATCCAAATTGTCTGGGAACCACTGAGAACTGTTAACTGTGAACGGTGAACTGTCAAGCCGGTGTAGTGCGAAAGGGGGGAGTCGAACCCCCAAAGCCTTTCGGCTACCGGATCCTAAGTCCGGCGCGTCTGCCAGTTCCGCCACTTTCGCAGGGGGTTGGCGCCACTGCTATGCTACCATCTGGGGCAAAATTTGGAGACTCGGACCGACCTTTACCACGGCTTGTTCCGGTGGCACATTCCCCACAATGGCCAGCCGACCGTGTCCCGGCATGAATCGGGGCCGACGATGATCCCGTGTCCGACCACGGGGCGGCCGCTGCAGATCGAGACTGTCGACGCCCAGGCCGCTTCGATTTGTCCCCGCTGCGCGGTTCACGGGAAGGGTGGCTTCGTCTCCTTCGTCGGCGATCTTCGAATGGCCTACGCCTGTCCGACCTGCCGCGAGTTCATTTGGCTCGCCGGCGTGTAGTCTCAGCGCCCTGGACTGCTGGAGCAGCCCACCTCACCGTTCGCCCCCAAGCAGGCGCTCAACCATCCAGATGGCAACGATCGGGGCGTCGCCACTCGATCGACGGCAACGCTGAAGCGGACGTCGATGGACTCATGCCGTCACCGGTTGCGCAGGAGTCGCCCGTGGACGCGGGTCGTGAATCGCGGCGCGTGAGAGCGGAGTGAGACTGTGCTGCAGTTGGGGCTGGTGCCCTCGTCCGAAGCCGGCAGCCTCGTAGCATTCGGTGCAGAGCCGCTTCGTCGAGGAGTCGCGCCGCGCCGCGGCACCCACCACATCCTGATTGATACACCCCGTACGGCCGATAAGACTGGTGACGTTTGTGGAGCCAGTTCGCGCTTCAAAGCACTGATATACATCAATTTATCTGATCGTCACGAGCTCGAACGTATCGCGACGGGCGCGGAGATGTATCATATATTGATCCTACGGTGTCTTATTTGACACTACATGTCTTGTAAGTTTTTATAAGTCGTATTTTGTCGTTACTAAAGGCGTCACATAGACCCTCTTGAGACATCGGACTTCTTGAGACGCTCGTGTAACTGACGGGGCGGAGCTGCATCAATCCCCAAGTCACGGTCCGAGTCGCACCGGATACCATGTCCTGGCCCATTCAGCCCGATCGATCCCTTGAGTAAAGGTCAAGAGAGCCATGCGAGACACGGTCATACTGGCCAATAGCCGGCCCGCTCGACTTCTGCCCGGCTCATCGGCTCCAACTGAGCTGATTGGAGAGTCGGCCGCCATCGGCCGCGTGCAGGAGCTGATACGTCGAACCACTTCGCTCGACAGCGGCGTGCTGCTGGTCGGCGAGCGCGGGGCCGACGCCCCGTCGATTGCGCGCGAGCTGCACGCGCGCAGCCGGCCTGCGGCCGCTCCGTGGATCGCCATCGACTGCGGCGCCGATAACGCCGCTCGGATCGACCGCAGCCTGTTCGGAGCGGCGCGGAACCACGGCCCAACCGATCTAGAATCGGTGTCGAGCGACAGCCACACTGTGGCAGCGCGCGGAGGCACATTGTTCCTGCAGGACGTGACGGAGTTGCCCTCAGCAACCCAGGCGCGGCTGACGCGTATTGCGCGCGATGGCGAAGTGCGCGTCGATGGCGAGGTGGTGCCCACTGAGGTTCGCTTCGTCGCGAGCGCGTTGCCCTCGATCGACGGTGACGTCCGTGAGCATCGATTTCGCGCGGACCTGTACCGCCGGCTGGCGGCGTCGCGGATAGATTTGCCGCCGCTGCGCGACCGGCTGGAAGACGTACCGATGCTGGCGACGCGGCTGCTGGAAGATTACTCCGGTGCAGAAGGGCGGCCGCCGCGAACATTTACCCAGGCGGCGCTGGCGCTGCTGGCCGCGCACAGCTGGCCCGGCAACCTGGCCGAGCTCCGCGCCCTCGTCGAGCGTGTCGTCGCAGAAACGCGCGACCAAGCCATTCAGATCGAGCAGCTACTCCCGGTGCTACAGTTGGATCGTGCGATAACGGCCTTCGTTCCAGTCGGCAGCCTCCGCGATGCCCGGCTCCGGTTCGAACGCGATTACATCGCCGCTGTTCTGCAGCATCATGGCTGGAGGACGGCTGACGCTGCACACTGGCTGGGCATCCAACGTCCGAATCTCTATAGAAAGGCGCGACAGCTGGGGATTCCTCTGGCGCGGGTTTCTGAGCAGGGGTAACCAATGATGTCCATGAACCTCCTCGCCTGGCTTCTTCTTGCCGTGACGCTGGTGCCTCAGGAGTCAACAACGACCCCGCAAACAGCCGCGCCAAAAGCCCAGACACCGGCTCCCGCGGCACCCGCCCAGCCGGCCGCTAGATCGGACAACTATGTCATCGGCCCGCAGGATCAGTTGTCGATCACGGTCTTCGAAGAGCCGAGCCTGACCGGGAAGTACCGAGTCGAGAACGACGGATTCTTCAACTTCCCGTTTCTCGAGCGCGTCCGTGCGGCAGGCCGGACCCTCAGCGGGCTCCAGGCCGAGATGACGAAGCTCCTCGCCGATGGATTTATCAGGAATCCTCAGGTCCGTGTCGAAATCGATCAGTACAAGAGTCAGACGATCTTCGTCACCGGAGAAGTGCGCAGTCCGAACGAGTACACGATGACAGGCTCGAGCATGACGCTGCTGCAAGCGCTCGCGATGGCAGGTTCTCCCACGGCCAACGCCAGCAACGAAGTGATCGTGTCGCGTCAGCCCGTGGCTCCCGGCGCAGAAATGGAAATCATCAGGGTCAACCGGAGGGATCTCGAGCTTGGACGAGCCGGGTACGACCTCGGCCTGAAGGACGGTGATGTCATCAAC
>JAERMM010000140.1 GCA_016844585.1 Chloroflexota bacterium | reverse complement strand
GATCATGATGGCCGTCGGGAAGACAATCTGCTTCTCGATCCCTTCCTGCGCGATGTCATCCAGCCGGTACTCCATGTCGTAGCCGCCTACCTGACGGCGGGCAATGTCGCCCCCGCGCCAGTTCGCCTTCGGGTCGTAGATGTAGTCGTGGTTGAAGGCCTTTCGCGCCCGGGCCGGAAACGGATCGAGTCGATGCTCAAATCGTGCTGCCTGGTGCCTGCCATCTCCGATCCGCCGCGGTGTGTATTCAGCAAACGGCTCTTCGAGTTGATAAATCTCATCCAGGAAGTAGCCGTCGCGCAGGTGCGAATCGAGATCGATGATCACCGTGGGTACTCCTCAGGGGTGATGGCGGCCGCTCAAATCTGACGATCCTCAGCGCCGGCTGCGACGAGATTGGGCTCTCGAAGCCGCGGGATGACCTCGGCCGCGAACAAGCGCATGGACCGCTCGGCTCTATCGAAAGGGATTCCTCCGAACGTGAAGGTGCAATGGACCTCGTCGACCTGGAGGACGTCACGCACTCGCTCTAGCGTCGCGACAACGTCGTCCGGTGTCCCGACCAGGACTCGCCCTTCCTCAACCAGGCGTGCCATATCGATGCTCGTGGCCGCGTCGCGCCCGAGGGCCGCCGTCTCTGCCCGTACGACAGGGGTCCTGGCCAGCGATTGTGCCTCCAGGTTCTGCAGCACGTAGCGCCGAATGCTCTTCTCGGCCAGGAGGTGAGCCTCCGCGCGATCTTCGGCGAGGACCACCTGATAGTGTGCTCCAACGCGTCGCGGTCCAGCATGGCCGCCAGCCGCCAACCCCTGACGCCAGAGCCCGATCAGACCCGTAAGGTCTTCCATCGTCTTGAGATAGGCAACGGTAAGCAGGTTGAAGCCGTGTTGCCCGATCAGCTCGAAGCTCGCTGGATTGCTGGTCGCGGCCATCCAGACAGGTGGGCGTGGCGTTTGCTCAGGGTGCGGCCAGACCGAGACGTTGTCGAACTGATAGTGTTTGCCCTCGTGGCGGAAGGGCTGCCCGCTCCATGCTTTGAGAATGACCTCGATGCACTCGATGGTGCGGTCCTGCCCTTCGCTGACCGCGATGTTGTGGACCTCATAGTCGTGGGCGACGAAGCCGCGACCAACGCCGAAGTCCAGCCTTCCCCCAGAGATGAGATCGATCATCGCCATTTGCTCGGCAACGTCCAGAGGATCGTGCAGCGGCAGAACCATGACCGAAGTGCCAAGCCGCACACGCCTCGTCGCTCTTGCGAGCGCGCCCAGAAGAACCGGCGGCGAGGGAATCATGCCCCCGTACGGGTGGAAGTGGTGCTCGTTCACCCAGACCGAGTCGAAACCAAGGTCCTCGGCAAGGACCAGAAAGTCGATGAGTTTTCGGAAGTACTCGCCTTCCGGCCCGTCGGATTCCGGGAAATAGGTGGGCAGGGCGAAGACCCCAAACTCCATCGCCTACTCTCCGCCCGGCTCGCACTTTGCGCGCAGTGATGACTGTCGTCGTCCCGTGATGTTGCGCACGGGCGGCGCTGGGCTCGTCCGGTAGGGCGGGGGCTCGTCCCCCGCCGTGCGTCGCGGGATCCAGGCCGCCGATGTCCTAACCCCGCCCGCCATCTTGTGCGTGGTTGGCCTAATTCCTGCTGTCCCCATAGCGGGCTGCGTAGCTCGCGACCACTTCCTGATGTCCGTCCCGTTCCGCATAGGCGTCCTCGCGGTACAGCCCCAGCGACTCAAAGACGGGCAGGTCGTTCGTGGAGAAGAGGAACGCCGGCTCGCTCGACGAACGGTTCAGGTGCTCGTGCCAGCAGTCCGGCGGCAGCGCAAAGAAGTCGCCCTGTTTCCAGTCGATCTGAACGCCGTCGACGATGGTGGAGCCGCTCCCGCGGAACACGTGGTAGACGTGACAGGTCGAGTGGCGGTGGGCGCGCGTGTGCGCTTCGGGCCGCAGCAGTTGCATCCAGCAACCCATGGTCGGGAGCACGTGTCCGCCGGTGGATGGGTTTGTGTACTGCATCGCCACGTCGTCGAACGGGGAGCTGTCGACCTTGGCGAGGTCCCTCAGCGACTGCTCGGTCTGGGCCCAGGGGAACTTCAGCATGGGCGAGATTTTCGTCGACGTCTGTTCCCAGACGGGGCGAAGGTGTCCGCTGCCGTAGCGCGATACCGAGTGATCGATTGGCTTCGTGGCCGGATGCAGCTCGTCCGGATAGCCCTCGTAAAGCCCGGCCTTGAGGCTGCGCACCAGTGGCACGTCGAGGCCGTCCATCCAGATCATCGGGGCCTCGGTGCGGTTGATGTGCCCATGCCAGCACCAGCCCGGTGTGAGGATGAGATCGCCGGGGGTCATCGAGAGCGGCTCCCCGTTGACCATCGTTATGGCGCCGTCGCCCTGGATGATGAAGCGGATGGCCGCCATCGTGTGGCGGTGGGAGGGCGCGATCTCGCCGGGCATCACCATCTGAACGGCGGCCGTCAGCGTGTGGGTCGGCGACGGGCTGGGCGCGACGCCGGGGTTGCATAGCTGAAGGGCGCGGCGCTCCGCCTCGGGTCCGGGCTTGACGATCGCGGCCGCGCGGACCAGCGATCGCTCGATGTCGCTCCAGCTCCAGTGACAGGGCTGGTAGGGCGCGGCTGGAACTCCATCTCGCGGCCCGGGCTGAGTTGATCTCCAAAGAGGGCTCATCCCCAGCGACTGCACGTCCCGATAGAAGACATCGCTGATCTCTGTAAGCGAAGCTTGCTCAATCGCCATGGCACCCTTCCTTTCGCGAGAAGCGCGGTTCACCCGCCATCGTGGCGCGGCGGCGTTGACCCTGATGGATACCGGCTAAGCCGACGAAAGTCAACTCGTGGTCTATTCCGAAACCTCCCATTCGAAGACGTTCCAGGAGATCCCCTGTTGGGGACCGTAGTTCCCGACAGGTCCCTTGACCTTGTTCTTGGCAAGGATGACTTCGACATCGTAGTACATGGGCCCGATGCCCACCACATCGGTGAGCCTCTTGTGAAGCGCGACCATGGACTGCTCGCGCTCCGTCCTGTTGAACGTGGTCAGGACGAGATTCTGCAGACGATCGATCTCAGCATCGCTGAAGGACCCTCGATTCGGGCCCTGCCATCGGGCCTCCGCAGTAGGTACCTGAGACGACGTGAAAACGAAGTTCTCCGGGGAGATGCTGCGCGCGCTGACCGCGGTTGCCGGGAAACTGACTCGGAACTCGTTGTCTCGCTGCCGGGCGGATGGGATCAAAAAGAGACTCGCGTTCACTCCGGGTGCTTTCCAGCTGTCCGAGATGATCGAGACCTCTCGCTCGGCGTTGCCTCCAGCCGTTGTCCAGACGTCGATGTCGAGCGTCTGTCCCGATGCGTTGACCGACGGCCGTCCAGCCTGAATCCGTCGCCAGCCGGCATCGGCAAGCAGACTCTCGGCACGATTGGGATCATAGGGATACTTGGTGATCGACCGGTCCACCTGAGCGAATTGCGGATCGGTCGGAGCAAGGAACATATTCGCGGGAGACCCAAGGCCGAAGTTGACCCCGTCCACCAGCGCCTGTCGGTCTATTGCGTGCAGCAGAGCCTGTCGGACGCGCAGGTCGGTCATGGCTCGCTGCCAGTTGGGAACGTCTCGGAGCTGAAACTCGAGGTAACGAAGGCGCGTCTCCCACGTCTTGAGGTAGCCGTTCCCAGCGCTCACCCACTGGTCTCTTCCCAGGGCGGCCTCGGGACCGCGGATGGCGGGTGAGTTGGTCATGTCGATGTCGCCCGAAAACAGGTTCGCCATGATCAGATTCGTATCCGTGATGAAGCGAACGTCGATCGTCTCGAGCTTTGGGGTTCCCATGAACCAGCTCGTATTTGCCCGCGCGATCAGCCCGCTCCCGGGCTCCCAGCGCTGGATACGGAATGGTCCATTTCCGACGTAGTTCGCGCTCCACTCGTCGCCGAAGGTGAAGTTCGCCCGGTTCGTTCGGTACTTTTCCTCGAGCAGGTGGCGCGGCAGCGGGTCGAGCTGCTGGTAGCCGAGCAGGTTCGCCTGGACGTACGGCTCCCTCCAGTTGATGACCAGAGTATGCTCGTCGCGGGCCACAACGTCTGACATCAGCGTCTCAGGGGTCCGGTCTCGCACCGGCATGTCCGGATCCAGGTACACACGGTACGCGAAGACGAAGTCTCCGGCTGTAATCGGCGTTCCGTCGTGCCAACGGGCGTCTTCGCGCAGCTGGTACGTTGTCACCATGGTGCCGTCCGGGTTGATAGTCCAGTCGCCGCGCTCCTGGGTGGGGATCTGCTTGGCGAGCATTGGATGTGCGACGCCGGCGAAGTCGTAGTACGTGAGGAAAGAGTTAAAGAGCCAGTTGAACTCGTTGAGCCCAGATCCCGAAGCGATCTTCGGCGCAAGCGTCTCTGGCTCAGTGGCCCACGCGATCCGCAGGGTTCCCTTTGGTCCTGACGTGGACTGTGCGAGTGGCGCTCCCTGTCCCTGGGCCACCGAACCTGACTCGCTCGTCGGCGCGCTCGGAGCGCACGACGCAAGTACGGCGACGGCGACTGACGCGGAAATGCAACGTAAAGCGTGTCGAATAGTGAGCACTGGATCTCCTCCGCTGGCTGTCAAGTCAAATATAGCAATGTCGTAAACTAGCCGCGCTGAAACAGGAGAGTCTATGCGCTTTCACATCCACCTCCTGCCGACCTACTTCCCTGAGCTCGGCGGCTTCGATGCCTTCTACAAGCAAACGCTGGAGCAGGTTGCGCTAGCGGAAGAGCTGGGCTGGGAATGCTTCTGGTTCACAGAGCATCATTTCCTGCTCTACGGCGGTCCGATGCCCAATCCGGCCGTGATCATGTCCGCCGCGGCCGCTCGCACCTCTCGGATCCATCTCGGTTCGGCGATCTCGATCCTGCCGCTCCACCATCCGCTCCAGATAGCGGAGGACTATGCCATGGTCGATGTCCTGTCCGGCGGCCGCCTGGAGTTTGGGGTCGGCCTCGGGAACACGGCGTTGGACTTCCAAGCGTACGGCATATCGCGCGACGAGAGTCGGCCCCGATTCGAAGAGGCTGCCGAGGCGGTCATCAGCGCCTGGAGCAACGACCCCGCGACGCACGAGGGCCAGTTCTGGAGCTTCGAGAACGTCTCGGTGCTGCCGCGCACCGTTCAGCAGCCCCACCCGCGGATGTGGGTTGCTGGACACTCGCCGGAGTCGCTTGGCTGGGCTGGAAGGCACGGCCTGAACATCATGACCGTGTCTCACCCCTACCCCGCCGACCATTACAAGCCGGGCCTGGCAGCCTGGCGCGAGGGGCTCGTGGGGCTCGGCTTGAACCCGGGCGTTGACCGCAACTGCAAACTGCACGTCCGGACCTGGGTCGACGAAGATGGCGAGCGGGCCAGGAAGGTGGCCGAGGTCGGAATCAAGCGGTACGACAACATCGCGTCCGTCGGGCGTCCCGGACGCCTGCCGCACGGCGACGACTACGACTACGACGACATGCTCGCCACTGGTCGAAACGTCTATGGCACCCCCGAGCAGTGCATCAAGCTGATGCAGAACACCATCCGCAACTATGATTTCGACATCTTCAGCACGACCTTTAATTTCGGCGGCATCCCCCACGCCGAGATTCTCAAGGCGATGCGCCTCTTCGCCAAAGAGGTCATGCCCGCGTTTCAGTGAAGCAGTTGGCTGACAGCGGCTTTCAGGCGCGCCCGCCGGCACACGGGCCATGGGTCATGGCTCAGACCTGGGAACACCTGCTGTTTGCGCACTGGCCCGTCGCGGTCGAGGAGCTGAGCAAAATCGTGCCAGGTCAACTGGAAGTCGATATGATCGATGGCAGTGGGTGGATCGGCGTCGTGCCGTTTGGAATCAGCGCCTTGCACGTGCGCGGCTTTCCGCCAATCCCCGGCCTGGCGGCGTTTCCGGAGATCAATGTCAGGACGTACGTCACCGTCGGTGGCGAGCCAGGTGTCTATTTCTTTAGCCTCGACGCCGCCAACGCCCTGGCCGTCGCGGCAGCCAGGCTGACGTACCTCCTGCCTTACTATCACGCTCGGATGTCGCAGCGGTTCGTCGATGGGTCCGTCACATATTCGAGCGATCGCAGGCCGCCCGTGCGTGAACCTGTCGTATTCGAGGCGCGCTACTGGCCAACCGGGCCGGTCTTCAACGCGGAGCCGGGCAGCCTGGAGTTCGGCCTCACCGAGCGCTACTGTTTGTACAGCGTGGACAGAGCCGGGCGCGTGTATCGGGCCCGCATCGACCACGACCCATGGCCGCTGCAGGTCGCGGCGGCGAGGTTTGGCTCGAACTCGATGGCTCAACCCACGGGAGTGAAGCTGCCGAACCAGGAGCCTTTGTTGCACTATGCCGAGCGCCAGAACGTACGTGTCTGGCCGATTAGACGGGTGAGAGGAGAGAGACAATGACGTCGTTGAAGGACAAAGTGGTTGTGATTACGGGCGCCGCCCGGGGCATGGGCCGCGCCTACGTTCAGGGGTTCCTGGCTGAGGGCGCCAAAGTGGTAGCGCTGGACAGGTCATGGGAGCCGACGGGGCTCTCCGGCGACGAGGACGACGCGTTTCGACGCGAATTGCAGGGCCGCGACGACGTCCTATTGGCGACGGCGGATATCTCTGATGCGGAACAGGTGCAGGACGCCTGCGAGCAGACTCAGCGTAAATTTGGCGCCGTGGACGTTCTCATCAACAATGCTGGGCTTCGCCAGCGGGACCTTTTCCAGGGGGGTGGACGCACCGTCACCCTCGATGTGAGCGATGCCGACTTCGAGCGAATGTACGCGGTCAACGTGTTCGGGACCCTGAAGGTAACGCGAGCGTTCACCAAAGGGATGATCGAGCAGCGCCGTGGCAGCGTCGTCTCGGTGATCACCAGCGGCGCCATCATGGGATCGAACGGGGGGGCCTACATGGCGCTGAGGCCAAACAGCCGCGAGCAGCCATACACGTCGTCCAAGGCCGCTCTGGCGAGCATGATGTTCTACATCGCCGACGAGCTCAAGGAGCACAACGTTGCGGTGAACGTCGTGGTGCCGGGCCACACGCGCACGACCGGCTTTGTGGAGCAGAACGCCGCGCGCGCCGCGGCTGGCCGTCCGACAGGCCCGATGCCTTTGAAGCCTGAGCATATTGTGCCCCTGGTGCTGTTTCTCGCTCAACAGGAAGGCCAGCACGGAGCGACCGGCCGTGCGTTCGACACCGTGACCTGGAACCTGGAACATGGTCTAGGCGGGCCAGAACAATGGTCCGCGCCCAACTGGAACGAGTAGACACACACTTTCGTCAGGTGCCCTGGACAATTCAGACCCATGGTGCAGACGTTGGCCGCGAGGGCTGGATGAACCTCGCAGGGAATCCCGCAGCTACTCCCTCCCC
>JAERMM010000139.1 GCA_016844585.1 Chloroflexota bacterium | reverse complement strand
GGTGGTCGGCGGCGGCAGACTATAGAGCGGCTATTCGGCGCCTCGAGGTCAGCCGATAGCCCAGCCCGGCAGCGAGCGGCGCGAGCAGCGTGAGCCCGTAAAAGGCGGCTGCCACGAGAATCAGATACTGAAATCCGAGCATCATGGACGCATTCTCAGCGAGCCCGCCGAACATAGCGCCTGCCACGTTGGCGCCAAAAGCCCGCCCCGGATCGGCATCTCGACTGAATGCCACGGCAAAGATCACGCCCGCGAACATGATTGGGGCGAACACCAGGAGGGACGCGCCCGCCACCTGGGCCTGGCGGTCCAGGCCGAGAAACACGTCCATCGGAACCAGCAGATTCACGAGAAGGGCGGCGGCCAGGCCAATGTAGAACGGCGTGAGCCGCTGAGGTCCGACACGAAGCACGAACAGATTCGCTGCCAGGATCATGAGCAGGATGGAGAAGAAGACGACGGAGTTAACGATCCAGGTGCTGCCGAACAGCAGGGCCATTTGCACCACGGCTTTGGTTTCCACGAGCATGAACGCCGCGCCGAGGAAGAACATGCGCCCATCCAGGCCAAGGCGGCCTCTCCAGGGCTCAACAACCGGCTTCGTTCTCGGCAGGAAGAGGAGCACGATAAGGAGACCTAGCCCGCCCATGACCGCGATTCCGCGCAGGTTCACATCCGGAATGAGCGGCTCGCGAAGGTAGAGAAATGGCCAGTCGTCGGTCGTCGATCGCAGCCTCACCGGGGAAGAGCCTACGGAGGCGAGTCCGAATTGAAGCCAGCCGCTGCCACCTGTCGGCGGGGATTGCATGAATCCATTCGGAGTTGACGGAGCTGGAGCCTGATCGGCCCGCAACCAGTAGGTCGGCTGACGCTCGAAGGCGGCGCGCAAAGGCGCGACATCGCCGGCAAAGAAGACGTCGAACTCGCCGAAGAGCGCATCGTCGGGCTCGATTCGGTTCCGGTAGGGCAAGGCCAGGGTCAGTGGATCGCTTCCAAATGTGTCCGTGAGCTGCTGACGAAGCCGCTCGACCACCCAGCCCTGGCGGAAGAAGTTGTAGGTTGTGAAAACGCCGCCGGGCTTCAGGCGTCGGCGCACGTCGGAGAAGGCCTCCTGGGTAAACAGGTAGCTCTCCAGCCGGATGCTGCTGTAGCTGCTCTGGAGCACGACCGAATCGACCAGTGCGTAAATGACCAGGTCGTATGCCCGATCCGTAGTGCGCAGGAAGTTACGTCCATCATCGAGATGAACGGTCACCCGCGGATCCGAATACGGTTGATCGGGATGGTCGCGCCGACCGATCTCATAGATCACGGGATCGATCTCGACCGCGTCGACGCGCTGAGCGCCCCATTGCAATGCTCGGCTGACGTCGTTCCCCGAGCCTGCTCCGATGATGAGCACGTCGGAGAAAGCCGGCCGGCCAGCGTCGCGGTTCAGCAGATGCGGAAGCGCGTAGGCGGGCGAGACTGAATCACGCGGCACCATTCCCTGATGGCTCAACAGATTCACTGCGATGCTCTTGCGAGGCGGGTCATAGTCGATCCGGTAGTAAGGAGACCAGAAGTACTCGCGTGTCTCGTCCCCCATGGTGTGCGTGCCAGAGCGGAGCCCGGCGGACACGGCGACCAGGAGCAAGAGCACCCAGCGGCCCACCACCCCAGCGGACACCCGACGGTCCCACAGGAAGTACGCCAGCCCGAGCGCACAGGGCAGAAACCACCACAAAGGTGAGAGCTGGAACCAGGCGCAGGCGGCAAACAACACGATCCCCACGATGCTCCCGAAGATGTTCAGGCTGTATGCCTGCACCCGGTGAGGCACGCGACTGAGCGCCCGCCCAAGCTCCTGGCCTGGGCCGACAAAGATCAGCGCGATCATCACGAAGAAGAACCCGGCCAGGACCTCAATCGGAATCGCGAAGCGCGCTACATCCTGCACGTGATATTCGGCGCCAAAGAAGATGAGCTGAGGCGATGCCTGGTTTCCCACATTCACCACGTGGGATAGTTCGTCCGACAGCAGCTCCACGACAAGCGCAACGAGCACCGCCACCGCCAGCAGCGAGGGCGTCCATGCCAGATAGCGCCGCGAATGCCCGGCGGCCAGGCAGCCGACGGACATTCCCAGGAACGACGCGAGCAGGACAACGTTCGTGAAAAACGTGAGGTAGAGCACGTGCGCAGGGAACCAGCGGATGCAGGCGAGCTCGAGAAAGAGGATGAGCAGGCTGATCAGGAAGAGGTCGCGCCGCGCGCGAGATAGGGAGATCCTGCCCATCTACCGCGGCTCGGGACCGCGGCCGACGACGCGCCAGTTGTAGGCGGCGTAAGCGACTCCACCCAGGATGGAGACAATCGCACCGTAGTACATCGCCTGGAAGCCGAAACCCTGAATGAGCGCGCCGGCGATGGGCGCGCCGATGCCCTCACCCAGGCGGTAAAACATCGAGAACGTCGCCATCGCCTTGCCCATGCGGGCTTTCTCGGAAAGATCGATGGCCAGCGCCATCAGCGACGTCTGCACCAGCGACTGACCCAGGCCGGTCGCAATCGCTGCCAGCAGAAAGCCCTGAAGGCTGCTCGTGTTGGCGAGAATCGCGAATCCCACAATCAATGATCCGTAGCCGCCCAGAAGCCAGACGCCACGGCTGCCACGGTCTACCCAGCGGCCCAGGACGAGCCGGCTGCTGATGCTGCTCAAACCAGCGACGATGTAGTACAGCCCGATGTTTTCGACGCCCAGCGAGAAAGCATAGGTGGGGATGAAGGCCGACAACGCCGGCGTCGTCGCCGTTACGGCCATCACCAGCGCGGAGCAGAGCAGCACGCGGCGCTCGACAAACGACTCCAGGCTCAAGCGGCCGCGCGGCTTCAGCGCATCCCACAACGAGGTGGACCCGGCCCCCGCCCGGGGCAAACGCAGTGTCGCCGCGGCGCCACCAATGCCAAGCGCGCCGGCCAGAATGAAGATGTGAGAGAACTGCCCGGTCCCGGCGAGCAGCCACAGCGCAATCGCCGGGGCGAAGGCCGAGGCAATCGTCGACGAAGCAAGATAGTAGCCCGAGCCTTCCGCCCGACGGCTCTGCGGCACCAGCAGGGCGGCCGCGGCAGATCCCGCCGTGTTGAGCGCGCCCCAGCCGATGCCACGGATCGCGTTCGCGGGGAACGCCACGAGCAGGCCCGGCACGAGGAACGCCAGCCCGAGCACACCGATGATCCCCGACCCCAGGCCCAGTGTTCCGCGCACGCTCCATCGGTCGGTGAGATGGCCCATCAGCGGACGCAGGATGAAGCTCAGCACGCTGAACGCCGAGATCATCAAGCCCGCCACGAACGGCGTCCCGCCGAGTGACTCCACGTATAGCGGCATGATCGGCGACAGCAGCAGGTTGCTGCCGTATCCGAGCATGTTTGCGAGACAGACCAGAACGAACCCCGCCGTCCAGAGCTGGGCGCGCGGTATCGGGGCGGCCGACGGCGCCACGATGGGCGCCATCTCCTCTTGAGGGGGAGGGTTCGGGTTAGCGTCAGTCGCCGTCGTGTCCGTCAGGAAACCACCAGCAAGAGGATTTCCATGGGCGACATCAAACTGCTGGGGCCCGCGCTGGAGGTGGCGTCCACTGCTTGATGGGCCGCCCCTCCGCGAGGGCTCGCATCTCGCGCGCCCAGATGCGACGGTGCAGCATGACGCCGATGTCCGAGCGACCGAGGTGCTCGTTCTCGCGATCGGGGATCTCACCCTGCCCGACCTGCGTAGCGCCGTCTTCGAAGTTGACGAGCCTGATCCGCTCCACTTCGCGCAGGCTGTCCAGCTCGATATCGCCGGCGAGTACCTGCTGAATGATCTCGGGCGTGCCGCTGTACGGATCCGTGAAGAGCGGGTTGCCCTCGCGGCCCTTGCGGTAGGCGTCGGCTTCCTCACCAGTCAGATGCACTACGTCCACCAGGAACCCGCGATGGCTTTCGTCGTCGACTGGCGTACGCCACGCCAGGTGCGTCGTGGGAGCCGGGTCGTGAATCTCGCGCGCGTAGGGCCGGTAGCTGATCGCCGGCATCCCCATCATGGTGTGTGACGTCGAGCCGTTGCCGCGGGTCACGTGCTGCATGACTCCGAAGTCCGTCTCTTCGGCGGTCAGCGTGGGGATAGCCTTCCAGGTATGCCAGTCGGGCACCGACCAATGGTGGACGAACGCCACGTGCAGGACGTCGTTATCCACGTTGTTGTAGAAGCTGCAGCGCCGCTCGTACGTCAGGGTCTCGACTACGCCCGGCGCCTCGGCGTCCGCGTAGCGTGGCAGCGGCGGCGCTTCGCCCTCGCCCAGGTAAGCGAAGATGAGCCCCAGATACTCCTGGGTCGGATAACCCTTGATCTTGACGCGGCCGCAGAAGGGCTCGGGCTCACCCGGCTGCTCGATGCACTGCCCACCAGCGTCGTATGCCCAGCCATGGTAGCGGCAGCGGATGGCGTCGCCCTCGACCCAGCCAATCGAGAGCTGCGTGCGTCGGTGTGCGCAGCGAAAGTCGACGACGTGAGGCTGGCCGCTCTCACCGCGGTAAAGGGTGAAATCCTCGCCCAGGACGTGGATCGGCCTGGCCTTGCCCACCGGCAGCTCGCGCGCCAGGAACACCGGGTGCCAGAAGGTACGCAGGTAGTTTCCAGCCAGCGTGCCTGGCCCGACGTGGTAGACGTCGCCCCAGTCGGCCGGCGTTTGCTCCGTCTCATTGTTCGCGATCGTGGCTACCATTTCCGTTCCTCCAGGTCCCGGCATCTAACTTTGCGAGCGATACACGGCGGGGGACAAGCCCCCACCCTACCGGACGGCGGGATGGGGGGATGGGGTACTTACTCCGGTGTGCGTTAGGGTGATGGGGTACCTCGAATCTCGGTGAGCTACTGCCCTGCCATTGTGGCGCGACTGGGCGCCGCCCATTGCTTCAGCGGACGGCCCTCGGCTAGCGCGCGCAGCTCCCGCATCATGACGTTGCGCCGCAGAATCACCTCGGCGTCCGTGCTGCCGAGGTGCTCCTCTCGGCGGTCGTAGTAGGCGCCCTGCCCCTGCTGAGTCACGTGGTCCTGGAGAATGACGAGCGCATCCATCGGCAGGTCAACGCCGTCGTACTCCAGCTCGCCCGCGAGCACACGCTCGGCGAGCCGCTCCATCTCCTCTGGTCCACCGCTCATCGCGGCCTTTTGCGCGCGGCGCTCGATGTACCGCTGTCTCTCTTCCTCATCCCGCACGTGCACCAGGTTTACCGTCAACGACAGATAGCTCTCGTCGTCGATCGGAACCCGCCACGCCACGACGTCAGTCGGGGGCGCTCCGCCGTGGCTCGCGGAGTAATCCGATGATGCGAGACGGAAGCTCACGTTCGGCATGCCGCGAGCCGCTTCCAGCACGCTCGCGGCATCCTCACTCTGGCCCGCCACAAAATGTTTGGTGCCGTAGGCGGTCTCCTTCGCCGACATGCGCGGCGGGTTGCCCTGCCATTTCCGCCAGTCATTTCGTGGAAAGCGGTGGACGAAGTAGGTATGGAGGCTGTCGTTGTCCAGGTTGTTGCCGTAGTTGCAGTTGCGAACGTAGGTCGTGACGTCGAGCAGACCTGGCCCCTCGAAGTCAGGGTAGCGAGGCAGCGGCGGCGGGTCGCCCTCGCCGAGATAGGCGAAGATCAGGCCCAGGTACTCCTCAGTCGGGTATCCGGCGATCTTGATACGGTTGCAGAACGGCTCCGGCTCGCCCGGCTGCTCGACACACTGGCCAGACGCGTCGTATGCCCAGCCGTGGTAACGACATCGAATCGCGTCACCCTCCACCCAGCCGATCGAGAGCTGCGTGCGTCGGTGCGCGCAGCGGAAGTCTACGACGTGCGGACGACCCCCTGTGTCATTCCGAGGCGCAGCCGAGGAATCCGTGACTCCAGCGGGCGGGTACGGATTCCCCCCTTCGGTCGGAATGACACGATCCTCGACCTCACCACGGTAGACCGTGAGGTACTGGCTCATGATGCGGATCGGCTTCGCCTTGCCGACGGGCAAGTCTTCCGCGCGCAGCACCGGGTGCCAGAAGGTGCGCAAGTATCGACCTGCCAGCGTCCCGGGGCCGGTGTGGTAGAGGTCCTCCCACGATGCCCGCGTATGGGCCCGCTCCTGGACGTCGATCATCGGGCTCCCTCCACGTTTTGCGATGCTGCGATTGTAGCCGGGTGTGAACCCGCTTGCGTTCGAGAGCATCGCGAAGCATACTCGACGCACTTGATGGGGCAGGCCAGCAGCAATCCTGGCCGTGGCCATCAACGGGAGGGATGACACTGGTGGCAAAGGCTGAAGCAACAAGAGAGTCTGTGACCATTACCAACGAAGACATGGTACGAAGCGGACCTGGCACCATCGGCGGGCGGTACCTGCGCATGTTCTGGCAGCCGGTCCAGCGCGCGAAGGACCTGGCGGCAGGTCGAGCCAAGCCGATTCGAATCATGGGCGAGGACTTCACTCTCTATCGCGGCGAGAGCGGCGAGGCCCACGTCGTCGCCTTCCGTTGCGCGCATCGCGGCACGCAACTCAGCACCGGCTGGGTCGAAGGCGACGACCTTCGTTGCTTCTATCACGGATGGAAGTACGCGCCGGACGGACAGTGCATCGAGCAGCCGGCCGAGCCCGAGCCCTTCTGCAACCGCATCAAGATCAAGGGCTATCCGACCCAGGAGTATCTGGGCCTCATCTTTGCGTACTTCGGCGAGGGCGAGGCGCCGCCAATTCGCCGCTTCCCGGACTTCGAGCAGCCTGGCGTGCTGTCCTCTGGCCCGCCCGAGTACTGGCCGTGCAACTTCTTCAATCGCCTCGACAATGCAACCGACGGAGCGCACGTTCCATGGACCCACCGCGAGTCGACCGGCCGCGTCGCGGCCGCAGCGGGGGAAGCGCCGTGGGTGGGCAGCGCGCTGAATCGCATCACCGAAGAGACCGAGTATGGGCTGCGCAGCGGCGCGCTGCTGAAAGACGGCTCGAAGAACTTCCAGACGCACTTCCACATGCCCATCACCAACCAGACGAACTCCGGTCGCCGTGTCGAGGGCTCGATGGAGGACGCCATCAACCTCTCGGTTCACCGGCTCTTCTGGCGACTGCCGGTCGACGACGAGAACTGCGTGAGCTTCGTTGTGGACTGGCTGCCGCTTTATGGGGAGGCGGGCGAGCGCTACCTGGAGCGCCGAACTCAGGCCGAGACCAGCCAGGATTCCGATTTGCATCAGCTTGCGCACGACCTTCTGGATGGAAAGATTCAGATCCACGAGGTTGACCAGAGCCTCAGTACCTACAAGATGTTCTGGATCGAGGACTACCTGGTGCAGTGCGGCCAAGGCACATACGCGCCGCGCGCAGCCGAACACCCAGGCCGCACCGACGTCGG
>JAERMM010000388.1 GCA_016844585.1 Chloroflexota bacterium | reverse complement strand
GGAAGGTGTCTCGGTGGGGTAGGCTATACGAACGGGAACACTGCGACACCGCTGCCCCGGAGTCCGTGGCACGAGATCCAAAGGGTAGGTCGTCCGGCCCATGCCTGAGTTGTGGAGAGTATGAACCTTCGCATGACCGAGACGAAGAGACCGTTTCACGTCTTGGGTATTCACCATTCAGGCCCGATCACCTCTGCTGCGATCGTCCGAGACGGCGTCCTCGTCGCCGGGTCACCGGAGGAGCGCTTCACCCGAATCAAGCACGATCGTTCATTTCCGCACAAGGCCATCCAGTTCTGCCTCGAGCGCTGCGATATCGCGCTCGGCGACGTCGATCTGATTGCCATCGGCTGGAACCCAGGCGAGAACGTCGCCATCAAATACCGCGGCGGTTTCTCGGACTGGATGCGCTACCCCGGTGAGTGGCTTGCGTCGGTGCCCAATCACGTGCTGCCGATCGCGGGACTCGACGTCACGGGCGTCACGAGCCAGTTTCACGGGGCGGGCGGCCGGGATCTCTCTATCCGGTTCATGGACCACCACGTCTCGCATGCGCGGCTGGTCCACGAGATTTCGGGCCATGGAGACTGCGCGCTCCTGATCGTCGACGGCTGGAGCGAGCAGAAGGTCACGAGCGCGTGGCGCATGCGGGGCGACACGCTCGAGCTTCTGCGTTCGCGCATGTTCCCTCATTCGATTGGGGGTTACTACGCGGCGATGACCGATTACCTGGGCTACAAGCCGTTCAGCGACGAGTGGAAGGTCATGGGCATGGCCGCCTACGGCAATCCCGCAGCGTTCCCGCAGCTCGGCACGCTCATTCCATTGCTGGGCGACGGCGACTACGAACTCGATCTCAAGTACTTCGACTTTTACAATTTCGACCGCGGACGGTTTTTTTCCGCCGACATGGAGAAGCTCCTCGGCGAGGCTCCGCGAAAGGCGGCCGCCCGGCTCACCCAGCGGCACTTCGACCTGGCAGCCGCGACGCAGGCCCTCCTCGAAAAAGTCCTCACGCATCAGCTCACGTGGCTTCACAACGAGACGGCGAGTGAGAAGCTCTGCTTCTCGGGCGGCGTCGCGATGAACTGTCTCTACAACGGCAAGATCGTGGGCGCCACCCCCTTCAAGCGCGTGAGTGTCTCGTTTGCGCCAGATGACAGCGGCAACTCGATCGGTGCGGCCTTCGCCGCGTGCGCCGAGGCTGGCGTGCGCGTACACGCCGTGGGGCACTCGGCCGCGATCGGCATAGAGTTCGGGGACGAGGCGGTTGGGCAGGCGCTCGAGCGTTTCAAGCTCCGCTCGCGCAAGCTCGATGACGAGGCCGCGGAGACGGCGACGCTCCTGGCCGAAGAGAAAGTCGTGGCGTGGTTCCAGGGGAGGAGCGAGTTCGGGCAACGCGCCCTTGGCCACCGATCGATCCTGGCCTCGCCGCGCAAGGCCGAGATGAAGGACCGGATCAACGCGGTTGTGAAGTACAGGGAGACCTATCGGCCGTTTGCGCCTTCCGTCCCCTTCGAGAGGGTCGGGGACGTGTTCGCCACCGAGGACCGCGATCCGGTCCGCTACATGGAGAAGACGTTCCGGTTCCTGGACGAGGCCCGCACCCGGGCCGCGGCGGTCGTGCACGAGGACGGGACGGGCAGGCTTCAGACGGTGTCCAAGGATGAGGAGCCGCTGTTTCATCGCCTGCTCCTGGAATTCGAACGAGCGAGCGGCGTGCCGGTCCTCCTCAATACGTCCTTCAATCTGAACGGTGAGCCCGTCGTGAACACGCCCGAGGACGCGATCCGCACCTTCATGACGAGCGGGATCGACGCGCTTGTGCTGGGCAAGCACCTGCTCGAAAAGGGAAAGCTCTGAGATCGGCGAAGCGACGCCTTCAGCGCGGCGTCCACCTTCACGTGTGATCGCGAAGTGGTTGGTCAGCTCTGGAAGACGAACATCATTTCCTGAGCGTCGCGCCCGCGAGCTGCGCAATCGCGCCGAGCGTCGTCTGGGCGGCGTTCAGGCCGAGGCGAAAATCCTTGTCAGAAAACGTCGCGAAGCGATCGGTCGGCTGGTGCCAGTGCGGATTCCAGCCGGCGCCGGAGTGCATGCCCCGTTCGTTTTCGCGAAGGCTGATGGCCGGCACGAAGTCCATGAACGGGGTGGAATCGGTGTTGGTCATGTGAGAACCGACGGCTCAGCCCCACAATCAGGGTCCCGAACGCGATGATCCATCTGCCTGCGTGCATCGCCGATCCCTCGCCGCCAGGATTCGTCCCTACCTCGCGGCGTTCGTGAGCTCTGCGTAGAAACCGTCGAGGCGCATGTCGTTGACGATGCCCGCGTACACACTCAACGTCGCCGCGAATACGATCGCCGGAATCACCGCGAACGCTGTCCTTCTCACCATAACGCCTTCCCGGAGGTGCCGATGACGTCCAGCCGGTCTTCGTCCACGGCGGCGAGCGAGAAGAATGACTGGCCGGTGATGCCGCCGTCCCAGTGCCACTCCACCGCCGCGGTGTCGGCTTCACTCTTGATCGACCGCAGCGACGCGGACGACGGTGCGGTCGAGCAGCCACGGCAGCAGATCGAAATGGTGCGATGCGAGATCGAGCAGCACGCCGCCGCCGGTGGCGCGGGATTGTTTCCAGACCGAGAGAGGTCGCGATTGGACGACGTGTCACGGTTTCGAAGTGTGGAGCAAGAGGTGCCGCACGGTAAAGGTCGATGCCGCCTCGATGTGTACACCTCGCACTGCCGCGCGATTCTACTGTGACCGAAAAAGGGGGTGGAGGATACACTAGACTCTCAGGGACTCGCCTTCCGAGGTGTCCAGTGTCTAAACGCACAGAAGAAAGACTGGCCGGCACCGGCCGTGCGGTGCGGGACTCCGATCCGGAAACCGCTCAGAGAGAGTTGCTGCGTCAGATTTCCGCTCGCCTCGATCCTGTCGCTCTAGGAGCCTCGCTGGCGGTCGTGTGCGGCTCGATGCTCCTGCTCGCCACGACTGTTCTGGTGCTCAAGGGCGGACAACAGGTCGGCACCCACCTTGGTCTGCTCTCTCAGTATCTCCCGGGTTACCGTGTGACTCCCGGGGGCAGTGTCGTCGGCGCGTTGTACGCATCGGCCGGCGGATTTCTGCTCGGCTGGTTCTCCGCGCACCTGCGAAACGCGTTCTTACGCATGTACCTGTGGATGGTCAGGTTCTGGGCCGATCTTTCCCACGCCTATTTTCTCGATCGGCTTGATTAGACATCGCAGTGTCGCCATCCAGCGGAAACAACGTCGTCATCATCGGCGCCGGACCTGCGGGGCTGACGGCTGCGTACCAGCTTTGTAAAGCTGGTATGTCATCGATCGTCCTTGAAAAGGACGACGTGGTCGGCGGACTGTCACGGACGGTCCGCCACGGAGGCTTTCATTTTGACATCGGCGGGCATCGGTTCTTCACGAAGGTCAAGGCCGTGGACGACCTGTGGCATGAAGTCCTCGGTCAGGATTTTCGCCGGTGCCAGCGTCTCTCGCGGATCTACTATCGCAAGAAGTTCTTCTTCTACCCGCTGAAGCCCGCAAACGCGCTGTTCAACCTCGGCGTCTGGAACGCCGTCTGGATTCTGCTCAGCTACCTGAAGGCCCAGGCCTTTCCCGGGAAACTCGAAGAGTCGTTCGAACAATGGGTGAGCAACCGGTTCGGGAAGCGCCTGTACCAGATCTTCTTCAAGACGTACACGGAAAAAGTCTGGGGCATCCCCTGTAGCGAAATTACGGCCGAGTGGGCGGCACAGCGAATCAAAGGCCTGTCGCTCCTCACCGCGTTGACGTCGGCGTTCATGAAGGGCAAGAATCGGGACAAAGGTTCCACGATCAAAACCTTGATTGATGCCTTCGATTACCCCCGCCTTGGTCCTGGCCAGATGTGGGAAACCGTGGCCAGGAAGGTCACGCAACAAGGAACTGAGCTGCGCCTGGGAACCGACGTCGCGGCTGTGCTCTGGAAGCCTAACCGCGTCACCGGAATTCTCACCGATACAAAGGGACGAAGCGAAGAGATCGAGGGTTCCCATTTCGTGAGCAGCATGCCGATCCGGGATCTGCTCCAGCGTTTTGTCCCCGCGGTGCCCGACAGCGTACTGAAGGCCGCCACCAGCCTGAACTACAGAGACTTTCTTACCGTGGCGCTGGTGATCCGCCAGCCAGACCTGTTTCCAGACAACTGGATATATGTTCACGATCCTGACGTCAAACTGGGGCGAATTCAAAATTTCAAGAACTGGAGTCCGGACATGGTTCCGGACCAGCACAAGACCTGTCTCGGCCTGGAGTATTTCTGCTTCGAGGGAGACGGTCTCTGGAGTATGTCCGATCGAGAACTGATCGAGCTGGGCACACGAGAGCTCGATATACTCGGTCTCGCGAAGGCCTCGGACGTCGAGGACGGAGCCGTCGTCCGCATGCAGAAGGCCTATCCCGTGTACGACTCCGGGTACGTGGAGGCGCTCGGGATCGTGCGCGGCTTCACCGACCGCATCGAGAACCTCCAACTGGTCGGCCGCAACGGCATGCACAAGTACAACAACCAGGATCATTCGATGCTGACGGCGATGCTGGCGGTAAAGAATATCCTGGGAGGCACACACGATTTGTGGGGTGTCAACGCCGATCAGGACTACCACGAAGAAGTCACCGGCAACGAGGGAAGCGATCACGATCTTCAGCGTGCCGCCTCCACTCAGCCGAAGGTCCCTCGCCGGCTGGAAAAGTCGGCGCTGCACTAGGAAGCGAGGCTGGCCGTGATTGCCGAAACCGACAAGACGGATTGGACCGAAGAGGATCTGGCCGGGGAGCTCATCCGGCTCAACGGAACGATACTGGCGTTGGTGCTGGGGCTGATGACC
>JAERMM010000387.1 GCA_016844585.1 Chloroflexota bacterium | reverse complement strand
TATCTTTCCGTCCGCTCGGATGTAGACGTCTCGATGGCGAAACGTGCGGTCGAGGAAGACGGGCAGCGTCACGAGCGGCGCCTCTCCCAGATCCAGCGCCAACATGGCGTAGGTCAGGGACATCTCGGAGGCCGCGAAGTCCTGGCCGCGCAGCATGCGCGTGAACATCTCGTTTATGGGCGGCGACATCCAGTTGACGTTCAGCGCTCCCGGCAAAACTCTGCCGTCCAGGAGCGCCTCTGTCCGCTCGGACCGCGTAATGGCGACGTCCACGGGCTATCTCAAACCGAGGCGGCCAACTCGCCCGTCTTTGCCACGGTTCCGTCGCGCGCGCCCTCGGTGAAGGGCACATCTTTCGGAAGGATCGTGGCGAACGCGCACACACGGTAGCGCCGCAGGATCTCTCCCATCGGCTTGCCCTTACCGACTCTGGTCAACATCTCGTTGTCAGCTCGGGTCGTCACGCTGCCCACCTCATCCCCATCGCTGGCCAGTATATCCCCACCGTTTGCTGGGTTGGCACGATGAGGATATCCTCACCTTGATTCCAGCCAGGCAGGAGGAGCACAGCCGTGAAAGACTTTCGCCCGATGGGAGGTTTCGGCCCTCGCGACGAAGGCACAGACCAAGCTTCGCGGCTCGGGCGCGCCCGTTCTGATCTTTCACAACGTTCGGACGGTCGACGGCGAGCTCTCGCCGTGGCCGGTCGTCATGAACCTCTTTGCTTCGCGGCAGCGATGCGCGTTCGCGGTCGACGGCAATGTGGAGCGGCTCGGCCGCGAGATGCACGAGCGGCGTACCCATCGAGTCAAGCCGGTCGTGGTCGAACGGTCAGACGCGCCGGTAAAGGAGGTCGTGAAGACAGGAGCCGCAGCGAACGCCCGCGAGCTTCCCGCCCTTGTACACGCCGCCTGGGACCCGGGCCCATACATTCCAACCGGGTTCCTCACAACGTACGATCCGGACTCCGGAATCGACAACTGTGCGCTCCAGCGTGGTTGGATCTTCGGCGAGCAGGAGATCCGTATTTCCGCCGACAGCCAGCACAACGGACAGAACATCCACAAGGGCGACCGGCGCGGTGAGCCGACGCGGGTCGCGTACTGGGTTGGCCACCATCCGGCCGTTTACCTTGGGGCAGGCGTCAAGCTGCGGTACCCGGAGAGCCACTGGGACTCCGCTGGCGGCCTCATCGGCGAACCGCTTCGGCTGGTGCCTTCCGAGACATTGGGCGATGGAGCGACGGGCAGAGGGCCCGTTCGGCGAGTTCACCCGATACTTCGGCGGGCAGAGCCTCAACCCGTACCTGAAAGTCACGGCCATCACGCACCGGCGGGACCCGTACTGGTTCTCACTGGTCTGCGGAAGCGACGACGAGGGGTTCGGGCTGGGCGCCCTTCGGCGTGAGGGTGCGGTGTTCGAGACCCTGAGCCGGGTAGTCCCTCAGGTTACCAACGTGTACCGGCCCGCCTCTTCGCCCAACCACATGTACGTGCAGATGCGGAAGACTCACGATGCACAGCCGCGGGCCGCGATTCTCGCGACGCTGGCCGCCTCGACAGGATCGGTCAATCACGTCTTCATCTTCGACGAGGACGTCGACATCTTCGATGAGCACGAGGTGATGTGGGCAATCGGCAGCCGCTCCGACTGGGCAAAGGACCTGATCATCATCCCAGATGCTCCGCTTACTGGTCTGCACCCTTTGTGCACCGGGCCCGGAATCGGCACCGTTGCTGGCCTTGACTGCACGATGCCGGCGCCGCCCGCGACTTATCAACAACGCTCGTTCATTCCAGCCGAGATCATGGCCGAAATGGACCTCGACGACTACGTGCGCCGCCCGTCGCCTACGCTGCAGACGGTCTGACCAGGCGGGCAGGAGGGATTTTATGTACAGATCGAATCGGGCTCTGCGTTTGGCGCCGTTGGGACTCACGGCCATTCTCGTGCTGGCGGCCTGCGCCCCAACCCAGTCGAACCGGCCGGACCCCTCGCAGCCAGGAGCCAGCGCTTCTCCGTCAGGGGGCCCGCGAGGCACAGTGAGGATCGCCTGGCACACCGAGCCCGAGAGCCTGAATCCCAAATTAGCTGCCGGGGTCGGGCTCAACGAATTCCACTGGGTCTTCAACTCCTTCCTGACGTACTTCGACTTTCAGGGACGTCTGCATCCGATGCTTGCCAGAGAGATCCCCAGCCAGGAGAACGGAGACTGGGTGATCAACCCCGATGGGACTATGGTCACGACCTATCGGCTGCGTGAGAACGCCCGCTGGCACGACGGCGCGCCGATTACGGCTCCTGACTACGTGCTCGCATTCGAGGTCTACATGGATCCGGACGTACCGGTGCGAGACCGCATCCCTGAGACGTTGATCGGGAGGGTCGATGCCCGAGACGACTACACGCTCGTCATCACCTGGAGGGAGCCGTACATCGCCGCGAACTCGCTCACGTTCCAACAGATGAGCCCATTGCCCCGGCACCTCGTGGAGGAGAAATACCGGACCAACAAGCCGAACTTCGTTTTTGGCGAGGAGTGGACGAGCAATTACGTCGGCACCGGCCCGTTTCGCGTCGAGCGCTGGAGCCCCGGGTCAGGCCTGATCGCGCGAGCCAATCCGGACTGGGCGTTGGGTCCCCCAAAGTTGGATACGGTCGACATCCGCTTCATTTCCGATGCCCGGACCCTGCTGGCCAACATCCTGGCCGGAGAGGTCGACCTCGTGAACACCTCAGGGATAGACCCACCAGAGGCGGCTATCGCGCGCGAGCGGTGGGAAGGCGGAAACGAAGGCTACGTGAGGACGTGGCAGCGCACACTGCGCTTCCTCTCGTTCCAGTTCCGCGAGGTGCCCAATTGGCAGCGCCCCATAACAGACGTACGGGTGCGGCAGGCGCTCATGCACGCCACCGACAGAGAGACGATGATAAATGTGATCAGTCACGGCCTGGGTGTCGTGGCCCACGCATTCATGGTTCCCAGCGACGCGCTCTACCCGGAGGTCGAGCGTAGCGTCGTCAAGTACAGCTATGATCCAGGACGAGCTGCCGCGATCCTCACCGACGCCGGGTGGCGACGCTCCGACCCATCGGCGCTGTTCACCAACGCGGGCGGCCAGACGCTGGACATCGAAATCTGGACCACCGCGGACAGCAGCGCCGAGCAAGAATCGGCCGTCCTTGGAAGCAACTGGAAATCCGCTGGAATCAACGCCAGCACCTACATGATCCCCGCGGCGCGCCAGCGCGATTTCGAGCTGCGGGTGAGCTTTCCCTCGGTAAACACGACATCGCGGTCGGCCACAATCGATAACTTCGTATTTGTCTCCACGCATCTGCCCACGCCCGAGACGCGGTGGCAAGGGGCCAATCGAGGCAGCTTCCGAGATGCGGACGTGGATCGCCTGCACAACCAGACGCTCACCTTGTTCGACCAGAACGAGCGTCGGCAGGCGATCATCAACCTGCACAAGCGGGTATCGGAGACTCTCGGCATCGGGCCGATGTACTTCGACGCGTCGGTGCTCATTGCCCGCAGCCGGCTGAAAGGACCAGTCGGCGAAACGGCCGAAAAGTCCGGCATGAGCTGGAACATTTTCGAGTGGGAAGTGACTGACTGATTCGCCATCGGAGGTTCGACGTGCACGAAGTATCAACTCAAGAGGTGGGTTCCCAGGAGGCGGTGGCGATGCCCAGGCCTGGATCTCGCGACCTACGGCGCCTGGCGCGCGGTACCCGGCAGTCATCTTGTTGCACGGCCGCAACGGCCCATCGCCAAAGTTCAATAACGTCGCGG
>JAERMM010000386.1 GCA_016844585.1 Chloroflexota bacterium | reverse complement strand
CATGATGTGGAACGCGTAGTAGAGGAGCTCGATGTTCGCCGGCCAGTCGCCCTCCGCGAATTCGGCCAGACCCCGGACATTGGCCGAGAAACTCCCGTAGGCGATCCAGGAGAGGATCGCCGGAATCCGGATCGGGTTGTCGAGCTTGCGTTCCGCGACGTTCGGCTGGCCGACCACGGCGATCGGGGCGCGCGGGCCGCTCTCGAAGCGCCCCTCCATCGCCGCCAGGGACACGGGTTGGTGATCGGCGACCAGCTGACCCTGGAGGTGACCGGTCGGAAAGGCGACGAGTACTGAGGAGATGAGTCCGGCAACCACGCCGGTACCGAGCGAGACCCGGGCCACCCCGGCATGCCCCTGCCGCAGGGTCCAGTAGGCCCCGACCGCTGCCACCACGAACGCGCCGGTCACCACCGAGGCGACCTGGTTGTGGAGGAACTGCGCAATCGCCCAAGGGCTGAACAGGAATCCGGCGAGGTCGGCGATCTGGAAGGTGCCGTCCTCGGCGACGGTGTGCCCGACCGGGTACTGCATGAAGGCGTTAGTAGCGATGATGAAATAGCCGGAGAGCCAACTCCCGACGAACAGCGCCAAGGCGGCCAGGAAGTGGCGCCTGGGGCCTAGCCGCTTCTCGCCCCACACAAGCAACGCAAGGAAGCTCGATTCGAGGAAAAACGCGAAGATTCCCTCCATCGCCAGAGTCTGGCCGATGACCCCGCCGGTCCTGCGCGTGAAAGCCGCCCAGTTGGTGCCGAACTGGAACTCCATGGGTACGCCGGTGACGACGCCCATGGCGAACGAAAGCCCGAAGACCCGGATCCAGAACCGTGCGGCGTCACTCCAGGCATCGTCTCCCGAGCGCAGCGCGATGGCCTTCATCACGACGATGAGGAGCGCCAGACCCATCGTCAACTGCGGGAAGATATAGTGGAACGTGATCGTGAACGCGAACTGCAGGCGATGCCAGAAGAGGGGATCAGCCATGGCTCACACCTCCGGTTTGTCCCGTGGCCCGACGCCAGGCATCACCTGGGGGCGCAGCCACGGGGGCACAGGCCTGGATCAGGGGTTCCATCATCCTGCAGTTACCGGCGGTCTCGCGACCTCGGCCGACACAGCGCTGGGGGCGCGTCGGTGCGCCGAACAAAGCCAATCCTCTTGCCGACCGGAGCTTCGCGATCGCGTGGTTGCGTGGTCAGTCGTCATCTCCTTTCGAGCCTGCGTCGGTCAAGGAACCCAACCGGCGAAGGTAGTCGGCACATTCGCGGTGAAGCACTGGGACATCGCGCTCGGCTATCGCCCAGACGATCGCATCATCTACGGTGCGGTACTGATGCGTCAGTTGGTTACGGAAATCCACTATCCGCCGCGCCTGCGCGATCCGATCGAACACCTCTGCCGCCGCGCGGCCGAGAGCCGCAAGTGCCTCACCGATAGTGATGAACTCGCGCTCGACCGACGAGCGGATGAGCCGACTGCTCTGATCCCGGCGGAAGCCAACGTCGTGCACCGCGGCAGTGATCGCATCGCAGGCGTCGACCACATCGGCCAGATAGGCCCGAACGTCACGCGGCATAGAGCACCTGTTTGGTTCGAGCGATTTCGCGAGCGATGTACGGGTTCTTCACGGCGCTGACCATGACGAGATGGACCTCGTGCCCCAGGATGACCCTCAGGTCCGCACGCAGGCCGAAGTAGGCATCTACGCGGGCGTACGCTGCCATCGGTCCGAGTTCGACCAGCAGATCCACGTCGCTTCCACCGGGTCGGAAGTCGTCACGCAGGGCTGAGCCGAAGGCCTCCAGGCGCGTGACGCCATGGCGCTCGCACGCTTGGGCGATTGCGTCGCGCATGCTTTCCAGTACCAGTGTCATCGTGCACCTCCGCTCGGAGCGGTCCCCAGGTGTAGCCTGGCAGCACAGCCATCGGGTGCGACCCGCGGAAACGAGAACCCAAGGCCACAAGCCCCCTCCGGGTACACTTTGCCGCCGGCCCTTACTACCGCCAACGCTTGGCAGCAACGGCGGCCCGTAGCGTCGTCCGCTGCCTGCCGGTGCTAGGCAGAGTCGAGGTACTGGCATCACCCCGCCTCTTGCCTTCACGCAACCAGCGCTGCCGCCTCTTTGTCGCTTTGCGGACGGCTCTCGAGGTAGAGGGTATCATAGCTCAGGTCCAGCCCACCGGGCCACTCCACTGATCCTGCGACGACGCGCGCGGCCTGAAACACAGGTGGATTCTGCAGACGGGTGAATAGCCCACGCTGAAGGTATGGCTTCAGGTCGAACAGTCGATGCTCACCGTTCTCGAATTCCACCTCGAGGAGGTAGTTCTGAAGTGGCGAAACGCTCCTGACGTAGGGATTCACAATGGCCTCCTATCTCAAGGGCTCAATCCGGTACACTTCCTCACCCATCACCGCCAGTTGCCAATTGGCGAGCAACTCATCACGATGGATCTCTATCCACGCCTGCACAAGACGTGTCTTGGCCGCCGGCAGGCCACCATCCAGCACTCGGCCGTCGTCGATACTGAAGACGGCCCGTTGTCCAGAATATTCGGCATG
>JAERMM010000385.1 GCA_016844585.1 Chloroflexota bacterium | reverse complement strand
GCCGAGTGTGCGGAAGAAATCGATGAAGAATCGCCCGTGGTACGAGAGGTGCCATACTCCACGGGCGCGCTCGACCATCCGCACCGGCCGGCCATACCATTCGTCGAGGATCGGCTTGAGCGTCTTGGCCACCGACAGATCTCCGGCCCCGAAGGTAAAGCCCACCCGGCAGTTTTTGTCGCCCCACCGGAGCCAGCCATCCCCGACCAGCCACCCCAGCACGAGACCGAGTTCGTGGCTCCATGTCGTCGGCATGGCGTGCCGATACACCCGCCCATTGCGCCCGCGGAACTCGCTCGCGACGGTGAAAGGCAGCCGCGGGTCGTCCGCAAAGACTCCCGGGTTGCTCTGGACGAGGACGCGATCGACACCAAGCTTCAGGTCACCAGCGGCGACCCATCCGCGCTCGGTCATGAACCGATGATCGGGCGTGCACGTCAACTCGAAGCCCGCCTTCGTGCGGACTGTCACCGTCTCGCGTTCACCCGAGCAAAACGCCTGAGTGATCGGCAGGCAGCCGTGACCGTAAGCGGACACGGGCACGTTGTGCGTGCCCTCCCAGACGAGCAACTGGGCGGGTAGCAGTCGGGACTCAACCTGCACAGCGACACCGCCCTGCCCGTAGGCCGCCACCAGGCCCTCCATCCGCAGCAGCCCGCGGTCGGTCGGGACCAGCGCGTCGCCCACGATACACGGATTAGTGGCTTCGATCACCTCGTCCTGCGGAACCGGATTGGCGGGGCTCGCATTGATCCGGTCGATGAAGACCATCCCCGGGTCTCCCGTCCGCCAGGCCGCCTGGACGATCCTGTCAAAGACCTCGCGAGCGCGCAGGCGCCCGGTCACCTGCTTGGTGTGCGGATCGAACAGCTCGTAGGACTCATCCTTCGCCAACGCATCCATGAACTTCTCTGTGGCTGCGACCGAGATGTTGAAGTTGGTGATCCCACCGTCCAGTTTGCAGTCGATGAACTCCAGGATATCGGGGTGATCCACCTTGAGGATCCCCATGTTTGCGCCCCGACGGGTATTGTGACTGACGAAGCCGTTGGCGATGTAGGTGTTGTTGGCCGGCACCGAGAGATCCAGCGTCAGCGAATCGCCTTCGTCGATCTTGGCGACCTTATCGTAGAACTGGTTGTTATTCAGGAACCACGCGACAATCTGGTTCTCGGCAAGCTCCGGATGCCGCTCGACCAACACCCTGAGGCGCGAACGGGTCAGGTGCCGAGGGGCCGCGACTCGGGGAAGGTAGTGCTGGAGCGCCCGGTAGAGCCGACGATTCGCGCCACGGGAGCCTCGTCCCGGACCGCTGCCCCGGCCGGGTCCTCCATAGAGTCTCCGCAATAGCGCGCCCTGGAACGGGATGACGTCGTTGAACTCCCAGGCCTTGTCCAGGCCGCGGCAGAGTCGCGACGACTTTTCGCGCGAGAAGAAGCCGATCTCCTCGGCGAACACGCCAATCCCCTCGCGGGTGATCACGCGCAGGCGATGGAGCGGATTCTGGCCGAATGCGCCCGTGCGTTGTCTCACCACCGTTACGCTCGAGGGCACGCCCAGGGCGAGGAGGAGTTGTTGGGCGTCCTGCACCAGAGTAGCCGAGGTGCTCGAAAGCGAGGGATAACCGTCACGCGACACTGTTCCATCCGCCGTGAAAAGACCACGGAGCAGGCCTCTGGCGAACTCGGGGGTCGAGCGGAAACCGATCTCCGGCAGCCGCACCTCAAGAGCAGACTTCTTCTCGACGCCGATCATCCTCAACCACGAGACCAGCGTCGTCGAATTAAAGTAGAAGTTATCGCTGGCATCGTCGGGTTTCGACTGGCGAACGGGCACTAACCCGAAGAGGTCCTCGGCGATCTCGAGCAAGCGACCGGCGACCTCCGGCTCGGCATGGCCGACTGTCAGGATGAGACGGCCGGTCCCGCGTTTGTTCACGGAGAACGCGCCGTCGCCGAGCAGGTATCCAATGAATTCTCCGAGCTCTGCGGTCGGGGACTTGGGGATCCTGATCGGCGTCGCATTCGGGTGGGGAGTACCGACAAACGCCTCAAACCGAAAGTCTTCTACCGGCATGTAGGTCCTCTTCTGCAGGGCGAGCCAGTCACCCACCTTGAGGTCCCCAAGCGCCCGCCACGCGTAGTTGCCAGCCTCGTCGATAACGCGAACCCGGTGCTCAAGCGTGCCCGCGAGGCTGTAGCCATGGTGCGTTCGCACGCGGCGCACCAGCGTGACGCCGTGGTTGTAGAACTCGTCCGACGCCTTGGGGCCATTATCGGTGGCAACCAGCAGCGGCGCGTGATGGCGGTGCCAGCTATCCGTCGCCGCCTCGACAGGGCCGAGACAGCCAATCTCCACGAGGCCACAGTCCGTAGAGATTCGCGTGTCGGGCGTCACACAGCCCCCTTGCTTCACCGCCTCGGTGGCGCCGTTGAAAACGCGAAGGAAGCTGATGGGGCCGCTCGCCTTGCCGCCGCCCGTTGACTTCACGATGGTGTCCTTGGGTCTGAGCCGCGAAAACGCAAATCCCGTTCCGCCCCCACTATTGTGCGCTACGAATCCATTGGCCAGGTAGGCGTGCTTCAGGGGGACCGTGAGATCGTAGACACGGCGGACTCCCACATACCCAACGGCCGTCACGCGGACGAAGAAGAGGTCTTGGTCCGCGAGCTCCTCGAAGAACGGAGGGATCACGGATTCCCTCTCCATGACGGCGGTCACCCTCTGCCGGCTGAGCTCCCTCGGCTGGCTCACTCTGTTGAGGATATCGTCGAAGAGAACCTTCGCGTGAGCCCTCGTCCCTCGAGGAAGGGCATCATACCAGCTCCGGAGCCGCCCGCGCTGGTTCGGGATCGTTTCCCCTTTCACGAAGATGGCGGCCTCGTCAACGGCGGCGAGCCTCTCCTGCTTCTTTCGGCTTAGGAAGCCGACCTTCTCCCTGAACGTCAGGAAACCAGCCTTGGTGCAAACGGACAGTTGATAGCTCCGGTATCCCGCCTCCGAGACATCAAGGCGGAAATGGGTCGGGATGCCCAGGGCGAGCATCACGATCTGGAGCGTCTCGCCCAACCTCTCCGAGACGGTGGTCAATGTCATGTGCCCGTTCTCGCGAATGCATCCGTCTGCGGTAAACAAGCCGCGCACAAAGGCGGCGACAACCGCTTCGGGACTCCGCAGAATGATCGAAGGGACATGGGCCTCGCGGGAGGAAGTCTTCATGATCCCGAGGAACTCAAACCACTGGCGGATCTGCGTGCTGAGAATGGCAACCTCGACGGCCCTCTTGTTCCTTTGCGCAGAAACCGAGGGTTTCTTCCCGAAGAGCTTGTAGCTCAGATCCGTGATCGTCTCAATGACTTCGGGAGAGTCGGTGCCGACCGTGAACCGGATTCCATCGCTATGGTTCGATCCATCACCCATGTAGAGGCCGACAAGCTCCGCCAATTCCGGGGTCAGTTCCCGAGGCAGCCGATGCTCCTCCGCCTTAAAGCTGGTCGCGTTCCTTCCGGGCTTTTGCGTAAAGGTGAACTCGGGCAGCCTCGTCTCCCCTCCTATCCAGGAGCCCGGCTTCAAGATGAGCCAATCCCCGTCGCGAATCTCGCCGATCCGCCGCCACTCGTAGAGGCCGTCGCCGCCCACTGTGAGCAGTCTGTGCTCAGCCGTCCCGACGATCCGGAAGCCACGGTGGGTCCTCACCTCGAAAACCGGCTGTTCTCCATTGTCCATCGCCCTTGCGCACGCCGAGCCTCCCGTCAGCGGTAATTCGATTTGCCAAGACCTCGATCGGCTCGAGCCCACAGAAGGTCGTCCAAACTCGAGCGTCACCGGCGATGCACCCCCCTCCGCTCTTATGAATTATTGCCGCACGCTTCACGGCCTCGAAGATCCCCTCCATCGAGTCCTCAACCGGCAGGACGAAGCAGGCCGAGTACTGAAGGCCGTTGTCTTTGCCTGCGTTCATCATCGTGGGCGAATTGGGGATGAACTTCCCCTCGACCATCACGTCATAGAACGACTCGGCGACCTTGCGGGCCTCGGCGGGACTCTTCCCCCACCGCTCTTCAGCCTTGGCGATGGCGGCCGCCACGCGCCAGCACATCTCCTCCGGCGTCTCCTTCACACCGGTAGCGTCCATTCTCAGGTACCGCTCCTTGAGGACGCGGAGGGCCGACTCGGTCCACAGGCCTGTCTTGGCCGGCCGCTCACCAAGCGCTTGCGCAACGCCCACGGCCTCTTCGATCCCTCGAGAAGCCGAAGAACTCGATCTGCCGTCCATCGTGCCCTCCTCTATTTTCGGCGACTCCGCCGATGTCAGTTCCATTGTATCCTTTGAATCAAGCCGCGAACACCCAAATCAGTCTATCCGTTCCAATGTCGTCCTGTACCAAGGCAAGATGAAGGCACTTAACACGACTCAGCATCGGCTGCGGCGCGAAGTTCCATCAG
>JAERMM010000384.1 GCA_016844585.1 Chloroflexota bacterium | reverse complement strand
TAGCGGCCTTCTACATGGTTTGGGGAACAGATCCTATTGTTCCCCGCATCGGATTCTCCGTCATCGGAGGCTTTACCTGCCTCGCGATTTACGCGTTGGGGCGGGACCTGATCGGTAAGCGAGTCGGCCTGTTCGCCGCGGCCCTTGCCGCTGGGTTCCCAATGCTTGTCGTCATGAGCGGCCTCACGATTACCGAGAATCTCGCGGTACCGCTCCTGACTCTGTCCACGTTGCTGGCCTACCGGACTCGTCAGTCAGGACGCCCGATCGATGCCATCATCGCGGGCTTCTGCCTCGGGCTCACTGCCCTCAACCGATCGGTCGCGCTCGCGCTCATCCCCATCTGGTCGCTGATCTTCGTGCTCAGCCCTCATCCGTTGCGCCACCGCCTCCTGCTCGCGGGCCTGCTGGCGACGACTGCCGCCACGACGGTCCTGCCATGGACCGTCCGGAATTGGGCCGAGTTCAACGAGCCGATACTGGTTGATGACCTCTCGCTGACTGCCATGTACCTCGGCAACAATCCATACTTCTCCGCCAGTCCGATGTGGGCCCTCGATACAGGGCAGCCCGGGGCGATGCTCCCGTTCGAGGTGGAGCGGCAGCTAGCGGGGCTTTCACGCCGCGAGCGTCAGGCGCTGCTCCTTTCGCTCTTATTGGATTTCATAGCCAACCATCCTTTCGAAGCCGCTCGCCTCTTTCTCTTCAAATTGTGGCTGTTCTGGGCCCCATACCCACATCCAGCCGATATCGCGTCGTGGTCTGCAACGGCAGCACTCGCGCTGTTCGGCGTTATCGTTACGTGGCGAATGCGGGGGCAACTGCTCCTGCTGTATGCAACGATTGCTACGTTGACACTCGTGCACGCCGCGAGCACTGCTCTGCCTCGCCATCGGATCATTCTTGACGGATTGATCCTGGTTCTCGCCGCGGCCGGGTTAGCCTGGTTCATCGAGAAACTTGGTCAAAGGTCGTCACGGTTGTCGCGGTTGTCACAGAGGCCTTTTTTTGATTTCTCGATTTTTGGAGCACGAATTGCGATCACAGGGAATCCCTCCAATGCAGGAGCATGGTCACCGTTCCGAGAAACCACCGATGATAACCGTCAGACCAGGAAGGGGCTGACTCCCGCGGCGGGCTCGACCGCGGCGGGCGACTTGCGGCCGACAACTACGACGGACAGCCCGAACGGCGCCTTGAACACGCCGAGCATACGGAGCAGCGGAAACGCAGCGTCGTAGAGCTTTGCCTGAAGCGATGGGACCGACGTTCGCTTCAAAACCCGGCCGTTGAGCAGCCATCCCAGAATCCCCGTCGGATTCAGATACCGCGCCCATTCCACATCGAACCCGCTTCGACGCAGCAACGCCTGGAGCGGAGCTAGCTCGTACCGGCGGTAGTGGCCGATTGCCGCGTCGATGCTGCCATAGAGCCACATGTGTGCGGGAACCAACAGCACGAGGCGGCCCCCGGGCTGGAGCAAACGAAAAAAGCGCTCCAGCACGTACTCGTCGTCCGGCAGATGCTCCAGAACATTCATGCACACCACGGTGTCGATCCGTTCATCCACCAGGTCCGGCCATAATTGAGAGGAAAGGTCTGCCTGCTCGATACGCACGTTCGGTCGATCGAGATAGCGACCGCGAAGCAGCGAGATGTAGTCGTCGTCGATGTCAGTGGAAACGACTCGCTCTCGCGCGGCGAGATATCGGGTGATGGTGCCGGTCCCACAACCAGCCTCGAAGACGCGACGCCCAACATACGGGGAGATCGTGCCCCAGAGCCAGGCGTTGTAGCGCCGCAAGCCATCCATCGTGCTCAGGGTTGCGAGCCCCTCGTGCTCGCTCACCCTGCCGGGCACCAGCCCATACCACAGAATGGTTGCGATCGCTGCCATGCCGTCAGTCCAGCGAATCTTCTTTCCTTCCTCGTAGGTGCGGCCGTAGTACGAAATAGGCACTTCGTAGATCCGATACCCCAGGCGGGCAATCTTGGCCGTGATCTCCGGCTCGACGCCGAAGCGCTTCGAGGACAAATGGAGGCGTCGGACGACCTCGATCCGGAATGCCTTGTAGCCAGTCTCCATGTCGGTCAGATTGAGGTTGGTGACCATGTTGGAGAGGAGCGTGAGCGCCTTGTTGGCGACCGCGTGCCAGAAGAAGAGCACGCGACGCGGCGTCCCGATGAATCGCGAGCCATAAACGGCATCCGCGTGGCCGTCGAGAATCGGCTGCAGGAGCGCGGGGTAGTCTTTCGGGTTGTATTCCAGGTCCGCGTCCTGGACGATGACAACGTCGCCCGTTGCCGCCTCGAAACCGGTTCGAAGCGCGGCGCCCTTCCCCAGGTTTCGTTCGTGGAGGATGACTCGGACGGTCTCGTCCTCAAGCTCGCCGAGGATCTCCCGCGTGCCGTCTGTTGAGCCGTCGTCTACAACAATGATCTCTTTATCGAATGGCGCCGCGAGCACGCGACGCAAGACCTCGCGAATTGTGGCCGCTTCGTTGTACGCCGGAATAACAATCGTCAGTCTCGTCAGAATCCTTGCCTCTCCGTCGACGGCTCTGACTTCCAAATGCGCG
>JAERMM010000138.1 GCA_016844585.1 Chloroflexota bacterium | reverse complement strand
TGGATCAGGTTCCAGACGCCCTCGCGAACGCGGTCTGTGAACAGGGCCTCACTGTTTGCAGCCATACTCGCCCTCCTTGCAAGACGCTATCATAGCAGCGGCCGTCTCGCCACGGAAGGTGAAGCCCATGGTTCTGGTGCTGAGCAATGACGACGTTGCCAGCGTGTTGACTATGCCGGCTTGTATGGAAGCCATCGAGGACGCCTACCGCGAACAGGCGGCCGGGCGTGCCGTGAACCAGCTCAGGTATGACACAAGGATGCCGCTGCCCGAGCGCCAGGAGCGCGATTCCGACTACGAGTTCAAGACCATGGTGGGCATCATCCCCAAGATGGGCATCGCCGCTTTACGGATGAGCTCGACGCTCAACTTCCACCCGCTCATCGACGGGGTGGAGCGGTCGGAGCGGCTGTATCTCGCCCCGGGCGGCACAACCGTGGGGATGGTGCAGCTCTACAGCGTGGAGACCGGCGAGCCCCTCGCTTTCATGCCGGATGGTGTGCTCCAGGGCACGCGGGTCGGCGCCACGTACGGTATCGCGGCCAAGCACCTTGCCCGCGCGGATGCAACCGTGATGGGACTGCTGGGGTCTGGGTGGCAAGCTCGCTTCCAGGTCGCCGCTACAGCGCAGGCCCGCCCGCTCCAACGCGTTAAGGTCTACAGCCCCAACCGGGAGCATCGGGAGCAGTTCGCCAAGGAGATAGGCGCGCTCTACGACCTCGACGTGGAGGCTGTGGAGTCCGCCGACGAGGCCGCGCGCGACGTGGACATCCTGGTCGCGGCGACCAACTCGCGAGGACCCCTGATTCCGAGGGCCTTCGTGAAGCCCGGAATGCACATCGCAGCGGTGCAAAATGAGCTAGCCGAGGACGCGTACCCCGCTGCTGACCTGATGGTAGTCGCGTCCGATGCGCGCTACCTCATGTACATGGGCGGGGGCGGGGCGGGCCAGTATGGGAAGCAGTTGGGGCGTGAGCGGAGCGCCGCCCGCGAGAGCACGAGTCGCGTGCTGATCGAGGACGTGGTCGCGGGCAAGGCGCCCGGTCGGACTCGGCCCGACGAGATCACTATGTTTCGCAGCGACTCCGGGATGGGCATCCAGTTCGCCGCCGCGGGCGCGGTGGTCTACCAGGAGGCTCGAAAGCGTGGGCTTGGCCACGAGATCCCTACGGACTGGTTCACCCAGAGCCTTCACACCTAAGGCGGCGATGGTATGAGCGTCCGCATTGACGAAGTCGTCTGCACCGGCTGTGGAGCATGCATTGAGTCATGCCCCACAGATGTTCTGCGCATGGACCGGGAGCGAAGTACCGCATACGTCGCTCACCCCGACGACTGCCAGGTCTGCTTCCTATGTGAGTTCGATTGTCCAGTCGACGCGATCTTCGTTTCATCCCAAGAGCAGCGCGGAACACCGTAGACAGGAGGAGGCCGTGCACAGCCAGGTAGCAACTTCGGACATCCTCGTGGTTGGTGGCGGCATCGCGGGCGCATTTGCCGCGATCAAGGCGAGGGAGACGGGCGCCGACGTCGTGCTGGTAGATAAGGCGTTCTTCGGCCGGGGCGGGGCGAGCGCGCTGGCTTCAGGCGTCTATGCGACCTACATGCCCGGCGACGACATGGAAAACCGACTGGCCGCGACCTGCACCGCGCCACACGTCAATCGGAGGCTTGCCGAGCGATTCATCCTCCGGACCTATGAGTGTCTCATGGACATGGACGGCTGGGGCGTGAAATGGATCAAGGAAGACGGTGTGATCGCCCGGCGCATGAGTGGTGGTGGTGGGACCGACTATCCCACCAACGCCATGATGGCGGAGGGTGGCCCGCAGATGATGATGGCCCTGCGCGGGCACGCCCTTCGCGAGGGTGTTCGGGTGATCAACCGCGTCATGATCACCGATTTGCTCACCAGCGACGGCGCCCATCCGACCGGCGGAGCGATCGTCGGTGCCGTTGGCATCCACACGCGGACCGCCGAGCCCTGGGTCTTTCGGGCACGAGCGACCATCATCTGCGCGGGCGCCTTCGCGTTCCCATACACCCCGGTCGGGTCCTTCCAGGGCATGCCGCAGACCTCGTCTGGCGATGGAGTGGCCGCGATGTTTCGCGCCGGCGCCACCATGGGCAAGTTCGAGTTCGGCGGCGGCGGCATGCGCCCCTCTGAGTTCTTTTGTGCGCCGGGGCTGGAGATGCTGGGCGGCCTCGGCTGCCGCTTCATCAACGATGCCGGCGAGGACATGCTCTCGCTGGACCGCTCGCAGGGGAAATATACCCACGAGGACATTACGCGGGGCCGCCGCTCCGCCCTCGGGAACGCACTTATAAAGGAAGCCGAGGCCGGCCGGGTCGTCTACCTGGATGCCCGACACTTCACGGCTGACGAGCACCGGCTCGTGAAGCAGGTCGTGCCCATTGTGGTCAATACGTTCGAACGCGCAGGCTACGATCTCAGCAAGGACGTCGTGCCATACCGGCCGACCCCGCCGGGGTCGAACGGAAACAATGGGGGCGGCGCTCGGGTCAATGAGCGTGGGGAGACCTCACTCTCAGGCCTCTATGCTGCCGGAAATTGCTCGGATGCAGCCTACATCAGCATGGGGCAGAGCCTTCCGGCCTGTTCGGTTACTGGCGCCTGGGCGGGTGAGAGCGCGGCGGACTTCGTGCGCGGCGCCGCCGCAACACCCCCCGATCCCGAGCAGGTGGATGAGCTCATCGAGCGTGCGCTGGCGCCACTTCAGCGCGAAGACGGAGCAAGCTTCCCGGTGGTGCACGAGCTTTTCCAGCGCATGTACTTGGAAGAGATGGGTAATGTCCTCCACGCCGAGCGCCTGGAGCGCGCGCTCAGCCAGGCAGAGGCGATTCGGACTGAAGAGTTGCCCCGACTGAGCGCCTCTGATCCCCACGATCTTGCGAAAGTGAACGCGTTGAAGAACTTCGCGGAGATGCTTGCGCCGGCCCTGACGGTCTTGCTGCGCCGACAAGAGAGCAGGGGCAACATTCTGCGGGAGGACTACCCATTCATCGATAACGAAAACTGGGGCTGCTACACGGTGTTCCGCCGCAGGCCGGATGGCGGCACCGATTTTTGGGAAGAGCCTATCCCTGAAGATGCGGAGTACCCAGTGGCACGCGTGAAGACCGGGCACCCGTTCTTTCGATGAAAACACTGCGCCCGTCAGGGAGACGAGAACATGCAAGAACATCGAGCGCTTTACCCAGCGTAGCTTCGAGCAAGGGCTCACGAGCCGCAGATGCTCCCCGGAGGAACTGTTTAGGCCGGTCAATCGGGTGAACGCGAACTCATAGGAGCTGCGCGAGTTGGCACCCCTCGTACGCAGCTAGCATTGCTGAACGGCAACAGCCTCACTAGCCGCGTGCGTCCATTCCGGGCTATGCTCACTCCCTATGCGAATCATCGACTGCTTCAACGCGGGCAGACGGGTCTTCTCCTTCGAGTTCCTCCCGCCAAAGACGGATGAGGGCGTGCGAAGCCTTTTCCGCACCGTTCAGGAGCTGGGCACCCTCAACCCATCGTTCGTGTCCGTCACCTACGGGGCTGGCGGCAGCACTCGTGAGCTGACGATCGACCTGGTTGCGCGCATCAAGCAGGAGGTGGAGATCGAGGCGATGGCTCACCTCACGTGCGTCGGTCACAGCGCCAGCGAGATCGCCTCCATCCTGGACCAGCTCGCTGGCCGCGGGATCGAGAACGTGCTCCCGTTGCGTGGCGACCCGCCGCGCGGAGAGACGCAGTTTGTCCATCCACCCGATGGATTCGGCTACGCTCAGGAGCTGGTGCGCTTCGTCCGACCGCGGTACGACTTTTGCCTCGCAGGCGCCTGCTATCCGGAGGGGCACCCGGAGTGTCAGGACAAGGACGAGGACCTTCGCCATCTGAAGGAGAAGGTCGACTCAGGTGTCGACTTCCTTATCACGCAGCTCTTCTTCGATCCGTCCGACTACTTCGCCTTCGTCGAACGTGCTCGTGCAGCGGGGATCATGGTGCCGATCGTCCCCGGCATCATGCCTGTCACCAACGTTGCCCAGATCGAGCGATTCACTGCGATGTGTGGCGCCACCATTCCAGCAGCTCTCCGTCAGCGGCTCGACACCGTCCGAGATGACGACGAGGCCGTGGTCGCGACGGGCATCGAATGGGCGACAGACCAATGCCGCGCTCTCCTCGCTGGTGGCGCTCCGGGTGCCCACTTCTACACACTAAACCGCTCCCACGCCACCCGCGAGATCTTCACCAACATCAAAGATCAACCCGTCATCCTGAGCGAAAGCGAAGGATCCGTATGACAACTAGCGAGTTGCTGAAGACGCCGCTGGCGCCGATGCATGAAGCGCTTGGCGCGCGCATGGTGCCGTTTTCCGGCTGGCTCATGCCGCTGCAGTACGAGGGCCTCGTGGCCGAGCATCTGCACACGCGGAAATCGGCGGGTCTCTTCGACCTCTCTCATATGGGCCGCCTTGCGATCACTGGGCCGGGCGCGCTCGATCTGATCCAGCATGCCACCACCAACGACGCAAGCCGCCTCGCGATCGGCGCGGCGCAATATTCGCTGATCTGCAACGAGCGCGGCACGGTTATCGAAGATCTGTTGGTCTACCGATTGCCCGACCGTTGGCTGCTCGTCGTGAACGCGTCGAACCGAACCAGAGTCGTCGCCCACCTCGACAGCCTGCGCGAGGGCCTAGGCTGCGACGCGGCTCTCCAGGATGAAACGTTTGACGTGGCGCTGATCGGCCTGCAGGGGCCAGAGAGTCAGGCCGTGCTGCAGCCGATGGTCGAGGGCGATCTCTCGGCCTTGAGCTACTACCACGCGCGCGCCGATCACTTTGGCGCCGACGAGGTCATCGTCTCTCGTTCTGGGTATACCGGCGAGGACGGTTTCGAGCTGATGGCGCCGTCGAGCCTCGCGATCGAGATCTGGCAGCAACTGCTGGCTGACGGGGCGGTGAGATCGATTGGCCTCGGTGCGCGCGACACGCTTCGGCTCGAGGCGGGCATGGCGCTGTACGGCCACGAGCTAACCGAGGAGATAACACCGTTCGAGGCGTGCCTCGGTCGAGTTGTGCGGCTCGACAAGGGGGATTTCGTCGGACGCGATGCGCTCGCCGAGCTGCACGCTCGCGGGCCAGACCGCAAGCTCGTCGGGCTTGCTACCGAGGGCGGGGCCGTTCCGAGGGCTGGATTCCCGGTCGTCGCCGGCGAGTCTGTCAGGCATTCTGATCTCGGCAAAGAGCCCGCTGACGTTGGCGTCATCGCCAGCGGCACCTTCTCACCAACGCTGCGCCATCCGATCGCCACTGCCTTCGTTCGCTCTGACCTGGCGACGCCCGGCACAGCGATGGGCGTCAGGATTCGCGAGGCCAGTGTCCCCGCCCGCGTCGTATCATTGCCCTTCGTACCGCACCATACAAAACGATAGGGAGCAGGCGTTGAGCGAAGACGGGGCGGGCGTTCCCGACGATCGACGGTACACGGAAGAGCACGAATGGGCGATGCGCTCCGACGACGCGGTGGTCGTCGGGATCACCGACTTTGCGCAGAGCGAGCTCGGAGACATCGTCTACGTTGAGCTGCCGAAAGTCGGTGGCCGCGTGGTTGCATTGAAAGAATTCGGGGTTGTGGAAAGCGTCAAATCGGCCTCGGACCTGTATTCCCCGGTCACCGGCGAGGTGGTTGCCATCAATGAGGCGCTAACCGATCATCCCGAGCTGGTGAACAGCTCACCCTACGACGACGGCTGGATGATCCGCGTCCGCGTCGACAACCTTGCCGAGCTGGATACCCTCCTCGACGCTGCCGCGTATCGCAAGCTCGTAGGTTAGAGTTCAAAGGTGACAGGTTACAGGTTACGGGTTACAGGACGACAGGCCGCTGACCATAAGTTGTGCTGGGGACGAAGCCCCTGTCCCCTGTCCCCTGTCCCCTGTCCCCTGTCTGTCCCCTGTCCCCCGTGACCTACGTCCCTCTGACCGCCGACGAGCGGAAGGAGATGCTCGACGCGCTCGGCCTGTCGAGTACCGATGCGCTGTTCGACGTTGTCCCCGAGAGCGTCCGCTTTCCGGCCATCGACATCGGACCTGCTATGTCCGAGATGGAGATCACCGCTCGTGTAGAGGCCCTGGCCGCGAAAAACACCTCCGTCCACGGCGAGCCGTTCTTTCTCGGCGCGGGCGCCTATCGACACTTCATTCCATCCGCGGTCGCATCCATTCAGGGGAGGAGTGAGTTCAGCACTTCCTACACGCCATACCAGCCTGAGGTAAGCCAGGGAACACTGCAGGCGACGTTCGAGTTCCAGAGTATGGTCTGCGCGCTCACGGCGATGGACGTCTCCAACGCGTCGGTCTACGACGGAGCGACCGCGATGGCCGAGGCCGCGCTCATGGCGCTGCGGCTGACCGGTCGCAATCGAATCGTCGCCTCTGCTGGCGTCCATCCTCACTATCGACAGGCCCTCAACGCCTACACCCACCCCAGGGGCGTCGACGTTCACACCACTGCGGTCGGCCTCAGCCGCGCTGGCCTGGTCGAGGACGATCTCACTGCGCTGATAGACGACCAAACCGCCTGCGTGATCGTGAGTCAGCCCACGTTTTTCGGCGAGATCCGCGACCTGACCGCCGTCGTGGAGGCCGCGCACGCGCGTGGAGCGCTCGTCATCGAGGTATACAACCCAACCTCGCTCGGCCTGCTGCGCCCGCCCGGCGAGTGGGATGTGGACATTGCCGTTGCAGAAGGCCAGCCCCTCGGCGTCCCGCTTTCGTTCGGCGGTCCGTACGTCGGTCTGATGTCGTGCAAGAAAGCGCTGGTCCGCCAGCTTCCCGGGCGTATCGTGGGCGCCACCTCCGATGGCGACGGGCGCCGAGGGTTCGTCCTAACGCTCCAGGCCCGCGAGCAGCACATCCGACGCGAGAAGGCAACGTCGAACATCTGCACCTCGCAGACCCTGATCGCGCTTGGCCTCACCAGTTACCTGGCACTCCTTGGGCCGACTGGCCTGCACGACGTGGCGGACGGTTGCGGCCGAACGGCGCGTTACGCAGCCGAGCGCTGCGCCGGGATTGATGGCGTGGACCTGGTCACGCCGGAGTCCTTTTTCCATGAATTTGCCATCCGCACGCCGATCCGCGCTTCCGAACTGAATCGTCACCTCTTCGACCGGGGGATCATCGGGGGCTTTGACCTTGGCCCTGCGTACCCGGGCCTGGAGAATTGCCTGCTCTTGTGCTGCACAGAGGTGACGACGCGCGGCCAGATCGATCTGCTTGCCGACGTTCTCGAAGAAACCCTCCAGGCAGCGGGCGCAGCATCGAACGACCGCCGGCCCGCGTTTGATGCACCCGCGTTTAGTGCAATGGAGGGCTGAGAATGGCACACAACACAATTCGAACAGCGTCAGCGCTGCGAACGCCGTCGCGGACGCCGACCGAACCGTTGCTCAGCGAACTGTCC
>JAERMM010000383.1 GCA_016844585.1 Chloroflexota bacterium | reverse complement strand
CCTCCCACGTCACGTCCTGGGTACGTGCACCCCATTCAAGTGCTTGAAGCGCTCGTTGTGCTGGCGGAGCAGGTCCTTGCCGTAGTCGTTGCCGTTCGGCGTGCGGACAACCGTGTGCGCGTGGTTGCGGGTCGCCACGGTATTGTCGAACGCGATCCCGTCCTTATGCTCGAACTCGACGAGGATCACTGGACTCTGAATTCGATAGTAGAACGGGGCAACGTCGTCGAAAAGGCCGGCCCACGTGAAGTACGTCTCGCCAAGGCGCCGCTTCACCTCAGCCAGCCGAACGTCGGCATGGCCAGGACGGATGAAGCCGGTGTAGTGCGCGATCAGGTTCGTCAGATGCCCCTGCGCTTCGCTCCCTATCTCCTCGTACCGCACTCCTGCGTAGGCGATCTGATCGTTGTCGCGGAAGTTCGACGTCTCCTCGGGAATCTCAATGCCCAGAGTGGCCTTCTCTTGCTGTGCTGGCGTGAGCGACCGCATAACGGCCAGCCCCTTGGCCTCTTCCTGCTGGAACGCGCGCGTGCCGATGTGCTTCCCCATGTCGCACTCAACCGGCTCGGAGCCCATGAAGGTCGGCGTCATTACGATCTGATCGCCGATCACGAAGAAGTTCACGATCAGGTGGTGCCCGTCGAGCTGCCAGCCCCACGGCTGGTCCGCCGACGGCGTCCCGAACATGCTGAGCCAGTAAACCCACTCGCCGTACTCGTCCAACCGGCCGGTGATCTCGCCGATGAAGTCATTCAGCTTCATCACGCCGCGCGCCGTCTCAAACCCGTAGGCGCTAAGCCCTTCGCTGATGAGCCCGAGCGCTAGCTCCATCTGTGATGGACTCATTTCTTCGAGCATCACGCCGTGGCGCAGCAGGAATGGAGACACGTTGCTCCACAGCCTCCATTGATCGCTGTCGATGGGGAACAGGCCGGCCGCTCGCTGGTCCGCGTTGAGCGACGCGATGTACTTCTCGGCCTTCTCCATGAGCGGCTGGGTGGACACGCCACTCGGCGCGATGGAGTACAGCCCTGCGATCTGGGTTCCGTTCGTGGTGATACCCGTGATCGGCTTCGGCGCGTCGATCAGCGCCTTGTCCACCCACTCCCGCAACCTACCCTGAACGTTTCCGTTTATTCGCCCGAAGTTGTTCTGTCGTCCCTGCTTCACATTGAAGCCGTGCCAGGTTGGAATCATCGTGCGTTTCCTCCTCAGTCTTGAATTGTCTCGGGCTGGTCTGTCGCGCCAGCGCGGGCTCGCGATCGGGATCGAGGTGGGCGAGCCGCGGAGCCACCTCCTCATAGGCATCAGCTGCCGATGCATTTCGGCGGAATCCAGACTCCGAAAAAATGCCAAACTGCATTCCGCTCGTCTCCTACCTGCGCCCTTCGCCACGTGCTTCGCCCAAGGCTCGCTCCGCTCAGCGGATCGTATAACCCGCCAGCCGCGGCGGTCAATGCGACCACCACCACCGCGGTGAGCTACACGGCCATCAGGCTTCTCTTCTCCGAGGCACCGGCCCGCCACGCTGCGCATGCAAGCACTATGGCCGCGCCCGACCAGAGGAGTGGCGGCGCCCAGGCCGACAGCGCGCTGAACTCAGGCGCGGCATCGACCTGGGCCACAACGATCCCAATCCTCAAGGCCGCGGCCAGCGACTGCGTCGAGAACCACAGTCCTGACGTCGCGCCTTCGCGGCCCGTTCTGCCGAGGAACAACGCGGTCGACAGTCCAGCAGTAAGTATCGATCCCCAGGCCCCTCCTGCCAGCGCCTGACCGAGAATCGTCATCCCGAGGTTGGGGGCAGTAGCCGCGATCGCCGTGCCGATCGCTCCAAGGATCGCGGCGCAGGCGAGTACGCGCGGCCCACCCCAGCGTGGGGTTAATGCGGCGGCTGGCAAGCTCAAAATATTGAAACCAACCCAGAAAATCGGCAGCAACGTGTCGAAGTCGGCCGGCGTGGCGAACCGCAGATACTGCGGAATCGAGTTGAACGCGATGTGAGCTTGGAACCCCAGCGCCAGCAAAACAACGCCTGTGAGAAACAGCCCGGACCCAGGAGCAGCGAGAAGTCCGCCCCGCTTCTCGGCGACTGGCACCGCGACGGGCTTCGAGCGATCGAGGGAGCGCTCCATCCACACCATCCCGACGGTGACCAGAAATAACGTGACACTCGAGACCCCGAACGGCAGCCGTGGATCGGTGTTTCGGAGCGTCACACCGATGTACGACGAGAGCGCGGCCGCGACCGAGACGCCGACGAACACCAGGGCGGCCAGCCAGGGCACGCTCGGGTTGGCGGCGTACTTGACGATCATCACCCAGGTCGGCGCCCGCAGCGCAGATGAAGTGGCGACCCAGAGAATCAGGGCAATGAAGAGCAGGACCGTGGTCAGCGGAGACGAGCCCCCTGCCAGCGCCAGATGCGGTATAGCCGGCGCCACGAGTCGCGCTCGGGGCGTTCAAGCTACGCGCCTCCGCGGGCACAGCTCCTGCCAGCTTCGGCCGCCCGCCACGTTGAGTTTACATTCCTAACGGCGACCCGGTTGCGACGTTGGGAGGTACGGAGCATAGTTCTGTCA
>JAERMM010000382.1 GCA_016844585.1 Chloroflexota bacterium | reverse complement strand
CCCTGTTTCAACGTGCGAGGACACCGTAGATGCTTCCCGGTAAGCGATACAAGCCCGAAGATTACGTCGAGATCGTCTGGCGGCGGAAGTGGGTGTGGATTCTGCCGTTCGTCATCATGGCGGCTGGAACGTTCATCGGAACGCAGTTCCTTCCCAATCGATACCGGTCCGAGGCTCGTATCCTCGTCGTCCCGCAGCAGGTGCCGAGGAGTTTTGTTCAGCCGACGGTGACATCCAGCCTCAATGCCCGGCTCCAGGCGATCAGCCAGCAGCTTCAGAGCCGAACGCGGCTGGAGCGCATCATCCAGGAGGTGAATCTCTACCAAGAAGCACGCAGCACGATGACCATGGAGGAGGTCGTCGAGCGGATGCGGCGGGACATCTCGATACGGATCCCCAGCACCAGGGGGTCGCGCGGTGAGCCCGGATCCTTCACTGTGGGGTTCGTCGGGGAGACGGCGCGCGTGGCGCAGCAGGTCACCGAACGGCTCGCTTCGCAGTTCATCACCGAGAGTCTGCAGGACCGCACCGTACAGGCGGATCAGACCAACCAGTTCCTCCAGACACAGCTCGAAGAGGCGCGGCGGAACCTGGCCGAGCACGAGCAGAAGTTCGCGCAATTCAGGCGGAAGTATGCAGGAGCGCTTCCGACACAAGTGCCGTCGAACCTGGCGATGATACAAAGCAGGCAGGCTCAGCTGCAGAACCTCGCGGACACAATCAATCGCGACCGGGACCGGCAGCTCGTACTCGACAGGATAGGAGCGGATCTGCTGGCCTTCAGCGCGGCACGGGAGCCCGTCACATCATCGAATGGAACCGAGCCCGTACAGGTCCCCGCTGCCAATCGGCTCGAGGCGGCGCGCGTGGCGCTCAGGGCGCTCCAACTGAGGCTCAAGCCGGAACATCCCGACATGATTCGCGCAGAGAGAGCTGTGCGCGAGCTCGAACAAAGGGCAGCGGCCGAGGAACTGAATGCCCCTGTGGGAACCGGGATCGAGCCCGCGCGCTCGGCGGGGTTGGCTCCCGTGGATCAGAAGCGACTGTCGGACATGCGGGCGGAACGTGAGAGTCTCGACCGGCGCATTGCGCTCAATCAGGCCGAAGAGGTCCGCCTTCAGCGTGTCCTCTCCGAGTACGGCGCAAGGGTCGAAGCCGCACCAGGTCGCGAGGCCGAAGAGACCGAGATGATGCGCGACTACGACACGCTGGACGAGCAGTATCGGACGCTCCTTGGGAGAACCCAGCAGTCGAAGATCGCGGCGGATCTGGAGCGTCGCCAGATTGGCGAGCAATTCAAGCTCATCGACCCGGCTCGCCTGCCCGAGCTGCCGATCAGTCCGGATCGGGCCAGCCTCAACACGATGGGCGCGATGGCGGGGCTGGCGATTGGCCTGGCGTTGATTGCGCTGCTCGAGTATCGGAACACGAGCTTCCGCACCGACGACGACGTCACCTTGAGCCTCGCGTTGCCGGTATTGGCCGTGATCCCCGCGATGATCACGCGCCGGGAGCATCAGCGTACGAAGAGGCGGCGGCGGCTCGCCATGTCCGCGTCGCTTGTCGCCATGACTGGCGCCGTCGCGGTGATCGTCTGGAAGATGGACGACATCGCCAATTGGGTGCGCTGATGTACGAAGCCTTCTTCGGATTCGACGAGCGGCCGTTCGACCTGACACCGAACCCGCGGTACCTCGTGTTCACCGACGCGCACCGCGAGGCGCTCAGCAATCTCGAGTACGCGATCGCGAGCAGAAAGGGTGTCACGCTGCTCCTGGGTGAGGCGGGTACTGGAAAGACCACCATCATCCGCGCCGCTCTGGAACGTCAGCCGGAGCGGGTTCACTGCGTGCACCTGCAGAACCCGGCGCTGAACCGGGCCGAGTTCGTTGAAATGCTGGCCACGCGGTTTCAACTGAGCCCGCGTGCGGCATCGTCCAAGACGGCGTTGCTGCTGGAGCTGGAGGCACTGCTCGCCGCCCGTCGTGCGAACGCCGAATCCAGCGTCCTGGTCGTCGACGAGGCCCAGAGCCTTCCGCTCGAACTGCTCGAGGAGATACGGCTGCTGGCGAACATCGAAACCCATGACGAGAAGCTGCTGTCGGTGATCCTCGCCGGCCAGCCTGAGCTCGCGGATCGGTTGAACGATCGGTCGTTGAGACAATTGAAACAGCGGGTCGCGCTGCGGTGCCAGTTGAGCGCGCTCACACTCGAGGAAAGCCGCGCGTACATCGCTGGACGAATTCGCGCCGCCGGGGGTATCGGCGCCCAGGCATTCACACGCGAGGCGGTCGTGCTCATGCACGAACGTGCGCACGGCATCCCGCGTACGCTCAACGTGATCGCCGATAACGCCTTGCTGACCGGCTTTGCCGCGGCACGGCGTCCGGTCAACACACGACTGGTCCTGGAAGTGTGCCGCGATCTGGACCTGCAAGGCAGGGACGAGCCGGTGCAGTCGCCATTGCCGGCCGCGGAACCGGCTGCAGGAGATGCGACGGCATCCATGAGCCCCACGCGGCTGATCACGTTCGATCCAGCGGGTACATCAACCGCTTCCGCCACCGCACCGCGTTCGAGGCTGTTCG
>JAERMM010000137.1 GCA_016844585.1 Chloroflexota bacterium | reverse complement strand
CCTCGCTCTCTGCAACGGTATCGTAAGCTGATGGTAGCCAGTACTTCCGACAGTACGTATGATTTTCGGCACACCAGCAAGGGAGGAAACGTCCATGCTCAGCAAGCAGGACAATGAGCTTCTGACCCGAGTCGGCCCAGGTACGCCAATGGGCGACATGCTGCGGCAGTACTGGATGCCGTTCCTGTTTCCCTATGAGGTTGAGGTGGACGGACCGCCACTGCGTGTCCGCCTGTTAGGCGAAGACCTGATCGCCTTCCGCGACTCGCACGGCCGCATCGGGCTTCTGGGCAACAACTGCGCCCACCGCGGCGCATCGCTGTTTTTCGGTCGCAACGAAGAATCCGGCCTTCGCTGCGTCTATCACGGCTGGAAGTACGACGTCGACGGCCATTGCGTGGACATGCCGAACGAGCCGCCCGAGAGCAACTTCAAGACCAAGATCCACCATGCCGCTTACCCGTGCGTCGACCGCGGGGGCATGGTATGGACGTACATGGGGCCGGAAGTTCCGCCGCCGCCCCTTCCGGATCTCGAGATCACATTCGTCCCGGATGAGCACCGCTTCCTGAGCAAACGAGTTCAATACAACAACTGGGTCCAGGCCATGGAGGGGGACATCGACCAGAGCCACAACTCTTTCCTCCACACGCTGGTTCATCCCGAGGACGACAAGACCGCCCGCGCCAACGTCACCCTGATCCGTGCCCAGGATAAGCACCCTCACTTCGAGGTGCTCGACACCGACTACGGGGTACTGATCGGCGCCGGCCGCGACGCTGGCGACAGCATGCGCTACTGGCGTATCTCGCAGTTCCTGATGCCTTTCTTCTCTATGACCGGTCCGTACGGCGAAGACCCAAGCCGGACATGGCGCTGCTGGGTGCCCATTGACGACGAAAACGTGCTGGTGATGGGTGGTATCTTTCACCCGCTCCGTCCTCTGACCGACGCGGAGCGCAACCGCGTCGGTCTGCCCCGCCTGGGGACACGCGGCAGTGTGTTCTTGCTGCTGCCCGACGACCGCGCGCCCGCCACGAGTCAGCCCTATGGAGCATGGCGTCCGAAGGCAACGCTGGAGAACGACTTCTTCGTCGACCGCGACGTGCAGCGAAACCTGACGTTTTCGGGCATCCCGGAGTTCTGGGCTCAGGACGCCGGCATGCAGATGAGCATGGGCGCCATCTACGACCGGAGCAAGGAGCACCTCGGCACCACCGACCTGGCCATTATCTCCGCCCGACGGCGCCTGATCGACGCCGCAAAAGCGCTTCGCGAACGGGGCGCCACCCCACCCGGCGTCGCGCATCCTGAGTGGTACAAGGTGCGCGGGGCCGCGGTGCTCATCCCTGCCGAACAGTCCTGGGTTGAGGCAACGGCGGAGCACCGCCAGTATCACCCCGACGTGAATCACGCAGGCGTCTAGCCTATCATTCATCCCCTACCGGGGGTTTACATCGAATGAAGGCTCTTGACGTTGCGTATTTCTCCATGGAGGTGGCCGTCGATCCGGCGGTTCCCACCTACAGTGGCGGCCTGGGCGTCCTCGCCGGCGACACCTTGCGCTCGGCCGCGGACCTCGGACATCCGATGGTTGGCGTCACCCTGCTCTACCGCCAGGGGTACTTCCACCAGCTCCTGGATGAGCATGGCAGACAGTCCGAAGAGCCGGTGTCATGGTCGCCCAAAGCACACCTGGAACCGGTCGACGCCCGCTGTCAGATCACCATCGAAGGACGCATCGTACAGGTCCGCGCCTGGCGGTATCTCGTCCACGGCGTAACCGGGTCTGACGTTCCAGTCTACTTTCTCGACACCGCGGTCGAAGAAAACGACCCCATTGACCGAGAGCTGACGGGCACGCTCTACGGAGGGGACGGTCGCTACCGACTCTGCCAGGAGCTGCTGCTCGGCGTTGGCGGTCTCGGAATGCTGCGAGCGCTGGGCTACCGTGACATTCCAACCTACCACATGAATGAGGGGCACGCCGCGTTGCTCCCTCTGGCCCTGCTCCTCGAGGAGGTGGGGGATGGTGACCCGCGGAATGTCTCTGACGCTCAGAGAACATCGGTCCGGAATCGCTGCGTCTTCACCACACACACGCCGATCGCCGCCGGCCACGATCGCTTCCCTATCGACCTTCTGCGATCGCTAACCGGCGACGAGCATCCGCTCTTTCTCGCTGCGCTTCCGTATTCGCCGAACGGCGAGCTGAACATGACGCACATCGCCCTCGCCTGCTCCCGATACGTGAACGCCGTTTCGCAGCTGCACCAGGAGACGTCAGAGCAGCTGTTCCCCGATCACGTCATCCACGCCATCACGAACGGCGTCCATGCGGTGACCTGGACGTCACCGCCAATCGCGGCGTTGTACGACGAGTACGTCCCACAGTGGCGCCGTGACCAGTTCTATCTGCGCCATGCTGGCAACATCCCGCTCACGGACGTTCTTGATTCACACTTTCAGGCCAAAGCTGCGCTCCTTGCCGAAACGGAGAGGCGAACCGGCACGCGGCTGGACCCAAAGGCGCTGACGATCGGATTCGCTCGCCGGGCGGCGGTCTACAAGCGGCCAGACTTTCTGTTCTCTGACCTGGACCGCTTGAAACGGATCGTCGACCGGGTTGGACCACTACAGGTGATCTTTGGCGGCAAGGCCCACCCGAGAGACGATGAGGGCAAGCGAATCATCGAGCGCATCTACCAGGCGCGAGGCACACTGGGCAGCCAACTCTGCGTTGCCTATCTTGACGAGTACGACGTGACGCTTGGCAAGGTACTTTGCGCGGGAGTGGACCTGTGGCTGAACAACCCTCAGAAGCCGCACGAGGCCTCCGGCACGAGCGGCATGAAGGCTGCTCTCAACGGTGTCCCGAGCCTGAGCGTGCTCGATGGCTGGTGGAACGAGGGACACGTGGAAGGCGCCACCGGGTGGTCGATTGGCGAGAGCGCTGACCCGGAGCGCGCCGAAGATGAGCTTGCCTCGCTCTATGACAAGCTGGAGTACGTGATCGCCCCCCTCTTCTACCGGCAGCCACTCGCCTACGCGTCGGTGATGCGTGGAGCGATGGTCCTCAACGGATCGTTCTTCAATACGCAGCGGATGCTTCTGCAATACATTCGCGACGCCTACTCGACCAGGGAGATGAACTGACCTGGGCTTGCTATTGACCTTGGGAGCATGCACTCACGGTTCAATCGAATCCGGTATCATTCTGTCTAGATATCTCGGTGGACCGTAGCAGGGAGGAACTGTGCCCATTCGAGCCGCGGAATCCCGCGCGCATCATATCTTCCGGGTGATTCGAGACCGCATACAGGCCGGCGAATGGCTTCCAGGCACGAGACTCCCGAGCAACGCTGAGCTGGCATCGACGTTCGGCGTGGCGCGAATGACCGTGCGCCAGGCTCTCGCTTCATTGGAAGCCGATGGTCTTATCCAAGGCCGGCAGGGCACTGGGACCTTTGTCCGATCGAACGAGACCGCGGCGGTTCTCGTGGTCGACGATGATCCGAGCATTCGGCTCCTGCTGCGCGAGACGATCAAAAGGGACGGCTATCGTGTGCTCGAAGCCGACGGGCCAACGGCCGCCATCCGGCAAATCGAAGGCGATGTGTCGATTGCCCTCGTTCTTAGTGATGTCCGTATGCCGACTGCTGCGATCGGCATCGACTTCATGCGCACCGTTCGGCGCCGGTGGCCGGGGTTGCCTATCGCCGCGCTCACAGCCTATCCGGGTGACCTGGAGAACCTCATCAATACGCCTGAGGGCCCGGTGCTGGTTCTCTCTAAGCCCATACACATGTCCCAGATTGACGAGGTCTTGCGCCTTGCGATGCGGACCGCGCGATCAACCGAGGATTCCAACGCGCTCAGACCACCGGAGCCTGAGGGATCTGTTCCCCCGAGGCTTGGAGGGGGCCCGGCGGAGCCAGAATCGAGACCGGTGCTGGTGGCGGATGACGATCCGGATCATCGGTCCTCACTCGGTCGAATGATTGCCCGTCTCGGATATGAAGTCGAGGAAGCCGCCAATGCGGGGGACGCCATCGCGGCATTGGGGCGGCGCTCGTTCAGCCACGCATTTCTCGACCTGCACATGCCTGGAGGTCGATCACGCGTGGCGGCCGCCATGGGCGACAACCTCGCATCCACCGTCGTCGTCTCGACTGCGCGGCGAACCGGCATCCGTTCGGGCTCGCCAATCACTTTTTTGCCCAAGCCGATCGACGAAGAAATGGTTCGCGCGACGCTAGCCCTGCAGAGTATCCCTGCTGAAGCGTGACGCGGCTTGGCTTCGCCGGTCAATTCTTCTCCGACACACTACAATCTGAAAGTACTGGCAAGGTCCATTCGCTCGAAGCGGCGCGGAGGCGGTCGTGGTGCGGAGAATCGGACGGGTGATTTCAGCGGTGTGTTCCCTGCTGCTGGCAGCAGCCTGCGCACCGACCGTCGCGCCGCCTCAATCAGGGGGGGCGCCCCAAATACAGGCGGAGGCGCCGCGCCCGCCGAAGAACCTCACGGTCGCGGTGCAGCGAGAGCCGACCGGCCTGCATCCCGACTTCACTGCTTCCTTAACCACGAGCGGAAACAAGCAGACGCTCCTCATTCCGCACAACTACCTCGTGGTGCGAAACGAAAAATGGGCGCGCATTCCGCAACTCGCCGACGAGCTGATCTCCATCGAGAAGGGTACCTGGCGGGTGAACCCTGATGGCACGATGGATACGACGTGGAAGCTGCGCCCGAATGTCAAATGGCATGACGGAACGCCGTTCACCTCCGAAGACCTCCTGTTCACCTTCACGGTCTACAAGGACCCGGATGTTCCTAATCAGGCCGGACGCGTGCTCAGAACGATGGAATCGGCCGAAGCGCCCGACCCACAGACGTTCATCGTCCACTGGTCGGGCATCAACGTGGACGCCGACCTCGCCCAAGGTCTCGTGCCGGTGCCACGCCACCTCATGGAACGCGATTATCGGAGCGATAAGACCGGCTTCTTGAATAGCACCGTGCTGGGCGCTGAGTTCATCGGTCTGGGTCCCTACCGCCTCACGAAGTGGGATCAGGGATCGCAGATGGAGTTCGCCCGCTTCGAGGGCTACTACATGGGGCGACCACCACTCGACACCATCGTCGTCAAGTTCCTGAACGACCCGAACACCATGGTAGCTGGCATCCTTTCAGGCGCCATCGACCTGGTCCTGCCTCAGGCAGTGGACCACGACGCCGCCCAGGAAGTGAAGCAGCGATGGGAGGGCACCGGCAACCAGGTACGGCTCGACAGCCAGGGCGCCCTCCGCTATCTGCTCATCCAGCATCGGGCAGACTACGCCCGGCCTCGCAACGGCCTCTCCAATTTGCTCGTGCGTCAGGCCTTATTCCGTACAACCGACCGCGTAGCGATATCGGAGGTGGCTACGCACTCAGAAGGTCCTATCGCGGACAGTTGGTATCCGCCATCGCACGAGCTATACCCGCAACTGAGGCCTTCCATCCCGCAGTACCCACTAGACGTAGCTCAGGCGCAGCAGCAGTTCGCTCAGAGCGGCTGGGTGCGTAATGCTCAGGGAGATCTGATTTCCCAGGCGACCGGCGAGCGCTTCGAGATCGAGGTCCGAAGCCCCACGGGCCAGGCCGCGGAGCAGATCATCGCCGCCCTCGGCGACGGGTGGAAAGCCGTCGGAGCACAGACCCAGCAGAACATCGTTCCGACCGTGCTCAGCGCTGACGCGGAATACCGTGTGACGTTGCCGGGCATGACCATCACGGGCAACATCTGGGATATGTTTCTCAGCGACGTCCTGGATTCGCGGCAAGTGGCTCGGCCCGAAAACCGCTGGGCCGCGGCGAACCGCGCGGGGTACGTTAATCCGGCCATGGACGCGCTCTACGACAAACTGACGGTGACGGTCGCCCCCGCTGAGCGCCTGGGAATCCAGCGGGCGATGGTGCAGGAGGCGATGACGGACGTCGCGTTCATCCCCATGTACTTCAACGTGGTTCCCGTCCTGTCTCTCAAGGGTGTCCGCGGAATCGGAGGCATGGTCGATAACTCGAACGCCTGGAACGCATTCGAGTGGAATAAGGACTGAGCGAGGGCAGTCGTGCAAACCGAGGTGGCCGGCGACGGCCAGTCGCCGCCTGCCGATGATTTCGTCCACACCGGCCCGGGCACGCTCGCCGGCCGCTACCTTCGTAGCTTCTGGCAGCCGATCTGCCGCTCCCAGGACCTATCGCCCGGTCGCGCCCGGCCAGTCCGCATCATGGGCGAGGACCTCACCGTCTACAGGGGGAGGACCGACCCCCATCTGCTGGCCTTCCGATGTGCCCATCGAGGCACACAGCTTTCAACCGGATGGGTCGAGGATGACAACATCCGCTGCTTCTACCACGGCTGGAAGTACGACGGATCGGGACAGTGCATCGAGCAGCCAGCCGAACCCGAGCCGTTCTGTCAACGCATCAAGATCAGAAGCTACCCCGTCCAGGAGTATCTGGGGCTCATCTTCGCCTACCTCGGAGAGGGCGACGCGCCGGAGCTGCCGCGCTATCCGGACTTCGAAGCGGACGGAGTCCTCGAATTCCAGACGCTCTACCGGGCCTGCAACTACTTCAACACGGTCGAGAACGAAGTCGACAGCGTGCACGTCTCATTCGCGCACCGCAAATCGCGGCCCGGTGTAGCGAACCAACCACCGCCGCTTGTCGCGGGCGACGAAACGGATTGGGGCATCGAGCAGCGCTACACCTATGCCTCGGCGAACGGCGAGGTGGTGAAAGTCAGCTACCTCGTCATGCCGAACATCAAATACGGACAGATGCCACCGACGACCGTGTACGAGACAGGCCCCGGCGACGACATCCGCTGGTTGGTCCCGATCGACGACACCAGTCATCTGTATTTTGTCGTGCACCTGTCGCACGTCACCGGCGACGCGGTCCGCTTGTTCCAGGAGCATCGCGCGGGCGACCGCGGTACGTTGAACCCGTGGACGGCGGACCTTAGCGCGGAGATCCTCGCTGGCCGACGGCGCGTCCAGGATATCGATGAGAAGACGGACGGCGTCCCCATCATCCAACTCCAGGATGATGTGGCCCAAACTGGCCAGGGAGCGATCGCCGACCGCGTGGAGGAGCACCTCGGGCGCTCGGACGTGAACGTCCGCCTGCTGCGAAAGGTCTTCGAGCGCGAACTGCGGGCCCTGGCAGAGGGTCGCCCCCTGAAGCACTGGATCCGCGGCAGCCTGCAAGCCCATCGCCCCATCATCGCTGCAGAGGACCCACGGCTGACTATCTAACGGTCACCCTTGCCTGGTCCGCCGGCGTTCTTCTTCGCGGGTTCCTTCGAGCCGGTCCACGCGGTACGTGCCCTCGCTGGTCTGAGTGCTGGTGGGCCTGATTGCAAGGCAGCGGGTGCGGAAGCACTGGCTCCAGCGCTTGAGCAACCGACGGTCCGGGTTGGACTGCCATGAATTTCTCGGCCACGACCCCTGCGCTTCACGTGGGTGCAAACCCTT
>JAERMM010000136.1 GCA_016844585.1 Chloroflexota bacterium | reverse complement strand
TGTTCAAGAGAAGTCATAAGGAAAGGTGCCTCGATCTGCGAATTCAGATGTCGATTCATGAGCGCGACCTGGAACTCGAAGTCAAAGTCCGACGTGGCTCGCAGCCCCCGAATGATCGCCTGAGCGTTGCGCTCACGCGCGTAGTCGACCGTGAGTATCGAGTAGCTCGCAACCTCGACGTTCGTAATGTCCGCCACGGCTGTTTGCACGAGGTGAACCCGTTCGGTCGTGGAAAAGGTCAATCGCTTATCCGGCTTGTCATAGACGCCTACGATGACCTGCCTGAACAGCGCGGACGCGCGAGTAATGACATCGAGGTGACCGTTGTGTATAGGGTCAAAGCTGCCCGGATACAGCGCGACCAGCGGCTCATTGCCACGGTCCCGCCGCTCAGTCGAAGCCGGGCCGCCTGGAGGCGTCGCCATCTTTTACTCCCACTGGCGCCGGGTCTCGCCCGGTGCGGCGCCCGGCTGTTCGGCCTCAAGCTCAGTCGGTCGACGCCTCGTACAACAAAATGGCCGTCTCTCCATGGTACCGCGCGCGCGCCAGATGCAGTGCCCCTGCCGAGTCGGGGAATGGGTTTTTTCTCAGTAGCTCGATAACGACCAGGGCGCCCCTCGCAAGGATTCTGGAGCCACCGAGAGTCTCGATCAGCGACGGAACCACAGGGTCGCCATAGGGAGGGTCGGCCAGTATTAAATCATAGTGACCGCGGAAAATCGACACCGCCCGCGACGCGTCGAGCGCAAATATCTTTGACTTCTCGACAAAGCCGGTTCGCGCGAGGTTCACCTGGATCGAGTTGCGGGCGCGCGAGTTTGACTCGACAAAGTCTACGTGCTCCGCGCCTCTGCTGAGGCCCTCGATGCCAAGGGCCCCTGTACCTGAGAAGAGATCGAGCATGTTCGCGAACGGAAACGGTCCTCCGTGACCTCCGTCGTCAATGCGTTGGAACGCCCTGGCCTCGAGCATCGAGAAGATCGCGCCCTTGACTTTATCCGTTGTTGGGCGAATCTCCACACCCCTCGGCGACACGAGCGGCCGGCCCTTGGCGGAGCCCGCGATTACGCGCACGATGGACGACGACCAACGACAGGTCGGATTGTCGAGAACTGCGTCAGTTTGCCTCCCCTGCGTCGGAACCGAGCGCTCTGACGGCGGCCGCCAGATGCGCGTGGTCGGGCTCGCTCAGCGTTGGATCGCGCTTCAGTATGCGCCCCGCTGCCTCCCTCACCCGCTGAACGAATTCCAGGTCAGTTAATCGGGCCACGCGGAGCATTGGGAATCCGCTTTGCTTGAGTCCGAAGTAGTCGCCAGGGCCCCGAATGCGCAGATCCTCCTCGGCCAGGTCGAGGCCATTCGACGAGCGGGTAACCGCTTCCAGCCGCGACAAAGACTCTGGCGATTCGTTCCCGGCGAGCAGAAAGCACCATGCCTGGTGGGCGCCGCGGCCCACGCGTCCGCGGAACTGGTGAAGCTGCGCGAGGCCGAAGTGCTCAGCGTCCTCAATGATCATGACGGTCGCGTTTGGGACATCGACGCCAACTTCCACCACTGACGTCGTTACCAGCACGTTGTACGCGCCCGCGGCGAAAGCCTGCATAACCTCGTCTTTCTCCGACGGTCGCATACGTCCGTGGAGCAGCGCAAGTTTCAGCTCTGAAAGCTCCGCACGCTGGAGGCGCTCGTACTCGGTGACCGCGGCCCGCGCCTCTACGACCGCCGAGCCTTCGACGAGGGGGCAGATGACGAACGCCTGGCGCCCCTCGGCTACCTCGGAGCGAACGCGTTCGTACGCGTTCGCTCGACCCAGGGGGCGAAGCAGCGTCGTCTCCACGGGCATGCGACCGGACGGTAGTTCGTCGATCGTCGAGATGTCGAGGTCACCGTAAAGGGTCAGGGCCAGCGTACGGGGGATGGGCGTCGCCGTCATCAGCAGAACGTGCGGGTTGTCGCCCTTTCTGCGCAATGCCACTCGTTGGCTTACGCCGAAGCGGTGTTGCTCGTCAACGACCGCCAGAAGCAAGCGATTGAACTCAACGTCCTTTTCGATGACCGCGTGTGTGCCGACCACGAGGTCTATCTCGCCCTCGCGGATCGCTTCAAGCGTTTGCAGACGATCTCGGCGAGAGAGCGCTCCACTGAGTAGGGCAAGCCGCACCTGGCGACCGAGCGCTGCTTCGATAGCCGGTTGCGTCCCACGGTAGAGCTCGGTGAGCGTTCGGAGGTGCTGCTCTGCAAGAATCTCTGTCGGCGCGACGATGGCCGCTTGGCCGCCGTTCGCAACCGCCGCCAGCAGTGCCATCGCCGCGACAACCGTCTTTCCAGACCCAACTTCCCCTTGCAACAGACGAACCATCGGTCGCGGCTCTGCCATATCCTGGAGAATTGTGGAGAGCGCTCGTTGCTGTCCGCGCGTCAGGGAGAAAGGCAGCCGCGTGCGGAAGTCGGCCAACAACGGCCACGGCGGGTCGATGCGCTGGGCAGGCGTCTCCTGCCAGGCTAACCTGCGACCGAGGACTAAGAGGGAGATGGGGACCACCTCTTCGAACGCGAGCCGGTGCCGTGCGGCCTCAAGCTCCTCTGCGCTGTCCGGCCAATGCACCTGGCGGATCGCGTCGTTGAGGCTCACCAGCGATTCCTCGGCGCGCAGCCATTCCGGGAGCGTTTCAGCGATCGGTGGGAGTGCTTCGATAGCGGTGTGGACGATGCTGCGCACGAACGGCTGAGAGATTCCAGAGGTTAACGGGTATACGGGGACAGTGCGCCGGGTATTTAGCGCCGGTGCATCGGCCGGCTCGAACTCCGGGTTGTCGAAATGCGCTTGCCGTCCATAGGTGTCTAGCCGCCCGGATACTGCCAGCCGAAGGCCCTCGGAGATGCCAGATGGGACTCCCCCGGCCCGAATCCAGCTCGCCGCGATGCTCCCAGTCGAGTCTGCGAGGATCGCGGTGATGCGGAATCGCCGACCAGGCAGCGCTGCGACGTCCACGCGACGGACAATCCCCTCGAAGCTCGCGAGGTGCTGAAACCCGAGCTGGCTCGCCGGTAGTGGCGGCGGGTAGGCCTGGTACCGATTCGGAAGATGGAATCGGAGGTCGCCGACGGTGGAGATCCCGAGCGAAGCCAGCCGTTTTGCCCGTGTGGGTCCCACGCCCGGAAGTGCCGAGATTGGTGAGTCGGGATTGAGGATGATTGTCTTTCGCGTCCGTGTTCGCCCCCCAACCGCGTATGCGGGGGCGGCATTCGTTTGCTCTGGAGTTGCGGGCGGTGTTGGTAGCGCCGGTTCCTTGCGACTGTCCGTTGCTGCCCGCAGCGCCGCGAGGGTCGCTGCTCGCTGGTGGGGGTTTTGCTCGTCGTACCGCTGCACTCGGCGAAGCAGATCGTCTGCAAGAGCGAGGTCATCGGCCAGCCGAGCGACCAGGCGCGCAAGGCCGCCAACGATTGCCCGATCGTCGTAGGCGCGCTGCTCCTCAAGCTGCAGCACATTGCGGAGGGTCGCGAGCGCCGATGCTGCGTCGGCTGCCAGATCACGATGCAATGAGGCAGCCAACCCCGATCACGCCTGGGCCGGTGTGGGTCGCCAATACCGATCCGAGCTCGGTGATCGGCACGCTCGACGAATCCTCAGGAGCAGCGACCTGGTGTCGTAGTTCGCGCGCATCGTTTTCGCAGTCACCGTGTACCACGGCGAGACACTCAAGTGGGCCAAGCCCGCGGGCGATCTCGGCGACGCGGCGGAGTGAGGCGGCACGTGTGCGAACCCGCTCGAGTGGATGCACTTCGCCGCCCTCGACGTGGAGCACCGGCTTGACATTCAACAAGCCACCCAGGAACGCTTGCGCTCGACCAATGCGACCCCCTCGCCGCAAGTACTCCAGTGTGTCAAGCGTGACAACGATCCGCAGGCGAGGAATCATCGATTGGATCACCCATAGCGTGGCGTCGGCTGTCTCGCCCGCGTGGGCCATCTCGGCTGCCCGCTGCGCCAGCCACCCTAGTGTCACCGAGGTGTGGAGAGAGTCGACGATGTGGATCCGCCCAGCGTCTACGGCGCGAGCCGCCGTCGCCGCCACCGACTGGGTCCCGCTGAGCTTGGACGAGATGTGCACCGAGATTACCGCATCGTGTTTGGCGAGTAGCCCACGGTACACTTCCTCGAAGATTCCGAGCGGCGGCGCCGCTGTCTTGGGGATGTCGAGATCGGTGCGCAAGCGTAAATAGAACTCTTCGGGACTGATATCCACACCGTCGCGAAGGACATCCCTGCCCCAATTCACCGTAAGCGGAACGACGGTAATGCCGAGGGAAGCGGGACTGGGACCAACGAAGTCCGCCGTGCTATCCGTGACTATCGCGACCTCGGGCAATCCCTTACTCCACGGAGACAATGTACTGGTAGTGTTCTTGTCCTCCCGGCTGGACATCGACGCCGATGTCGAGGCATGAGGCCAATTGATCGGCGATAGCTTGTGCCTCGGTCGGGTCCCCACGGCTTCCGACATAAACGGTGCCAATGTCATAGGCGCCCGACGGCAGTTTCTTGAGCGCGGTCGCCATGACGGTGTGCATGATGTCTCCGCTGGAGACCGGCTCATCATCGAGTACTGCGAGCAGTGAACCATCTTTGATAGAGAGGCCGCCGATTTGCGATTCCTTCGTCGCGTGTGTGATCTCGATGCAGTGGCAGCGGTCGGCCGCTATCTTGCAGGCATTGACGTTGGTCTCCAAATCGGCCTCCGGGTTCAGCGCCAGCGCGGCGGCGATGCCCTGCGGCATGTTTCTCGTTGGGACGACCGCTACGGTTTGATCGCTGGCGAGCGCGGCGGCCTGCCGCGCGGCGAGGGCAACATTGCGATCGTTTGGCATGATGATCACGGACCTGTAGGGAGTGCTCAAGACGGCCGCGGTGATTTCCTTCACTGACGGGTTCATGGTACGGCCCCCATGCACGACCTGAGCGCCCAGGCTCTCGAACACGGACCGCATGCCGTCCCCAATCGCGACCGCGACCAGCCCAACCCCCGCTGCCCGACGAGTGGGAGCTTCGATTGCTCTGGACGACTTCGCGGTGAACTCTTCGTGTTGGAGCTGCATATTGTCCACCTTGACTTTGACGATTTCGCCAAGGCTGGTCGCCATGTCGAGCACGGACCCGGGGCGGAGTGTGTGCACGTGGACTTTCACCAGCTGCTTGTCGCCTACCACGAGCACGCACGATCCCAGCGCCTGTAAGGTCTCGCGAATCGACGACGCGTCCAACTCGGCTCCGCGGAACAACACTTCCGTGCAGTAACCGTAGAAGTCGTCGCTCTCTTGGTGGAGCGACGACAGGTCTGCCCGCGAACCAACGGGGATCGATCCCTGGCCGACCGCCTCGCCCCGCAAGTACTTGACCAGGCCTTCGAGGAAGATGCGATAGCCTTCTCCGCCGGCGTCCACTACTGACGCCTCCTTGAGAATCGGCAGGAGATCCGGGGTTTCGGCGACGGCAATGCGCGCGGCGTCGTGTGCGGCCTCTAGTGTCTTCAGAAGGCTGCTCCCACCCGCTGCGGTATTCAAAGCGGCATCGCCGGCCGCCCGCGCAACCGTCAGGATGGTCCCCTCGACAGGTTGGTCGACCGCCCCACGAGCTGCGACTGCCGCGTTGAAGAGGGCCGCGGCCATGACCGACGCATCGGCCGTCTGCGCCGCCGCGAGTGTCCCGGACATCGCTCGCATCATCTGGGCCAGAATGACTCCGGAATTTCCGCGAGCCCCCATAAGGGCCCCCGTCGCGTTTGCCTGCGCGATGGCCTTGAGCGACGCGTCGGGTTCGGCTTCGGCGGCCGCGACCGCTGACTGGAGCGTCAGTGACATATTGAGGCCGGTATCTCCGTCCGGGACAGGAAAGACATTCAGGGCATTGAGAGCGTCGACGTGTCTGTCGAGCCAGGCCGAAGCCGTCCGCAGAGCAGCCCGAAGGGTGGAACCCTCAAAAGCAGCGGCGCCAACGGGCGACGTGCCGGTTGCGGGATCCTGCACCTGTCCTCCCGTTGCTGGGATTGTGAATTTGGTATCGCCGAGCGATCCCAGGGTTATAGGGTTGCGGCGCGACAGCGTCAACTTCGTTGTTTGACCCCGAGGCGCGGTGCTAGAATGAGGCTCACTCATTAACGTTCGTAGTTGCCGTTGTGCTCATCCCCAAACGGTAACTGAACGCTAATTCCCTGCCTGGAGTTGAAGAGATGCGGAGCCGCTGTGAGATCTGTGGCAAGGGCGCCGCGTTTGGCCACAACGTGAGCCACTCGCACCACAAGACCAATCGACGCTGGATGCCGAACGTACAGCGGGCGCGGATGCTCGTGAAAGGCTATCTGCGAACGGTGAACGCCTGCACGCGCTGCATGCGCACGCAACGAAAACACGCCGCGTCTTAGCTCGAAGCGAGCGTCGCTGCCCGTCTGATCGGATTGAGTTCGCGGTGTCTCGCGACCGTCCGAATCGTGGTGTGGCTCCTCTAGACGGTTCCCACCGGCGCTAGCGCCTCACGCAGGCGCTGAATGTTCCCCTCAATGGCGCCGTTCGCGAACACGGCCGACCCTGCGACGAATACCTTGGCGCCGGCCCGAGCCAAAGCCGGCGCGTTTGAAGCATTGACGCCACCGTCCACCTCGAGCTCCGCCGCCGACTGCGCCGCGTCGAGCAGCTCCCGGGCGCGACGAACCTTGTCGATCGTCGCCGGTATCAAGCTCTGACCACCGAACCCGGGATTGACGGTCATGACTAGGAGCAGATCAAAGTCGTCCACGACCTCGCTCACGGCCTGAACGGGCGTGGACGGACAGATCGATACGCCTGAACGGACGCCCAGAGATCGGATTCTTGCCAGTACGGCCTGCAGGTGATGACACGCCTCCTGATGGACCGTGACGATGGACGCTCCGGCGCTAACAAAGTCCGCCAGGTATCGCTCGGGCTCCTCGATCATCAGGTGGACGTCGAGGGGCAGGTCCGTTACGCGGCGGACTGCTTCGACGACGAGCGGGCCGATCGTGATGTTCGGTACGAATCGCCCGTCCATGACATCGACGTGAATGTAGTCGGCTCCCGCTGCCTGCACGCGCCGAATCTGGTCAGCCAGGCGGCCGAAGTCCGCACTGAGGATTGACGCAGCGAGCTTCATGCAGCAACTCGCGACAGTGCACGAAGCGGGCAGACGGCTCCGTGGATGTTAGTCGTCCCGGCTGCCGAGGATGCCAAAAAGCTGCAGCAGGAAGAGGAACAGGTTGAAGATGTCGAGGTACACGGACACTGCAAGCATGATCGTCTGGCCCTGCGTAGCCCCCTGTGCATTAGCCACCCGGTTAAGATCAAAAACCAAAAACCCCGTAAACAGAAGCGCGCCGCCGGCTGCGATCACGAGCTGGAGCAGAGGTAATTGAATGAAGATGCCGACGATCGAGGCGATGATGATCGCGAACAAGCCGATCGTCAGGATTGGGCCGAGGCCGCTCAGGTCCCTCTTGGTGGAGACGCCATACGATCCTGC
>JAERMM010000135.1 GCA_016844585.1 Chloroflexota bacterium | reverse complement strand
GCTGCAGCAGCTCGTCCTGGCCGATTACTGGGGTGGGGACCAACAGCGAGCAGATCAACAGGGGTACGAGGAAGCGAGCGAAGCTTGGGAGACTGGAAATGTTGAGCATGACCACGTCATTTGCTGGATGGCGTGGGCCTCAGGCGCGTCATTGAGTGGCGGCGCTCGGGCCTCTATAAGCAATATAGCGAGAAACCTGTCAATTAGCGAGCAACGTGCCAAAACAGAGGGGCCACCCCGACCAGTCGGTCGGGGTGGCCCCTGTCTGTCGATTCGCTGCTCAGCCGCGAATCATGGCGCGGCGAGTGAGACGGTGTTGGATGCGTCGCCCTCACCGCCTGAGCCGACGGCTTTGACCTGGAAGAAGTACGTCGTGGCCGCGACCTGACCAGCGCTAGACGCGCAGACGGTGGCCGCGATCCCGGTGCAAGCGCCGACGGCCAGGAATGTGCCGGCGACGCCGGTGGGCGATCGGTAGACGTTGTAGGTCGCTGCGCCGGTGACCACGGTCCAAGACAGATTGATCGTTGGGCTAGCGCCGGCCGTAGGTGCGTTCATCGTCGGCGCTGCCGGTGGGATGGTGGTGGAGATGATCGTCGACGGCAAGCTGGCGCCGCCGGTGATGAGCGCCACCACGTAGAAGAAGTACGTCGTGTTCGCCGTTAGCCCCGTGACGGTGGTGCCCGTCGAGGCCGCGGTGGGCGCCGGCGTTACCGCTGATACGGTGAACGGGCCCGCGGCCGTAGCTCCCTGGTAGACGGTGTAGCCGGTGAGGCCGACCGCCGTTGCTGCATTCCAGGCCAGCGTCGCCGTGGTACTGGTCTTAGATGCGACCAGGAAACCGCTTGGCGCGGCGACCGCTACAGAGCCCAAGGCGCTCGACGAAACCACGGTCTCGAGACCAGAAGCGTCGACAGCCCTTACCTGGAAGTACATTGTCGAGTTCGGCGTAAGACCCGAAAGGGTCACGCTGGTCTGCGGTGCTGGGACGGTATTCAGGAGCACCATGCTGGTAAACCCGGAGAACCCGCTCGATGAGTAGATGCGGTAGCTGACCGCGGTTGCGGAGGCGGTCCAGGTGAGGGTGACTGCTCCAGTCGAGGACACAAACGCTACCGCCGTGCCGCCGCCCCCGTATTGGCCGTAGGGATCGTAGATGCATCCCCCCGCGGTGTAGGCGAAGCCGGCTTGACACAGGCCGACCCCGCCGCCCCCGCCGATTCCGCTGTAGACACACTGACCGCTGGCGCTATACGTGTAGCCGGCCGGACAGAGGCCGCCGCTGCCGCCGAAGTAGCCTCCGGCGCCGCAGTTCGTGTTGAAGCCGGTGTTGAAGCCGGTGTTGTAGCCCGAGCCGAAGTAGCTACCGGTTCCTAGATAGCCGGTGGCGCCTGGGGCGCAGTAGCCACTTCCGTAGGCGTATGAGGCGGACCCGATTCCTTGAGGCTGGCAGCCAAAGGCCGCTGTGGAAACCGATCCGACGGGGCAGGCATTTGTCCCACCCTGAACGCAGCCATAGCCCGCTGCGTTCACGTAGCCTGCCTGACAGCTCGTAGATGCAGATGCGCTGTACTGACAGCCATTGGCCGTGTAGAACTGACCTGACGGGCAGGTGGTCTGCACCGTGGTGCCGGTCGATGCGCCAGATACGGTGAACGGAACGTTCATCGTCATCGTGTCGCCGTCGGACGACTTCGCGGTGACGTACAGGGTGTGCGACCCATTGGTGAGGCCCGATATGAGCAGACCAACGTTGAAGCCAGAGGTGGCAGCCTTGGTCATTCCGAACACGAACGCTACGTCGGGCCTGGAACCGCCGAGGTTTGCGTTCGCGAGGAACCGTCCGGAGCTTCCCTGGCCATCCACGTAGATGGCCACTGATTCGATCGCCGCGCCAGCATCGCCGTCAAAGGACCAGCCGCCGACGTCCAGGGTCTGGCCGCTCGCGACGTTCACGTTTGGCGATGGTACGTCCACGTTCATCTTGAGTGACGGGCCAGATGAGCCGGCCCCGACGACGATGTCGAACGTGGTGACGACCCAGCCGCACGAGGTCTGGGCGTAGATGTAGAGGGTATGTGTCCCCGCCGAGACGCCGGAGAAGTCGAGTGTTGCCTGCCAGCCGGTCCGGGCGTTGGAGAGTCCGAAGGCTAGGTCGACGTCAGGGCGTGCAATGCCGACCGTAGCGACGCCCATTCCGACGCCGCCACCGCCGGCCAGGCCGTCACGGTAAATATGGACAGCGGTCACGCCACTGCCACTTGTGGCGTTAGGGTCGAGAGTCCAGCCCGCGAGCAAGGTAGAGCCCCGAGCGGTACCGCCTACGCCTGGGATATCGAAAGCGACCAGGGCCTGACAGTCCGACACCCCCGCGGCCGCTAGTCCGGGTGTGAATACCCCTGTGACCACGAGAAACATGGCTGCAAGTAATCTGAGTTGCGGAAATGTACGCAAGATTCGTTCTCCTCTCACCGGTAATCGTTTAATTGCATCATAACACTGGCGCTGTGTCCAGCACAGGTTACGGAACTGTTCTCACCGGTCACGTAATACTAACGTTCGTACGGATCACATTGTTTCAGTGCTCGGGCAACGAAACCCGGTTGGATAGTCAAGCAGTCTTGGCTGAGTGAGCGATTTCGAGGACGTAGTCCTCCGCAATCAAGCCTCCCTTCTCTAGCTTGCTCGTTTTTCTAACGAATAGACGAGGATTCGTCCAACTTTTCGAGCACATGAGGTAATTCTCGCCCCTGGTGTCGGAGTTGTCAGTTCTCATAGGGTCGTCGAGTGCCGTAGTAGGCGAAGGCAACAATAGCGCCAATCTGGGAGACGACGATCGCGCCGAGAAGCCCCGCGGACGACGAATCGACGCCCGGGATCTGATCGAACAACAAGACGAGCGCCGAAATGGCCAGGAGGATAGGCAGCAGGTATAGCGCCGCCGTCATGAAGAGAACGCGAGGCTGGCTATGGCCGGGGACGGGTTGGTTTACCAGCGCGGGCTCTATGGGGACGCCTAGGAACCGGGAGATGCGCCAGGCATCTTGCTCCACTGTCGCCTCGGTGTTGCTCGATGCGGCCAGGTATTCGACGTCCTGCATCCCGAAGAATAGTCCGTACGTCGATGCGCCTCCGGCGAGTGGCGCGCTAGGTAGGCGCCGCACCAGAACAGAGACGACATCAGCCAGCGGATAGACCTCTTGCACGCGACGGGTATATGACTGCTCGTCAATCTTGAGCACTTCCTCGGCCTGATCGAGCACGCATAGAGTCTTCAGCCGAGTTGCGTTGAAGACCACGATGCAGATGAGTGGCGAGAAGAGCAGTGCAAACGTGAGAAACGTGGCGATTCCGACCCGCGGTGATGATGCGACGGTTCCGATGATGCCGACCGCGATCGAGGCTGCCACCACCACGTACAAAAGCAGCGGGTCCGGACGGCCCATCAGCGTCATGACGGTGGGCGTCTGTTGAACCTGAAGGCTCAGGCCGCTCTTCGGGTTTCCTATGATTTTCCGTGGCATAAGCGCTCCGAGACGGCGCCCGGACTTAGCATGGCGATTCGATGATAGGCGCTGCGTTACGCCAGCACAAGGTCGAGGAATGCGCGCTCCGGGCCGGTTAGCTGCTTGTCGCGGTGATAGACGACGTTCAGGGCTCGCTGGAACTCGAGGTCGGGGGCGGTCAGCGCCACAAGTCGGCCGGTATCCAACTCGAGCGCGCTGGCGCGGTGAGAGAGGACTGATACGCCGATGTTCGCCATCACCGCCTGCTTCACGGCGCCGTTGGTGCTTAGCTCCAGGGTGACTCGCGGTGTGACGTCAATTTGCGCGAACAGACGGTCGACAGCCCGACGAACCCAGGATGGCTCCTCTCTGAGGACGAATTCCAGGTCGGTGAGCTGGTCGCGCGTTATGGAATCGGCTTCGGCGAGTGGATGCCCCGGAGCCGCGATAAGCACGAGGTCATCGGCTGCGAATGGCGTGACGATCACGTCTCGTGCCCGTGCCTCCTCGCCAATGAAGCCCATGTCCAACTGGTTCCGCAGCACGCAATCAAGGATCGTTCGGCCTGGGCCCACTTGCATCCTCAGCTCGATGCCGGGGTGGGTGCGGCGGAATCGCGCGAAGAGCGGCGGCAACACGTACTCGGCGATCGTGGGGCTTGCGCCGACGACCAGACGGCCATGCGTCAGGTCGCGCAGGCTCTCGACAGACTCGACGAGCTGGTCGGCGATGCTAAAGATGCGCTGGGCGTAGTTCGTGACTGTGCGGCCGGCGTCGGTAAGGTCGACGCTGTGCTTGACGCGATCGATCAGCACGACGCCCAGATCCTCCTCGAACTGGCGGACCTGGGCGGAAACCGCGGGCTGGCTGATTTTCAACTCTCGCGCGGCGCGCGAGAAGCTCTTGTGTTGGGCCACAACAGAAAAGATGCGGAGCTGGTGGAAGTTCAGCTCCGTCATGCCGCGGCGTCCCTTCTTAACAAAGCAGTTTGGTCCGGAGCATGAGCCCACGGTACAGGAGAGCATCCGAGCACGAGGGGGCGGCCTCTCGGTGGGGTGCGGCTATTATATGCGCAATGACTGCGCCGTTCTTCTTTGTAGTGAACCCAGCCGCGGGCTCAGGCCGTGCCGACACGGCCTGGCTGGACGTCATGCGAGCGGCGCGCGCAAGCGGCCTGATCTTCGAGTACGAGACGACGCAGGGACCGCTCACAGCCACCAGTTTTACGCGCCAGGCGCTGCGGGCCGGCGCGGAAACGGTGGTTGCCGTCGGCGGCGATGGGACCATTAACGAAGTGGTAAATGGCTTCTTCCTCGATGGAGCATTGGTTCGCCCGGGGTCGTCTCTGGGATTGATTCCTCTCGGCAGCTCGAGCGATATCGCGCGATCGCTTGGGATCCCGGGTGGCGCCGGCGGATTGGACATACTGATCCACGGTCGACCGCTGCCCGTTGACGTCGGACACGCGGATCTGGAGGACGGAGCGGGGCGGTCGTTTGCTTACTACTTCGTGAACGATGCAGCCGTGGGGGTTGGCGCCCGCATCGCCGCTGGCCGTTCACCGCTCGATCGAGTGGGAGGTCGGGCCGCGGTGTTCCTCTCCAGCCTTGATGTACTCACCAAGCCGAGCCCCTGGACGGGCACGCTCCAGATCGACGACGGCGACGCGCAAGAGGTCTGCGCTGTCACGGTTGTGGCGGCGCTTGGGCCGTATACGGGCGGCGGCATGCACATCGCGCCGGGGGCGAAGATCGATGACGGCCTCTTCGACGTGGTTGTGATCGACGCAATGTCGTCAGCGGAGCTGATTGCCAATCTGCCGCGAATCTACGCGGGCGCTCACCTGTCGCACCCCAAAGTGCACGTGCATCGCGCCCGCACCGTGCACATCGCGACTGAAGATCGTCCTCCCATCGAGTTGGACGGTGAGGTCGTGGGTGTGGGCGGCGCGACTTTCAACGTTCTTCCGGGCACGCTGCCGGTCTACCTGAGCCGACCCTAGCTGACTGACCGCCCGACAAGAAGGAAGCGATTACAATGGGCAGCTGGTCGGGACCCGACTTAGCAGGGGACAGAAGCGAGTTGCAGCCGGAGAAAGAGGAGGCGACATGGCACAGACGCTGGTGAGTCGCTCATCGCTCAAGACGCCCAAAGAGGTTGCCGACCTACGTGACTGGATCGAGGTTGCGGACTCGCTCGGCCAGGTGCAGCACCTCAACGGCGCCGATTGGAACCTCGAGTTGGGAGGCATCGTTGACCTGGTATCGCACCAGTCGACGAGAGAGCCGGCGCTTCTGTTCGACAATATCAAGGACTACCCCGCTGGCTATCGTCTCATGGCGAATCCCGCCGCCAGCAGGGAGCTATCGGCGATCCTGCTCGGGCTGCCGCCTGACCTAACCGAAACGCAGCTCATCCAGGAGTGGCGACAGCGCGCCAAGTCGCAGGGGGCCCACACCCTGCTTCCGGTCGACGAACGGAAAGACGGCCCGATCCTCGAGAACGTGCAGCGCGGCGCCGACATCGATCTCTACAAGTTTCCTGCGCCCAAGTGGCACGAGCGTGATGGGGGGCGGTACCTGGGGACGGCGGACCTTGTGATAACCAGGGACCCAGACAACGGGACCATCAACATGGGTACCTATCGGATGATGCTGCAGGACCGGGACAAGATCGGCCTTTACATCTCGCCGGGACATCATGGGCGCCTGCACCGCGACAAGTACTTCGCCAGGGGAGAGCGAATGCCGGTCGTTGCCGTTTTCGGCGAGGACCCGATGCTCTTCCTGGCGTCGAGCCGTGGTCTGCCGCTAACGACGAACGAGCTGGAGTGGGCCGGCGCCGCGAAGGGGCGGCCGATCGAAGTGATCCGTGGGCCGGTCACCGGGTTGCCGATACCCGCTAACGCCGAGATCGCCATCGAGGGCTTCGTCCACCCAGATCACCTGCTGGAGGAGGGGCCCTTCGGCGAGTTCACCGGCTACTACGCCAGCCAGATGCGCAGGGAGACCTACGTCCAGGTTGAAGCGGTGTACCACCGCAACGATCCGATCATCCTGGGCTACTGCCCGGGCAGGCCTCCCGGTGGCAACTTCCATACACATAACATCATTGGCTCGGCGCTGGTCTGGGATGCTCTGGACGCCGCCGGCGTTCCGGACGTTTGCGGCGTCGGGCATTTGCCCTCGGCCGCGAATGGAGGCCTCGTCGTTTCGATCAAGACGCGCTACCACGGGCACGCACGCCAGGCGGCGATGGCCGCCGGCTCGTGCCGAGCCGGGGCGTACCTGGGCCGCTACATCATCGTAGTCGACGAAGACATCGATCCGAACAACGTGGACGATGTTCTGTGGGCGCTGTGGACGCGGTCTGAACCAGCCGAGTCTTGCGACATCATCCGCTCTGCCTGGAGCACGCCGCTCGATCCGCGCATCTCTCCCGAACAGCGGGCCCGGAAGGACTTCTCGAATACCCGCATGATCATCGATGCAACACGGCCCTTCCCGTGGAAAGATGAATACCCGGCGGTTTCCGGGCCCAGTCCTGAGTACACGGCGATTCTCAAGGAGAAGTGGGGCGAAGATCTCTTCAAATGAAGCGACGATTCATCGGCGTCTTCTGACGCCAGGGGTGACTTCGCGATTTCCAGGGTCAGGTTGAGCGCAAGAACCGGGAGAGTCGTTGGATCTGTCGGAAGCGTTGGATGAGCTTCGCGCAAGAGGGAAGCCGGGGGCGGCCGCTGTCCTTCGACGCCACGGTATCGCGGAAGAGGTATGGGGGGTCAGCTATGCCGACCTCAACGCTCTGAAAAAGCGAATCAAGACCGACCACGCGTTGGCGCTCGATCTGTGGCGCACCGGCATTCACGACGCTCGCGTGCTCGCTACGTTTGTGGCCGATTCGAGTGTGATGGCCGTGTCGGATATTGAAGCGTGGCTGGCGGATGCCGCCAACTACGGCATCGCCAACGCAATCGCGACCCTTGCCGAGAGGATGCCAGCAGCCGGCCAACTGGCGCGTCTGTGGATCGAGAGCGATGGGGAGTGGATCGGGGCGGCCGGCTGGAATCTGATTGGCACTCAGGCGATGTCGGGGGAGTGGGTCGGAGCAGCTGGCTGGAATCTCGTTGGCGCGCAGGCAATGTCGGGCAGCCTCACCGACGATGAGGCCATCGACCTGCTTCGCGTGATTCAAGCCCGCATCCACGGATCAAAAAACTTCACGCGCTACGCGATGAACGGAGCCCTTATCGCAATCGGCGGTTCAATGCCCGGCGCACGCGAGGAGGCGCTCGCCGCGGCCAGAGCAATCGGCAAGGTGGAGGTCGACCACGGTGAAACTGACTGCGTGACCCCAGACACGGCGCCGTACATCGAGAAAATGGCGGCGCGAGCCGCGACCCGGGGTGCGCGAGTTGGTGCAAAGGGCTAACGGTATAATTAGTGCGCACTTTCCCCGATAGCTCAATCGGTAGAGCGGGCGGCTGTTAACCGCTAGGTTCGAGGTTCGAGTCCTCGTCGGGGAGCCCCCTGTACCAACGTATAGGTAACCAGCAGCGCCACTGTCGTCACGTACAGGGTCAGTTGAAACCTTTGCGCCGCGCCACCAGCGTCACTGTGTGTCCGTGGTCAAGCGGAACACGACTGTATGATCCCCTCGGCAGGTGAAGCACTGACAATCCCGCGGAGGCGCACGTGAGGCAACCGACGACGCCGGTTCGCGCGGCGGAGCTCATGGCGTGTCTGTCGGTTGCCACCGACCTCGGGATGGGCCAGCCGGCAGACTACGCGATGACCACATGCGTGGTGGCCATGCGCCTTGGGGACGCGCTCGGGTTCGACACGCCCACCCTGCACGACGTCTACTACGAGACGCTGCTTCGGTACGTCGGCTGCAACGCCGACACGGACTGGTTCGCCTCTCTATTCGGTGACGAACTGGCGTTCAGGGCAGAGCACGTGGAGCTCGACTTCGCGGATATGCCAGCGCTGCTCGATCTGGTGCGTCGCTCGATTCGACGGGCAGCCTCCGGCACTGATGCGATCGGCGTGGAGCAGGCGATCGTGCGCGCCCTTGGCGAGCTACCGGTGGTCATGAACAGCTTCCTGCCCGGGCATTGCGAGGTCGCGCGGCGGCTCTCGACGCGGATGGGATTCCCTGCGTCGTTCATCGACACGGTCGGCCAGATCTACGCCCGATGGGACGGCAAAGGCGTGCCGTCGCTCGAAGGCGAAGCGATCTCGCCAGCGCTCCTGTGCGCCTCGCTCGCCCATGATGCGGTGACCTTCCATCGGCTCGGCGGCGTATCGGCGGCAACCGCGATGGCGCGTGACCGCAGCGGCGGCGCGCACGCGCCGCACATGGCCGAGGTGTTCCGTGCGAGAGCAGACACCCTGCTCGGAGGGCTCGAACGGCCGCCGCGCTGGGAAGAAGTTCTCGATCTCGAACCAGGCGAGCGGCGCGTGCTGGACGACGACAGCCTCGACGCCGCGCTCGAGGCCGTGGCCGACTTCGGCGACATCAAGTCGCCCTGGTTCCTCGAGCACTCGCGCGGGGTGGCCGCTCTGGCGGCTCGTGCCGGGGAAATCTTCCGGTTGCCCACGGCCGACACGCGCCTGCTTCGGCGGGCGGCGCTCGTCCACGACATCGGCAAGGTGGGTGTCAGCGCAGGGACCTGGGGTAAAGCCGGACCGCTCACCGACAGCGAGTGGGAAGCCGTACGGCTTCATCCCTATCACACGGGCCGGGTGTTCGCGCGGTCGCTACCGCTGATGCCCATCGGAGGGCTCGCGGCGCTCCACCACGAGCGGCTCGACGGGAGCGGCTATTACCGGGGCTTGCCGGCGCCCATGCTGTCTGCATCGTCACGCGTGCTGGCGGCGGCCAACCGGTTCCGGGCTCTGGTGGAAGCGCGCGCACATCGCCCAGCCCTCTCGCCGGAACGGGCGGCTCGCCAGTTGCGCGCCGAGGCCAGCCAGAAGCAGCTCGATGAAGACGCGGTGGCAGCGGTTCTCACCGCCGCCGGCGAGGGTTCGGCCGCGCCAGGGCGCTCGGCATCCACAGCCCTGAGCGAGCGGGAGGTCGAAGTGCTTCGGCTCATTGCCCGTGGCCACACCATGAAGGCGGTGGCCGCTCGCCTGCACGTTGCGTACAAGACGGTGGATCGCCACGTGCAGAACATCTACACCAAGATCGGAGTCGGCACACGCGCCGGCGCCACGCTCTGGGCGGTGGAACACGCCCTGACCTGATCCGCCTCTTCGGGCGAAACCGCTCCTCACGTCGCAAGGACCAGAGAGGAGAGGAGAACACCATGAACAACGAGCAAGCTACGGTACGGGGAGAGGAGAACACTATGAATAGGCCATGGAACCACGGAGCCGGGGGATTGAAGAACCGGTGGCGACTGTTGCCACTGGTTGCGGTTCTCGCGTTGGGTCTCGTTGGGATAGGCGCAAACTCGGTGAGCGCTGCCGCGCCTAAGGTCCCCGTCAAAGCCTCCGTTTCGGGCACGGTGTCCCCGACGGGTCTTTCGCCGACCTACGTGCTCGCCGGGACCGGTACTGCCAGTCACCTGGGGAAGGTGAAGAGCTACAAGGCGAACGTCGTGATCACGGGCGGCAACCCCGTCACCGGTCCGATCACCGATACTCTGACGGAGACGCTGACCGCGGCGAACGGCGACACTCTCACGATCCTGTGTCAACAGGTTGCCTCCCTGATCAGCCCAGGCGTGTTCCACGGTGTCGATCAGTGGACCGTGATCGGTGGAACCGGCCGGTTCAGCGGCGCCACCGGTTCCGGCACCGGCGACACCTACATCGACCTCAACGTGGGCACGTTCACCAAAGCTCTGACTGGCGCCATTACGTACTAAGGCACACAAGACCAGACGCACGATGTTGGTGGCCCCGGGCGAGTTGCGCCCGGGGCCACGTTACGCGCGCACGAGGGCGTCTGTCGGACCCTCCGGGCGTCGATGCGTGCCATTTGGACCTGGGTGATCGATTCCTCGACGTCGCGGGCGAGATGGTGACGGAGCAGCAACAGTTGGGCTGTTGGGCTTGTTCCCTTGACCAGACTGGCGCAGTTGGTGAGCGAACCCCCTTCGGCGAGGGCATGAAGCTCGCGAGACCACAGCCTTCGGAGCAAGATCATCCCGAGGTCTGTTCGGCCCAGATGCTCGCCGCTGCGATTCGAGAGCCGCCCCTGCCCGGTCTGCGACACCAGGTCCTGCGCCCACGTGGGATTGACATTCTGGATCTCGTGAAGCTCGTCGACATGCATTTCGCCACGAAGGATCTTCGCTGCCAATTCCGGCGCCGGCGGGGCCGCGGCCTGGCGCTCTTCGCGGCGCGCTAGCCGTTGCCGGTAGCGCTCCGCCGCGTCGCCGGTGACGCGCGCGAGGCGAATCTGCATCTGAAGGAAATTGACGTCGTCGATGGGCACGGCCCACGCGAATCGCTCGATCCAGGGAACGTCCTCGTCGAAGGGCGCGTGCAGATAGTTGAGGTTCGGCATGCCGTGGAAGCTCACGTGCCCCTCACCATCGGACCAGGCGCTCCGCGAGTTGTAGCCCCAGGAGCTCTCTTCGAACGTGGACCGTCGAATGTTGAAGACTCCCCTTGGCATGCCCGCTCTTCGATGCACGAAGGCGCCGTGAAACGGGTCGTTCTCCATGTGCTGGAAGAAGTTGCATGGCCAGACGACTCCGCGGACCTCGAGGACGCCCGGCTCTTCAATCTGCGGGTAGCGGACGAACTCCGGTGGGGCGCCATCCCCCATGTAGATGAAGATGGCGCCCAGATAGTCGACGAGGGGGTAACTGCGGATGCGGATTCGCTAACAGAACGGCTCCGGTTCAGCCGGCTGCTCGACGCACTGGCCACTCCCGTCGTAGCGCCAGCCGTGATAGAAGCAGCGCAGCGTATCGCCCTCCACCCAACCCGTCGAGAGTTGCGTGCCGCGGTGCGCACAGCGGAAGGCTAGCGCATGAACGGTTCCACTGTCCCCGCGGTACAGGGTGAGATCTTCGCTCATGATGCGAAGAGGCACCGTGCGTCCTGGGTTGAGGTCCTCTGAGCGGTAAACAGGGTGCCAGAAGCGTCGCATGTAGCGTCCGGCGAGCGTCCCCGGACCCGCATGGGCGAAATCGTTCCAGACGTCTCTTGATGGCTCGGCGGTTCGAGTGGTGGCCTGATCGTCGGCTTCCGTCAGTGCATTCATCGCGGTCCTCCCCTTCTGACCGACGCCAGCCACAGTGTGAATCTCGACCAGCATCACATTGAGCATATTCTCGCGAACCGGGCGCGAGGATAACGCAGGCGAAACAGCCTGTCAAAGCCGGTGGACCACGGTCGCGCCTGCTAGCGGGTCGTGCCGCCCGAAGAACTCCCAGCCGCGCGCCATGCGTGAGAACGGGGTGAGTACCGTTCCTCGGAAGGCCTGGCTCATAACCCGCCCGTTCGAGAGTCAATCGTCGTCAAGCTACCACAAGAATACGCTTCAGACTGGGGTCCTCGGTCCCTACGACCATTGCGTCTTGGGCAATGAGCTCGTGGAGATAGTCGATGATCGATGACTCGACAACCTCGCCTGGAAGCAGAACAGGAATCCCCGGCGGGTACGTCATCACCGACTCAGCGCACACGCGGTTCATCGCCGACTCTAAGGGCACACGTTTGGTCGGGGCAAAATGCGCTTCGCGCAGACTCATGGCAACCGTGGGCAAGCCCGGCCATGGCAGGGAGATCGGCGCTTCGACTGGCCGACGTCCCGACGAGGGCTCTCCTGCCCTGGATAGGCTTCGCATCGCATGGACCAGATGCTCAACCTGGGGCTCCGAATCGGCGAACGTGATGGTACAGACGACCAGCGGACGAGTCGCGAATTCGACTTCCACCTTGAAGTGCCGGCGCAGCCAGCGGGCTGCTTCATAGCCAGTGAACCCCACACCAGTGGTCGAGATGATCAGCTTGGTTGGATCGAAGGCATCGACGCCCTGGCCAAGGAGATCGTCGCCGAAACACCACAGGCCAGGAATGGCGCGAATAGCGGTGCGCGCCTCCTGAGCCAGCATGATGGCCCGGCCCCACAGCGCCTCGCCCTGGGTGGCCATCAGCGCCCGCGTCCCATCCAGCGATGCCAAGAGCAGTGCGCTCGGCGAGGACGATTGGAGCAACACCAGAGCCCGCTGCACTGTCTCGAACCTGACGCGCCCCTTGTTCCAGTGCAGCATCGCGGATTGGGAAAGGGACCCAGCGGTCTTGTGGACGCACTGCACGACGAGATCGGCGCCTGCCTCTACTCCCGACATCGGCAGGCCACTGCAGTAGCTAAAGTGCGCGCCGTGTGCTTCATCCACGAGGAACGGAACGCCAGAGCGTTGCGCCACTTGCGCGCACGCAACCAGATCTGGACAGCACCCGAAGTA
>JAERMM010000134.1 GCA_016844585.1 Chloroflexota bacterium | reverse complement strand
CTGGCGTTGCGCACGTCAACATCGACGACTCGTTGCGCTTCCAGCAGGGGCTGATCCTGAAGCGCGAGTGGGTATCGCGAGGTGACGGATCGGTGCTGGTCTACCCGACGTTATGGCGTTGGACCGTGCCGCAGCTCCGGCCCCAGTTCGCCAATCCGCTATCGCTGACCGATCCTCGAGTACGCAAAGCGCTTTCGCACGCAGTGGATCGCGAGGCGCTGAATGGAGCGATATTCGAGGGTGATGGCATCATGACCGAGACGCCCGTCGCGCCGAACGCCGACTACTTCGGCGAGGTAGACCGCGCGTCGACCAAGTATCCATACGATCTGCGACGTTCCGAGCAGCTTATGAATGAAGCCGGCTATTCGCGCGGCTCGGACGGGACATTCATCCATCCGACCTTCGGGCGTTTCGCGACGGATTTCGCGGTCTTCGCCTCGCCGCAGAACGAGACCGAGATGGCGATCATGGGCGACGGCTGGCGCCGCGCTGGCTTCGACGTCAAGGAGTCGGTGTGGGCTGGCAATCTGGCGCAGGACAACGCGGCTCGCAACATGCAGACCGGCCTGTTCACGACCGGTGGCAACTCCGGAGAAGCGACGCTGGCAAGCCACCGCAGCGCCGAGCTGCCAAGGCCGGAGAACCGCTGGCTCGGCACCAATCGCGGCGGCTGGACCAATCCAGATTTCGACCGCGCGGCTGATGCCTACGCGGTGACGCTCGACCGCGCGGAGCGCATCCGTCTCGTCGTTCGGATGGCGCAGATCTTCACCGAGGACTCGGCGGTCATCTCCCTCTACTTCAATCCCGCGATCACCGCCTTCGCGACCGGTCTCACCGGCCCGAAGCCAGTCGTCCCGGAGGGCGAGGTCACCTGGGATGTCGAGACCTGGGAGTTCCGGTAGGCGGTGAGGAGAAGCGCCCGTTCAGTGGATGAGTTCCACTGGCAAAGGCTCCAATAGGAGCCAGTATGTATATCGGCGCATATGCCGGCGCAATGTGCAGTTCTGTGCTCGCGAAATGTGTGCCGCGGCATGAGATTCTCCAGATGCCCACGCCTGGCGATGATCATTAGGCTGTTCCCATCCAAGTACTGGAGGGAACACGGATGCATGGCTTTCTCCAATTTGTCAAAGACGTCATCGCCTCGGACCGCCCCGCGGGACCATCCCACCTGGCGTGGTGGTGTGAGTACGAGTGGCCCTTTTTCTATTGCACCGACCCCTGGTGGTATGAGGCGGAGCTGAACCGGCAATCCCAGCTCCTCGATCCAACCGGTCCGCGTGTCCCGGCGCCATCCGCTGACCCCGCCGAAGTCTGCCCGCGTCGGGAATCGCTGCCGAAGGATGGATGACGAAGCGCGGGGTTTTGGCAACCGTGGTTGCCAAATAAGAGGATCGGCGTGATATGCTTGCCTATCCACACACATGGGGGTGGAGGGCGTGGCGGCACGAATGCAACGCGGGGCGCTCATCCAGGAGCTAACACGGACCAACCCCTGGTGGACCAACGCAGGCTGGCAGGCCAGCGATCCGCATCTCGCCACCGCCAGTCGCGCCCCATATGACCTACAGCCAACCGCTCTGGACGCGATTGCGCCGCCCAACCTGTATACGCTCCGTGGCCCACGGCGCGTCGGAAAGACGACCCTTCTCAAGCAGACGATTGCGGTCCTGTGCCAGGCCGGGGTTGATCCACGCCGCATCTGCTACTTCGCCGCCGACGCGCTCTCGAGTTACGTCGACGCTTGAGGCGCGAGCCATGGTGGCGAATTTCGGTGGCGGGCTGCTTCTCACCCGCGGCGCAATTGACCTTCGTCCCGACGTAACGATCATCCCGGCCGCCATTTTCGCCTGGTTGCTCGGCTCCGCACCGTGACGTCGCCGACGATAGCTCCGCGCTGCGAATCGCTCCGGAGCCAGTAGAGCTCGCCGCACTCGGTCTCCGTCTATGCATCCCCGCACATGGTCAATGTGCAGCGCAATGTGCAGTTCTCACTCGGTCTCCGTCTATGCATCCCCGCACATGGTCAATGTGCAGCGCAATGTGCAGTTCTCCCGATGGATGGCCGCCCAAATAGCGGTTGCCGAAATACGGTTTATTGACACGACCGTAACGAATCGCTACTATTGCGACGGTTTCGGCGCGATCAGTTCCTGATGGAAGGCCATCCCAGAGGAATGACGCTGAATGACGGGTGAGAAGCAGGGCGAGACGCCTCTCGCTTTGTGTCCTGGTGAACGAGTACTTCGCCTCTCGGTACTTGAAGCGAGGGAGCAAGCGCGCCGTGAAAGCCGACGGCAAGCGCCCCTCGGCGTGCTTCCAGAATCACGTCTCGATGAGAGCCAGCTTCGGTCACTGGCGGCGATCGAGGACTTCGACCTCAGCCCGGTGCGAGAGCGTCTGGTCCGCAGCGGGGCGATGACCCCAGGCTGGGCAGATGAGGCGACGTTCGAGTTTCGTCGTTACCTCGGCTTGCGGGCGGTCTTTCCGATGCCAATCACGATGGTGAGCCCGGACGTGGATGAGGTGTGGCACGCCTGCATCTTGCACACGCGGCTCTACGCCGATCTGTGCGAACGTGCGTTTGGACAGTTCCTGCACCATGACCCTGATACGGAGCCAAACGGCGATAGGAGGGCGGCGTGGGATGAGTTTGAGGGCGCATATCGAATTTTGTACGGCGAAACGGGCCCTTTGTGGGAGATGTCTCGGCCTGCGCAACCAAGACGAGCGCGACTGACCCAGAATCAAGACATCGAATTCGCAGGTCTTTGAGGAGGTGACACGTGCAACCTGATCACAAGAAGAGTTGGCGAGCGATCGAGAACGCGGAGCTAGCTGGGAATGAGCCGACGCTTCCACTCGTCGACTGCCTGACGGACAAAGCGTACGGCTCACGCGGTCATGGAACGGATTGGCGGCAGGAAAACTGGGAAGCAGCAACAGGACGTCCAGGTCCCAAAGACAAAGACAGGTTAAAAGCAGCAGCGATCCTTCGCGTCATGGGTCCACTCAAGCGGGCCTGGGAATACCCCATGCTGTTTACACAATTTCAAACCGACCCAACCACATATTTGGAGAAGCAGATCGCCCTCGTGGCAGTGGGGAAGGCAATCGATAAACCCACGGCGGGCGAGGCGAATATCGCGGCTCAAATCAAAAAGATCTCACAGGGGAAGAACCCTAAGACGGGAGAGGATCTCTGGAGAACACTTGAATGGGGTGACCGGGACAAGTGCGCTGATGACCTGCTCACGTCGCTGCAGACCCTGAACGGGGATCTTTTCAAAATCGTCGGGGAATGCAAGTAACGGCCTACTTGGGTAAGTCTGACCTCGCACGCGACATTAGTGCAGGGCTTCTGGGCGCTTGTTGAAGGCTCACGGGTGCGGCGGCAAGTCGCCTGCCCGTGCGCGCTCGGCCAGAGCTCGGCGGAGGACCTTGCCACCAGGACCTTTAGGCAGGGCTGTTACGAACTCGACGTGCTGCACGGTCTTGTAGGGAGCGAGTCGGGCCGAGACGAACGCCGCGAGCTCGGCGGGAGCGACCTCCTGAGTCCCTGATAGAACGACGAACGCCTTAGGGATCTCCCCTCCCTCTGGAGACGGCACCCCGATGACCGCGGCGTCCAATATCAAGGGGTGCTCACGAAGTACGACCTCGATCTCGGCCGGTGCAACGTTGCGTCCGTAGACCTTCATCATGTCCTTCGCTCGGTCGACGACGTAGACGCGGCCGTCGGTATCCTGCCGCACGATGTCGCCGGTTCGCAGCCAGCCCTCGGCAAGGAACGTCTCGGCGGTCTCCTCTGGTCTCTGCCAGTACCCACTGGCTACCTGTGGGCCTCGAACGAAGAGCTCCCCTATCTCGCCAATCGGCATTTCCGCGCAGGACTCTGGGTCGACGATCCTTTCCTCGGTGTCGGGAACTGGGTAGCCTACGGTCTCTGCGTTCACTTCGTGCAGAAGGGTGCGATTTACGGATCCGGTGGCCTCGCTGAGATGGTAGGCCTGGCGCAGCGCGCACCCGAACCGCTGTGCTGCCGCCTCCGCCAGTCCATGATGCAGAGCACTCCCGCTGGTCTCGACGAGGTGGACCGACGATAGATCACGCGCCCGCCGGTCGTAGGCGGAGACGAGCGTCTCGATGGAAAAGGGTCGCCCGAATATTTCGCTCACTCTTTCCCGCTCAATCGAGTCCAACACTTCAACGGCGTCGAGCCCAGCGACGTCCACGCACGTTGCCCCACTGAAGACGGTGAGCTGAATCGTGAACCAGAGCGGGTGAAAGCCGAGCACGATGCTGGACTCGCCGCCTCGTCCGGTAGCCGCTCGCTGGCGGACCGAGGCTGTTTGGCCCGCGTGCGTGTGTGGTACGGCTTTCGGGAGACCACCCGTGCCGCTCGTATGGCCGAGGAGTGCGAGGTCCGCGTCCACATCAAGCCGTACCGCCTCGGGTGGCTGCTGCTGGTCGGCTGCTATCAGCCCAACATCCTCCAGGCGCAGGACGCGTTCGGGGCTGCGAAGTGTCCCCTCCTCCACGATTTCGGCCAGGGTCTCGCGCGTTTCCGGTGAGGCGATCACGATCTTTGGACGCACGTCTTGCAGCCGCGCCGCCATGTCACGCACCCCAAACAGCGGGTTCAGCGCGGCAACGGTCGCGCCTGCACGCAGTGCCCCATACATGGCCGTGACGAATTCGAAGGTCCCAGCGGTGCTTATGGCGACCACGTCGCCCCTCATCACGGTGGCTTCCCGCTGGAGGAAGCTGGCCAGGCTGGTCGCGGCGCGCCAGAGCTCGCCATAGGTGGTCCTGCGGCCGCTTCCCTCTAGAAGCGCTACCTTGTTGGGCAGGCGGTTAGCGGTCGCTGCGAGGTGCATCCAAACCGCCTCCTTCGGGTATGGAGCAAGAGACGGCCAGGGGCTACGAATCAATCAACCGCTCCCGAGCCCGACGTTCATTGGCTGATGACCCGTGTAACCTGGGCGAGGACGGAATCAGGAATAGTGATCTGCAAAGCGGCCGCTGTTCCGGCGCCGATGGCGAAATCAAATCTGGTCGGTAGGGAGACCGGTAGATCGCGAGGGTTTGCTCCTTTGAGGATCCTATCCACGTAGTAGGCGATTCTCCGAAACTCGTCTGGCATGTTTGACCCGTAGGACATGAGGCCACCAACCTCGACGAAATCCTGCCGACGGTAGATGCTGGGCAGACCGGCTTGCAGCGAGGCCGACGCGATCGAGCTTCGCAGCGCATCGAATAGGGCATCAGAGAGTGGGTAGATAGCCTCGGCGCCGTCGGCCGCCGCGTTCTCAATAGCTTGCTCCACAGCGGCAATCGTTTCCGGGCTCCGTCTTTGGCCGCGGACTTCCACGAGGCGAACTTCGATCCGGAGGTCATTTGCGGCCTGTTGCACACCCCTCCACTGGAGATCGGCGGGCGAGTTGGCAACCGTCCATTGAGGCGTCGAGAGCACTGCGACTCGCGACACAGTCGGCACGGCCCTCGTTAGAATGTCGAGTCGCTTGGCGGCAAGCTCGCCGGTGACGCTGCTAGTCCCCGTCACGTTCCCGGCAGGACGTGCAAGGCTAGCCACCAGGCCAGCTTCGACCGCATCAGCCACCTGAGCCATGACGATCGGGATCGTCTCGGTAGCCTGCTTTGCCGCCGCGACGCGCGCCGCGCCGAGAGCGACTATCACGTCAGGCGATTCCCTGACGAGATCGGCGGCGACATCCGAGACGGGTTTTCCAACGTCGTCGACGAACCAATAGCGAAGGTCGAGGTTTTGGTCTTCAACGTACCCCAACTCGCCAAGACCCGTCAGAAATGCGTCCGTAACCTGCGTTTGGAGAGCGCGCGCTCCGGGTGAAAGATAGGCGACTCGCGGAATTTTCTGCGGAGCGCCTGAGGGTATCTGCACGTTCGACGCAGAGCAGCCAACCGCGAGCGCCTGAAGCGCGAGAGCAAGCCGGATCAGCACCCACCATCGTGCCAACGGGTCCAACCTCCGCGTAGGGTGTTCCGCCGCGCTAGGGTACTCGCGCTGCAGAAGTTATTCAAGTGCCCCGAAGGCCCTACCTGTGCAGGTCCATGTGCAGTTCTGCACCCAGCCTGGCGCAATGCCTCCTTCTCGGCTCATTCAGGGCGCAGCTTCTGGTCACGAGGGTGCTCTGAAATGTGCATGGGCATGTACACTTCGGCACATGTGCGGTGACGGCAAATGATTTACTCTTCCCATGTGACTCGGGACGGTTCGATCTTCCGCAAGTACGCGATCACGTTTGTGGTCCTGGTGGGCGTCGTGCTGCTCTCGAGCGGACTCGTGCAGGCCCACTTCACACTTCGAGACAATGAGCAGGCGCTGGCCCGGCTCCAATACGAAAAAGCGGTGAATGCATCTCTGGCTATTGGAGAGTTTGCGCAAGGTATTGAAGATCAACTCGGCTGGACGGCTGCCCCGGACGGGGCAGCGAGCCTGGTCCCGACCGAGCGGCGGATTGAGGATTTTGAACGGCTGCTGCGCCAGTTGCCCGCGGTCAGCGAGGTCCGCTACCTGGACTCTCGCGGGTTGGAGCAGGTTCGGGTCTCGCGGCGTGCCGTCACGTCGGTTGGAAGCGGCGTGGACTATTCGTCGGCACCGAACTTCACGCGGCCACGGCCCGGCGCATCGTACTTCAGCTCTTTGTATTTCGCGGGCGATTCGGAGCCCTATACGACGGTTACGTTGGCCGAGTCGGGCGTGGGGGCGGGGATCATAGTCGCGGAGGTCAATCTCAAATTTGTCTGGGACCTGGTTTCGCGCATGCAGGTGGCGGATCGTGGATATGCCCTGGTGGTGGGCGCCGACGGGCACCTCATCGCGCACCCGGACATCAGCCTGGTGCTCAGGAAGACGTCTCTGGCGGATCTGCCGCACGTGCAGGCCGCGCTCACGGCCGTGCGGGGTCCAGCGATGGGCGGTCTCAACGAGAATCCGTCCCGTCTGCCAGTCGAGGGAGGCCTGGGTCCCCACGCCATGGTCTCGCGCAACCTGGCAGGGCAAGAAGTGCTTACGGCGTTTGAACCGATCGATCCCCCAGGCTGGTACGTATTTGTAGAGCAGCCCCTTAATGAGGCATTCATGCCTCTCTACTCCGCCATCGCACGTACGGCGGTGCTCCTCACGATCGGTCTTGTTCTTGGGTTGCTGGTAAGCATCGTCCTGGCCCGGAGCCTCGTGACCCCGATTCGTTCGCTGCAGCAGGGGGCTCGGCAGATTGGGGTCGGGAATCTCAACCAGAAGATCGACATCCGCACTGGCGACGAGCTGGAAGATCTCGCTGACGAGTTCAACCGAATGACCGAGCGGCTCAACGAGTCCTACACGGGACTTGAGCGCACCGTTGAAGAGCGCACACGCGAGCTGGCTACTGCCCTGCGGCAGTTGGAAGAAAAGGGCCGCCAGCTCGAAGCCGCCAACCGCCACAAGTCCGCATTCCTGGCCAACATGTCCCACGAGGTGCGGACGCCGCTGAATGCCATCATCGGCTTCTCGGAGGTACTGACCGATCGTGTGTTCGGCGACCTCAACCCGAAGCAGCAGCGCTACGTCGCTGACATTCTCAGCTCAGGGCGCCACCTGCTGTCCGTCATCAACGACGTCCTGGACCTTTCCAAGGTGGAAGCCGGGCGACTGGAGCTTCGCCTCGGCAACTGCCACTTGCGTGATGCGCTCGAGCAGGGGTTGGCGCTGGTTCGCGAGCAAGCAGTGCGTCAGAATGTTGCTCTCGACCTCGCAGTCGATCCGGCGATCTCGGTGATCGAGGCGGATGAGCGAAAGGTCAAGCAGGTCATCTTCAACCTGTTATCCAACGCCGTGACGTTCACGCCGGGTGGCGGACGGATCGACGTAACCGCGACGATCACTGACGACGAAGTCCGTGTCGCCGTCCAGGACTCCGGGCCAGGGATCAGCCCGGAGGATCAGGTCCGCGTCTTCGAGGAGTTCGAGCAGGTCCCGCGAACAGGAGCCAACGAGGGCACCGGCCTCGGGCTCCCGCTCGCGCGGCGCCTGGTCGAGCTGCATGGCGGCCGTCTGTGGGTGGAGAGCGAGCTGGGGCGCGGCAGCACGTTCGTTTTCACGCTTCCGACCGTTCAAACCCAGCGGCCTTCTGCAGAGGAGCAAGCAGCCCCTGCTACGGCCGGGCGCGGTTAGAGCACCGTGACGGATGCCCTGGTCCTGGTAGTCGAAGACAATCTGAAGAGTTTGCAGCTCGTCTGCGATCTGCTCCAGGTCCGGGGCTATCAGACGCTTGAAGCAACGACGGCCAGCCTTGGCATCGACCTTGCACGCGCTCGCCAACCTGACCTCATCCTGATGGACATTCAGCTTCCGGACTTCGATGGCGTAACTGCCCTGAAGCGGCTCAGGGCCGATCCTGTGACTGTGAAGACGCCGGTCATTGCGCTCACGGCCTTTGCCATGGTGGACGACGAGCAACGCTTCCTCGACGCAGGCTTCGATGGCTATATGACCAAGCCGATCGACACCCGAACCTTCGTCGACTCAATGGCAGGTTATTTGCTGACGCCACGGCCGCCCAATCAGGCCCGCAAGCCGGCGATCCTCGTGGTGGACGATACCCCGCAAAACGGCAGGCTCCTCGAAGCGCTGCTGACAGCGAACGGTTACGTTGCCGTGCTCGCATCCTCCGGGCCCGAGGCGCTCGAGCTCATCCCTACCGCGCAGCCCAGCCTGGTCTTGCTTGACGTCATGATGCCGAGGATGGACGGCTACGAGGTCTGCCGCCGACTGCGCGCCGACCCAGCTACCCGGCTGTTGCCCGTCGTCATGATGACGGCCAGCGAAGAACCGGAGAAGGTGCGCGCCATCGAAGTCGGCGCGGACGACTTTATCGTCCATCCTATTAATCAGTCGGAGCTCTTGGCGCGCGTTCGATCGCTCCTGCGCATCAAGGAGTACTACGACGAGAATCAGGCCCAGGCCGCCGAGTTGGCTGAGTGGAACCGCACCCTGGAGCAGCGAGTGGCCGACCAGGTGCAGGAGATCGAGCGCGCCAATCGACTCCGCCGCTTCCTGCCGCCGCAGCTTGCCGACCTTATGGGCTCGTCGGGCGACGATTCCATCCTCGAGAGCCACCGCCGCGAGATCACGCTGATGTTCTGCGGCCTCCACGGCTTCACTGCCTTCGCCGAAACGGCTGAGCCAGAGGACGTCATGCAGGTGCTTCGCGAATTCCACGACGTCGCTGGGGCCACTATCTTCCATTATGAAGGAACGACCGGGCGCTTCGCGGGGGACAGCCTGATGGTCTTTTTCAACGACCCGTTTCCTTGCCCCGACGGGCCCGAACGCGCTGTGCGCATGGCGCTCGATATGCGACAGCAAGTGGGTCGGCTCGCCAAGAGCTGGCGCAGTAGCTTTCGGTACCCACTCAACTTTGGCGCTGGAATCGCCATGGGCTACGCGACGCTCGGGAAAATAGGCTTCGAGGGTCGGTACGACTACGGCGCGATCGGCGCAGTCGCCCACCTGGGCTGGCGACTCTACGATGAGTCTACCGAAGGACAGATCTTGCTGACCTGGTGGAGGCCGAGTCGGTGGGCGAGCTGTCCCTGCGCGGGTTTATCCGTCCCACACCCGCGTTCAGCCTGACAGGCCTCAAACCAACGGCCCGCGCGACATTGGGGGAGCAGCGCCTCAGCGCGCGCGAGGATGAGGTCGCAGCGTGCATCGCCCGCGGCCTCTCCAACAAGGAGATCGCCGCGGAGCTGGTGATCACCGAGGGCACCGCCGCGAACCACGTGGAGCACATCCTCAACAAGCTGGTCTTCCAGCGCCGGACGCAGATCGCTGCCTGGGTCACCGAACGCCGCGCGCAGGAACAGTCAGAAGCCTGAAGCGGCATCCCCGAATGTGCAACCGCCGCCGCATAAATGTGTAGCCAGATGTGCATTTCTCACGATGACTGATGGGATACGGCTCTTCTAACCTCCTTCTATCTTAGATTGAGGATTGAAAGTGTCGCGTTTCGAGTCAACACAGCAGAAACCATTCATCCGTGGCGTTGTCTCGGACCCCCGCACCATTGCCGTGGTTGGCACGTTGACGGTGGTGAGTATGCTCATTCTTAGCAGCACCGGGATCCGCTGGGCCGTGCATCAATCGACGCCGTGGTTCCTGACCTCGCCGGTGGGCGAGTCCTGGTCATCGAGCTTGCCGTTTGCCCGTACATCGGCGCCATCGACGGTTGGGGGCCGGAGCGGCACCCTCCCGTTCATGGATCGTTTGGCGATGCGCCGTGCAGTAAGCTCCGTTCCGGCCCCGGCCGACACCGGCTTGCCCAACGTCCAGCGGGTCGGGCCTATCTATTCGAAGAACGTCCTGGCGCAAATCCATATGGAGGTGATCGGTGTCGACAATCCGGCGTGGATGGGACTCAGCGCTGGAGAGCGACGCGCCTATGCGGAAGACGTCCTGCGTGCGGCTAAGGGCTCACTTCCGGAGGACGTGAAGGACCGCTCTGAGGTGGCGACCTACATCTACGCCGTTATTTGGGAAACAATCGACCTTGGACACATCGATGGGGCGAGCGCGCTTGGGCCCCACGAAGCCGAGGAGCAGTACGGCTGCCAGTCGCTCGCAGCTGGAAAATGCCACCGCGCCGCTACGGTCGCACGGATGTCGCTCGGAGACGAATTCTAGCGTCGGCAACGAAAGCGGTCATTCTGAGCCAGAGGGGAATCCGTGCTCCGAATGACCGCTGGTGAACGGATCCTTCGCTTCGCCAGGATGACAGGGCCTTTGCGGCGACTTGACGGCTTGCGCCGCTGCGTTAGACTGTGACGCAGAGACCTGGGCGAGAGCAACGCCGGATTCGCGGTTGCTGTCCGGAACGCTCAGGAAGCTGACAGCCAGAATGAACCGGGAGAGGCAACGATGTCCATCAAGATCGACTGCGATTCACACTTCCTTCCCTACGACGCCTTCGACGACGTCGATCCAAAGTTCATGGGCCGACGGCCGCGGTTCGTCCGCGACGGCGCGGGACGGAGCACCGTCGTCTATCCGGAACGCACCGAGGCCCTGCCCAACTACATCTGGAGCTACCCCACCTCGTTCAACCTGAACCGCGCGCACCCGGGCACCCATGACGGCGACGCCCGCGCTGCCGATCTGGAGAAGATCGGGTTCGACATGCAGGTGCTGGTGCCGAACAACGGACCTTACGGCAACGAGGTCGAGCCTGAGCTCGCTGCCAGCGCCGCTCGCGCCTACAACCGCGCGGTTTCGCGCGCTATGCAGCGTCAGCCCGGCAAGTTCATCGGCCTAGCCGTGGTCCCACTGCAGGACGTCGAGCGTGCCATCGAGGAGCTGGACTACGCGATCACCGAGCTGGGCCTGCACGCGCCGCAGATCGTCACGCACGTGGAGGACCGCAACCTGGATGAGTACGAGTTCTGGCCGTTCTACAAGCGCGTCGAGGAGCTGAATGTTCCGCTTATCGTGCATCCCTCGCACACGTCGATCACGGTCGGCGGACATCGATATAAGCGCTACCGTTTTGGGAACGCGCTCATGTTCCCGGCCGAGGCGTCGCTGGCCATCGGCTCCCTTATCTGCGGCGGCGTGCTGGACACGTTCCCTGACCTGCGCGTTGGCGTGCTCGAGGCTGGCGCCGGATTCTTGCCCTACCTGTTCGACCGGCTCGACGAGGTCTCGGTCGAGGAGCCGGACTACACGAAGGTGCGCAACGAGCGGCTCGCGTCCGAGTACCTGTCGCGTTTCTGGTTCTCATTCAATATCAAGACGGAGGCTGCCTCGATGCCCTTCCTGATCGAGCGCATTGGTGCTGACCGCCTGCTGCTCTCCAGCGACTACCCGCACGCGATGGCAGGCTCGGGAATGGGCACTATCCAATTCCTCGAGTCGTTGGCGACCGTCTCCGCCGAGGACAAGGAGAAGATGATGGGCCTCAACGCCGTGAAGCTGTTCAATTTGAAGGTCTAATGTTCCGTCAGAGTTGATGTGAAGCTGCTTCCTGCGCTCGCTACCAGACGCGCGGGAAGACTCTTATGTTGTTCAATTTGGTGTCCGTCACCCCGATCTCGTCACGTACCGGATCCACCCACAACGAGCGCGGGTGATTCACCCCGCTGACTCCGGCGTCTTGAATGAATCGCTTTGGCGGCGCCTCTCCATCCGCAAGGCGGTCATACACTATCACGGCCCCCAGGATCGGCGGGTCTATGCCGCGGTCGCCATTGTCCGCCACGAATATTTCGTCGTTGGTCGTGTCCACTGCAAGCTGGTTGAAGCCACCGCTCTCCGGATTCTCAATGATCCGCTTGGCTTGCGCCATGCCGGTCGCAAGGCGGTCGAAGACGATGATGCGATCTCCCCCGGCTGTGTAGATCTCCCTCACCGCGCACACGACCGGTGAGTCATCAGGAGGTCAATCAGCCGCCGGCCTCGTCGACCGAGACCTGCAATCCTTCGGCATAGCGACCCACCGCGCGGTAGTCGCCCCGGACGAGCAGGTCTGCCAGGCGCTGCTCCTCGTCGTTCCAGTGCCCCAGATCGTAGCCCCACCACATCCCGTTCAAGACGGGCCGGGGCAGGCCGGTCTCCTCCCAGATCTCACGTGCTCGCTCCATGTACTCCTTCTTGGGCAGTGCCACTGGAGCAAATGGGCCTGCCATAGTGGCGTCGATTTGAACGCGGAAATACTGGTTCCAACTGCCGGCGTCTAGCTTTCCCTCTGACGAGCCGGTTGCTCCGAACGAAGGATCGAGTCCCGCCTTGCGGCCGCGCTGAATGACGATGTCCGTCTCGGGTCGCACGCGCCAGGTAAGCGCCCAGACGATTTTCTCCAGGTCTCGAGGGTCGATGTCGTAGTCCACCGCTATGACAAACTTCGATGTCGGATTGATGGTGGACACCCCGTTCAGCACCTGCCACGCGTCCTTGCCGAACCCCTTCTTGAGGGAAACCACGACAAACGATCCGCCGTTGAACGAGTGCACGTCTTCGACTGGCAGTCGCAGGTCTCGGGTGAGCCGGTAGTAAAAGGTCGCTTGACTGCACATATAGGTGACCTTGGTGTCCATCCCCGGGTAGCCCACCTGGACCGGCGTGAAAATCGGGTCGGTTCGATGCGTGATGGCGGTCACTTTCATGATCGGAAACAGGTTGCGTTCCATGCGCATGTACCCCGGGTATTCCCCGAAGGCAAGCTGCGGCTCGAGCGTCTCCGTACTGGCCAGCCCCTCGATCACGATCTCCGCGTGCGCCGGGACCTCGAGGGGAATCGTCTTGCAGCGCACCATCTCGAGCGGCTGGCCGGCCAGGGCGGAAGCGAGCTCGATCTCATCCACGCCGTACGGCACCCGAACGCCGGCCACGGCCATCAGGTTGGGAGTCGCGCCGATCACGATGGCCATCGGCAGAGCCTCACCACGCCTCTTCGCCGTCTGCCAGTGGTACTGGCGAGCGTTGGTACCCGTGCCCATCACGGCGCAGATGCGGTCTCGGTCGCGGAAGAACGCGTTATATGCGCCGACGTTGCGCACCCCAGTCTCCGGATCGCGGGTGATGACCGGCATACCGACGCGAATGATCTGACTGAGCCCGGGCTGCTCGACCGGCGCGGGCAGCATGTCGAGCCCACGCTCCGCGATCGCCGCGCCCGTGTGCACGACGGCCTGAACCGGGGCATCATCCACCATGACCGATGCCATGGGGCTTGCGAGCGCGTTGCACCACCTGTCGCGAACCTCGGTCACCGACTCGCAGCCGAGCCCCAGGACCGCCAGCTCGTCCGACGCTCCGTACAGGCCGCACGCGACGCGCATGTCGAAGCGCTCGCCGCTCGCCCCGCGTACGTCGTCGAAGAGCAGCACGCGCCGCTCCGGCTCGGGGATCCCGCGCATCTGCAGGGCCACCAGCGGGCCAATCTCCGTGTCCTTGCTTACTGGCTTCGTGAAACGATAGAGCTTGCCTCGATCGTCGAGGAACTGGAGGAACTCTCTCATGTCGCGGTAGTACACGCGTCTCTCCCCCATTCATGCCCTCAGTTGATCAGTCGATGCCGTATTCGCGCCAGCGGGATTCCACTTTGCCTGCCAGCTCACGGCTGATCTTGTTCACGGGCAAGGTGAAGCCGACCGTCTTGCCGTTCTTGACGGCTTGCTTGGTCTTGAAGGTGGCATCGATGAAGATTCGGGACCCCTTCTCGTCGTACAGGCGAGTCATCGGCTCGTGCATAAGAGGAAACGTCCGCTCTGTGATCTGCACATCGTGGTCCGGCAGCGCGCTGATGCCAACCCGCCACATCACCTCTTCCAGATCGTGCAGATCGCAATCGTCGTCTACGATGATGAACCAGCGCGGCCGCAGGTTCCCGCCCCAGCGGGCCCCACCGATCGCGGTAATGAGCTGCTCCACCTCTTCCGTCGTCTCGACCCGCGCCGCGACGAACAGGAACATCCCAGCCCCGGCGCCGATCTCCTCTGGCACGTGGACGTCGGTGATATTGTCGACCGTCGCCAGCAGCGAGCGGGCATAGCTCGACTGCATGAACTTTGGGAAATCCTCGCGAGCCCCGCAGATGAGGCCATAGCTAACCGGGCTCTTGCGGTGAGTGATGCATCGTACGTGCATCATGAATACCTGCGAATGGCTGTTGTAAAAGCCCTGCGATTCGCCGTGGGGCCCCTCCGCCGATCGTTCGTTCGGCAGAAACTCCCCCTCAATGATGATCTCTGCCCACGCTGGGACGAGAAGATCGCTGGTCTTGCACGGCGCCAGCTCCGTGGGGGCGCCGCGCCAGCCACCGGCGATGGCGTACTCGGCGTGCTGCAACGACTCGGAGGGAAGCACTCGGCCGCCCGCGTAGGTGAGCAGTGGGTCCATACCAAGCGCAATCGCCACGGGCGTCGGCTTGCCCTGCGCCTCGTTGAGCAGGACGTGTGTGTACGCGCCGTAGCTGTAGCCGGGCGGCTTCGCGCCGACCTCCCAGTCCCCACGAGCGGATACCGACAGTGTGTTCCGGTCTTTGATCATCGCCCGATACAGGCCGACGTTGATGTAGCCGGTCCTCGGGTCGGCGGTGATGACGCCGCCTGTTGTGCCGATGTAGCGGCCGCCGTCCAACTCGTGCCACCAGGGCGTCGGGAACTGGTCGAGGTCGACATCGTCGCCCGTCCGCACGACTTCCTGGCAGGCGGCCGAGTCGATCACCCGCGGCGGAATCGGGCGCCCCTTGCCGTGTTCGATGCGCTCGATGATCGCCTCGACTGACGGTTCTGTGCCGAGCGCGAGCGCGAACTTCTCGACGTCGTCGAGGATATTCGTGACCAGGCACTGGCCTGGATATCCCTCGATGTTCTCGAACACCAGGGCCGGGCCCTTATGCCGCAACGTGCGCGCCGAGATGGCGCCGATCTCATGGCGCAGGTCCACTTGCGCGCGCACGTGCCTTAGCGCGCTAGCCTCTTCCAGGATGCTGAGGAACCCTCGAAGGTCCTTGTATCCGACGCCTCGGTCGACCACCGCCGTCATCCTCCCGGGACGTGCATTCGCGCTTGCGGGATCCTTATGGCTCTATTCACCCTCGACTGGTGGTACGACTTGCGACTCAGTCCAGTTCTTCAAATGCCGGCCCTCGGCAAAAGCTCGCAGCTCGCGCTCCCAGATGCGCCGGATCAGAGTCACGCCAACGTCCGGCCGACCGAGATGCTCTATGCCACGATCGACAATGGAGCCCTGGCCGATCATCGTCATGTAGTCCTGGATATTCGTCGCGTTTGGATGATCGAGCATATCCTGCACGCGGGCCTTGCTGCTCAGGACCTCCTCGCCCAGCTCCTCTATCGGGCGAAAGGCGCTCTCCTGGGCCGCTCGTTCCGCCTGCCGCTCGCGGTATTTCGCCACGCCATCCCCGCTTACGTGCACCCAGCTCACCGCGAAGTCCAGGCAATGCTCGTCGTCGACGGGGACTTTCCACTTGATGCGGTCGCGGTCGGACGTCTCGGCTGAGTCGCGAGCTCCCACCACAAACCGCGTGACGTTTGGCATCTGGTAGTGCACGTGATCGATGCGACCGTTGAGATGGTAGCCGGTGGCATCGACCCCGTATTCGGTCTCCCGCACTTCCACCCGTGGGACGCTCCTTCCCAACTGGAAGTGGGTAAACGGTACGTGGGACAGATCGGGGATGTTTTCGATGCGCTGGAAGTAGTTGCACGGCCACAGGTCGCTCAGCGTCTCTTCGAAGACCTCGTCGTCGCTCTCGAACTCCGGATAGCGGGTGAGCGGCGGCGCTGGGCTGTCCCCGAGGTAGGCGAAGATGAGACCGAGGTATTGCTCGGTGGGATAGCCGCGGATCTTGATCCGGCCGCAGAATGGCTCCGGTTCGGCCGGCTGCTCCACGCACTGCCCGCCGGCGTCGTACTTCCACCCGTGATAGAAGCAGCGAATCTCGTCTCCCTCCACCCAGCCGGTGCTGAGCTGGGTTCCGCGATGCGCACAGCGAAAGGCGACGATGTGCGGGGCGCCGGTCTCACCCCGATAGAGTGTGAAGTCCTCGCCCATGATGTGGATTGGCTTGGCGCGCCCGGGCGCCAGGTCCTTCGCCAGATAGACCGGGTGCCAGAACGTGCGCAGATAGCGGCCCGCGAGCGTGTCCGGCCCGGTGTGGACGAAATCCCGCCACGGCGCCCCTTGACGTTCAACGGATGGCCGTACGGTGCCGACTGCAGCCATATGCCCCCCTGCACAC
>JAERMM010000381.1 GCA_016844585.1 Chloroflexota bacterium | reverse complement strand
AGCCGGTCTATGACACGTGCGAACTCGTCAGGCTCGAATACCAGGCAGAAGTGTTCCGGGCGCCCCTCGATTGATTCAACATGGGACTGCACCTTCGGGGTTCTTAGGAGGAATATCCACGCTCCGTCATTCACCTTCATGGCGGCCGCCTCAACCTCGCCCTCGTGAGGGTCAATCCGCGTCCGGCGCTCCAGCATTTCCAGTCCCAACAATTCCGAGTAGAACTTCACGGCGACGTCTAGGTCTGTGACGCGGACTCCTACGTGATCCAAGGTGGTCACACGTGCCTCCTAGCACAGATTGGCGAGAGTACGGCGGGAGTCGGAGCGTCCCGATCCATTCCTCTCCTGCCGCAGCGGGAGAGGGCGGGGGTGAGGGCAACCTCTGCCCCGGTACAAACATGGTGCCTGGCGACCCGGGGTTTCGCCCTCACCCTGCCCTCTCCCATTGCGCCCATTGCGATGGGAGAGGACCCGTCGAACCACCGCCATACAATCGCCTTGCAGTCCTAGCTGTCGATTTGGGACGGGTCACTATAGCACGGCTTGCCGCTGTCAGGGCCAACACGTCGCCCACCGTCAAGCGCGGCACGCCGAACCTGACCAATCGCCCGTCCTAAACCTTCGTCTCATTATGATGACGAAATGATGAACGACATGATGACGAACGCGCCAAGCTATTCGGTTTCGTCCATGAGGTGCGGGGGAATGGCCACGCCCACGGGGCTCTTGAGCACCTCTGCCGAGCGCGCCGACGCTCGAATGACCAGCCCCGCATCGGCCAGGTGATTGAGCACCGCGCACGGAATGTTGAGCGCGTTGAGGATGGGCTCATTCGTCATGCAGGCGATGTCGTCGTGATCCTGTCGGATGCCAAGGAGGCGCGGATGGCTGGACAAAATCAGAAGGGGCGCGCGTCGAACGATCGCGGCCGCCAGGATGAGAGCCGACATCCCCACCCCTGTCCCCTCGCACACAAATGCAGGTAAGTACCCAACGTAGGCGGCTCCGTTGGCAATGGCGATCCCCTCGTCCTCACGTGTACAGCAAACAGCCGGCATGTCCGGGTCAAATTCTGCCAGCGTCATCACAGGGTAGAGTACGCTTTCCGGGAGGTAGACAAGGAAGTTGATTCCGGCCGCCTTGAGCGCACCGTAGATGGCACGGCCGGCGGGCTCGCCTGGCCCGACCATCTCCGGCAGTCGAGTCAGGCCCTGGAGCTTCGGAAGGCCGGCCCCCGGCGGCGCGGGTCGCACCTCACGAAGGTGCCGTGAGAAGTCCATCGCCAGCTCCGTGCGATCGCGCGGCGGCGGTCCAGCCCGGCCAGACGGACGGACCAGGGTGGAGTCAACGTTGCAGACGACGACCCATGGGCCGTCCTCTGTCATAGCCCGCCTCATCGCCTGTTCGCACTCTTCAGGGGCATCGACCGTCTCGACGCGCGGAATACCAGCCGCGCGGGCGAACCCAGCTACGTCCGCCCGTCCGGCCGTCGCCGTCTCCAGTTCCCCGCCGCCCGTGGTTCGATAGGTCCGGTTGTTGACGACCAATACGACAAGGTTCTTCGGCAGATAGCGGCCGACGGTCACCAGCGTCGACAGCGCCATCAATATGGCCCCGTCGCCTTCGATAGCGACCACCCTCACGTCGGGCCGGGCCAAGGCCACCCCCAAGCAAGCGGCCGAGGTGTAGGGCATGCCCGCGTTGTAAATGACCGGATCTCGATGGTCGATATCAGCCAAGATTCCGCCGCTTGCGCCGGAGGAGACCATGACAGCAGCGTCTCCTCTTACGCGGGCAAAGATCTCCAGAACCTGCCGTGAGTTCACTGGCGCACCTCTGCGAGCATCGTTTTTCTGCGGGATATTAGCAGATTGAAACGGTAGCTGAGCTGAGCGGCGCATTGGGCGATAGGGGAAAGAGCCGTCACCGAACGAGGCCGCTTGGCTGCGGATAAAGGTGGCACGCAACGACGTGGCCCGGAGCCATCTCCATCTCGACGGGCGGCACGGTCGAACAGACGTCCATCGCCGCCGGGCACCTTGGATGGAAACGGCAGCCAGCTGGCGGATTGATCGGGCTCGGCACCTCGCCGTGGAGGATGATCTCCTCCCGCTTCTTGTCGGGGTGCGCAGGCAGCGCCGCGGAGAACAACGACTTGGTGTAGGGGTGGAGCGGGTTGGTGTAGAGCTCCTCGGTTGGCGCCTGCTCCACGATCTTGCCGAGGTACATCACTGCCACGTTGTGGGCGAGGTACCGAACCGTCGCGAGGTTATGCGCGACCAGCAAGAACGTAACGTCCAGGTCTTCCTGCAGTTTCTTCAGCAGATTCATGATCTGAGCTTGGATCGAGACGTCCAGGGCTGAGACCGGCTCGTCGAGCACAACGAGCTTGGGCTTGGCAACCAGCGCGCTCGCCAGAGCGATCCGTTGGCGCTGGCCGCCGCTGAACTCGTGGGGGAACAGGTCTCCCTGTTCGGGCCGCAGGCCGACCTCGACAAGAAGATCCGAGACGTGTTGCCGAAGGTCGCGTCCGCCAACTCGCTGGTTCACGACGAGCGCTTCGGCCACGATGTCGCGGACGCGCATGCGGGGGTTCAACGAGCTCCACGGATCCTGGAAGACCGCCT
>JAERMM010000133.1 GCA_016844585.1 Chloroflexota bacterium | reverse complement strand
CCTGGCCACTTGTACTTGCGATTCCACATACGACCAGCAGTAATGCCATCGCCCACGCCAGAGGTTTGACTGATAGGAAATGGCCTATTGAAGCTCCGCGGTTGATATATTGGCCGACGTGTTGCTTCAGGACGTTGAACAGGTTTCCGACTTGTGCTTCGACTGCGTACTTTTTCATGTTTTGTCCCCTTTCGAGTTTCCGAGTTCCGCTCGCGCCGGTAATGGTGCGAACGACGTTTGACCAACTGTGAGCTAACATGACTTCTCTCCTATCGTGTGATGACTGAAAACTGGAAAAGTGGCAACATGCAACTCTTCGCAACCTAAACGGCCTGGCCCTCAGCATTCACATCCGCTGAGAGGGCAGACCAAGCGGTGGCCGCGAGCGTTGCTCGCCACCACAAGCCATAAAAAAAGCCGACGTGGCGGAACCCCCAAAGGATTCCACCACGTCGGCCTACTTATTTACGCGCCCGCCGGCATGGGGCCGGATTGCGCCTTATTTAGTCGTCCGAAAGTGCAGCACAACCAAAACAAAAAAACCGAATCAGGGGGGAACAACGGGGACAGGTTCAGTTTCCATTCGCTACATGGCCAAACAACTGGACCTGTCGCCGTTTCGCGGTTCATGAGAAGCATGCGTCCTTACGGGGCGGTAACCGCATTCATCTGCAGAGTGACCGCAGTCTGCGCTAACAGTCTGCCGTTCACCGATGCTCCAGTGTTCACGGCGATCTTGGTTTTCGCCAGCACGACGCCGTTGAAGTGCGCGGTCGTTCCAAGAGTCACCGCGCCAGCGACCTGCCAGAAGATGTTCTTGGGCAGTGCGCCGCCGGCCAGAATCACCCGCGTAGCGCTAGCCTGGTTCAGCGTTCCCGCCACCTGGAAGATCCAGACATCGTTCGGGCCGCCCGAGAGCGTGACATTCCTTGAAATCAAAAGACCGGTACCCCATTTGTAGAGGCCAGGAGCGAGGGTGAGCCCGCCAATCTCACCGGCGCCCAGTTCAGTGAAATCGGGTCCTACTCGTCCCGCAGCGTCGTCGTACGCGTATTCCATGTCGAGCACAGCCGAGCCCAGGAAGGTGGCGTCAGGCACCGCGCAGGGGAGAGGACCAGCCGCGTCGACGGTGTATATTTTCCCCGACACTTCCCCGCACGTGAGAAGGAGAGCTGCGCCGGTGATGGGGCTCGTTCCAACATTCCCAACAATAGCGGATGCAGGTACGTCGGTGATTCCGCTTTTGCTCAGAATCGCGAAAGTACGGGCCGATCCGAGGTTTACAGGCACAGGCCCCTGTTGTGCCGCCACGATGTTTGCAGTCGTTAGACACAGAGCCGTCGCACCCAGGAGGAACGCGCTGACCCTCTTCGTAAGATTCACAGACCCAGATTTCATACTCATGATCAATCTCCTTGAACCCGTTTACTCTTCGCGAGAACTTGGTTTCTTCTCGCGTCGGATTGGAGAATAAATCCCGACGCCGATCCTGTCCATCAGCCCCAGGCTGATGCTTTCGTGGGCGCAGGCTGAAAGATTTATCGGTATTTGCCTTACAGGGAGGCTGAAGGCCGGAGCCGAGGTGGCAGGCTGGACCGCCGCTCCTACATTCGGGACATTCTCACATCACCAGGCCGTTTCGGATCGCGTACTGGGCGATTTGCGCACTATTTTTCACGCCGAGCTTTTCAAGGACCCGAGTGCGATAGGTGCTGATCGTTTTTGCGCTGAGTGACAGTTCGTCGGCGATTTCCGTCACGGTCCTTCCCGAGGCGATCCGGGACATGACGTCATACTCGCGGTCGGAGAGCGTCTCGTGCGGCGTGCGAGTGAGATCCTTCCTTACTCCCAGGGCCAGCTCTTCGGCCAGCGCGGGACTTACGTATCGCCCGCCGTCCAGGATCTTGTGGATGGCTTTCGTCAACTCCTCGGGAACGCTTTCCTTCGCCATGTAGCCTCCCGCGCCCGCCTTCAGGACACGAACGGCGAATTGGTCTTCCCTGTGACCACTCAGGACCAGAACCGGGAGCCCGGGCCATTCGGCCTTTAATTCCTTGAGGAGATCCAAGCCGCTCTTTCCCGGCAGGACGATGTCGAGCACCGCGACATCCCATTTTTTGTTTCGAAGCTGTTCAAGCGCCTGCCGCGCATCGGAGGCTTCTCCAAATGCGGCCCCACGGAACTCATTGGAAAGCAGCGCCCTCAAACCACTCCGGACAATAGCGTGGTCATCGACGATGAGGACTCGTATCGTCGGAACGTATCCCGCACCTTCAAGACGCGTCGTCACGATCGCCGGCTGGTCGGACTCATTCCCAGCGACGAGGAACTTCGCGCCTCGTGCCGTGGAAACCGCCGGCGGCGACGAGCGATTCGGTGGGATGGAGGAGAGGTCCTTGGCGAGCGCCTTCCGGATCGCGTCTACGCCATCGCGCGCGACCACTGCATCGAAGGCGCCACCGCCGGCACCGCCAACGAGATCTGCCAGCTCGGAGGCGCGGGCACTGATCGTCGGAAACCCGATCGTCCCAGCGAAACCAATTAATCGATGGGTGACCTGCGTCAGCGTCGCGACCGGCCCTTTCGGGCCTAACGCCGCCACTTTATCCACGAGGATGCGGATGGAATCGCACTGGGCGGCGAAAGTATCGACGAAACACTGCCGCGCCTCGTTCAGCCCCTGTTGGAGGGCGTTGGGGGAAGAAGCAGGGGAAGCGCTGTCGAGCGCATTCATGTTCTTCTTGCTTCCTACCGCGTGTAGCCGTGCCTGCGCCCTCGTCACAGCAATAGGACTGGTTTCATGGATTGATTCTAGGCCATCTCCCGTGCTCGCGTGCGCTCTATTAAACCTCCGAGGCGCCCTATGGCACACCAAGTTCGCCCCCCCGAGGGGGTTCCACATGAGCCGCAGTTGACTGCTGAGCTTTACGATCAGACGGTCGCCTCCCATCGGCTCATCGCCGCCGGTGTGGCGCGCAGGCGCCAATCAGCGCTGGGTCACGTCCACCTCCGGCAGCTGCCGCACTGGCGGGCGAACGATGAAGCGGAAGAGGTTGCCACGACGTGACCCGCGTCAGATGTCGAGCGGCCGATTGACGAGGGCTCGCACGTCCTCTGACAACGTGCGAGGATCGAAGGGCTTGATTACGACACCGGCCGCGCCAAGAGCCGTGATGCGCTCGACCTCGTCTCCTACGGCTTTAGCCGTCAAGAAGATCACGGGCGTCATGGCGGTTGCCGGTTGCGAGCGGAGCGCCGCCAGTGTCTCCAGGCCGTCCATCGTCGGCATCATCATGTCGAGCAGGATTACGTCGGGTTTCTCTTCCTGCGCCTTCCGCACTCCCTCGACGCCGCTGGCGGCCTCGATCACATCCATCCTGCCCACGCGACTGAGGCTCAGCCGCGCAACGGACCGGATGTCCGCGTCGTCGTCAATGATCAGGACCTTCATGATCGCGTGACTGCATCTGCGCCGCACGCCAGCGGAATCTGCCGCAGCTCGGTCACCAGCCGTCGGAATTCCTCGTCGGAGGCCATGGAGCTGGTGAGAAAGCGCGTCGGGCCCAGGCGAAGCCGCCCGCGCTGTTCCTCCGTGAGGTCGCGACCCGTGTAGACGAGCACCGGGATGCCCCTCAGCTCGGGTCGCTGACGCATCGCGCCCACGACATCGAAACCGTCGCGTTCGGGGAGCCCGACGTCGAGCACCATGAGCGCAGGGGGCTCGGCCTCGGCGACTCGAATCGCCTCCTCGCCGGTTGTCGCGGTTCGGACCGCGATCCCTTCCCGCGAGAGCTGTCGCGCCATGACGTCGAGCAGTGTCACCTCGTCCTCCACGAGCAAGACGTGGCGGGCCTGCGCGGTGACCCGACCCCGCTCCAAGTCATCGCGGATCGCCACCAGCAGCTCGCGGCTGTCGACGCGCTCCGGTAGAAAGAGCACCAGGCTGTCCGACAACGCCTCGGGCGACACCACGAGCGGGCTGCCGAAGAGAACCACCGGTACGGCCCGGAATGCCGGTTCCTTTCTGATGGGCGCGAGCAGCTCCGAGTCGCCCCTCAGCAGGACGACGGCGACGTCGCCACCTTTGAGCACGTCCCACGCGGCGTCCGCGTCCGGCACCGTGATGACGCTGTGGTAGCCGGCCTGCCGGATCACTTCTTCGAAGAACCCTCGTCGCTCCACGTCGTCGCCGCAGACCAGGATCGCGCGTCCGAGCCGCGGCGCGACCGGCCTGAGCGCGGTCGCGACCCGAAACCAGAACGAGCTGCCGACCCCTTCCTCGCTCTCGACCCCGATCATGCCGCCATGCTGCTCGATAATCGACTTGCAGATCGCGAGCCCCAGGCCGGTGCCTCCCTTCTCGCGCGCGTCGGACGTCTCCACCTGCCGGAATCGTTCGAAAATCGCCCGGCGGTGGGCGACGGGCACGCCGCGGCCACGGTCTGTGACCCGGAACTCGACCCAGCTGTCCCGCAGCGCGACGCCGATTGTCACCACGCCCCCTGGCGGCGAGAACTTCACGGCGTTGGACAGGAGATTGACGAGGACCTGGACGATCAGATCGTCATCGGCCCAAATCATGGCGGAGACGTCGGGCGCTTCGACGGTGACGCCGTGCGTCTGCCCGAACGTCGCACAGGACTCCATGGCGCGGCGCAGGATCGACTCGATGGGGACCTGCGCGAACTGCAGCTCGATCTTCCCGGTCTCGAGCCGCTCCAGATCGAGGATGTCGTTGATGAGCGCCATCAGCCGGACCGCGTTGCGCTCGGCGATGGCGACGACCTCGACGACTTCGTCGGACAACGCGCCAAGCGCGCCCGAGGCCAGAAGGCCGAGCGATCCTCTGATCGACGTGAGCGGCGTCCGCAGCTCGTGGCTCACCGTTGAGAGGAACACCTGCTTGAGCCGCTCGACTTCCTTGAGCCGCTCAACCGTCTGCTCCAGCACTTTGCTGTTGTTCTTCGATTCCATGTGCAGCAGGCGCACTTCGAGCATGTTGTAAACGCGCGTCAGCACCTCGGCCAGCTCGATCGGTTTGCTGATGAAATCTTTCGCGCCGCCTTGGAGTGCGCGGAGCTTGTCACCCGGTTGGGCGGTGATGACCAGGACCGGGAGGTAGCCGTCCTTTTCGATGTCCTTCAGCCCTTCCATCACCTGGAATCCGTCCTTGCCGGGCATCTGGAGATCGAGCACGATCAGGTCGTAACGGTTTTTGCGGTGCAGCTCGCAGACCGCATGCGGATCCATCGTCGACGCGATGCACGCATAGCCGGCGCCGCTCAGTATGCGCTCGAGCAGGCGGACATTGGCTTCCTGGTCGTCAACGACCAAGATTCTGGCGTTAAGAATGTCGGATGAACTGATCATGCCGGTCGTCCTGACTCAATTGCGGTGACTGACCGCCTTTTTCCGAGAATTCCAGCGCCAGGTCCAACGCGTCCATGAATTCATTCACCTTGATTGGCTTGGTGAGATATCGGAAGAATCCTGCCTTCATCCCCATCTTAATGTCGCGTGGCATCGCATTTGCGCTGAGTGCAACGATGGGGATATGCGCTGTTTTTGGGTCTTCGCGCAGGATTTTCAGTGCCTCAATACCGCTGATGTCAGGCAGATTGACGTCCATCAGGATCACTTCCGGCTGGGAGGCTCGCGCAAGCTCGATGCCGAGAGTCCCGTTCACCGCGGTCAGCAGGTGCATATCGGGGCGGCGCGCGATGAGTTGTTCAACCAGCTTCAGGTTGGCGCGGTTGTCCTCTACACAGAGCAGGGTGCGCAGCCGCGCGCCCTGCGGCACTTGCGGTGGGGCATAGGCGGCAGCTTCGCCTCCTTCAACGGCAAGTTGCGGTGCAACAGCCGAGATCAGTTCGATCCAGAACACGCTTCCCACCCCGACCGTGCTGTCCACGCCGATTGCGCCCCCCATCAGTTCGACCAGGCGCTTGGTCACCACGAGGCCGATGCCCGTGCCTTCCTCGCCCCCGGCCTCTTGTCCGAGACGATTGAACGGCTGGAACAGCTGCGCCAGCTTTTCCGGACGCAATCCCGCGCCCGTGTCCTTGATGTTGATGCGAATGCGGTCCGGGGCGGTCACGGTGTAGTCCACAACGACCGCTCCCCGCACCGTGTTGTATTTGATCGCGTTGGAAAGCAGGTTGATGAGAATCTGCTTCAACCGGGTCCGATCGGAACTGACGAAGCAGTGGTGGTCGAACTGGGGAAAGCGCATGCTGATGCCACGCTGTTGCGCCTGCGGTTCCATCATGGCCTCGCATTCGAGCATGACCTCGTCCAGCGAGACCGGTTCCCCAGACAGCGAGACCTTCCCGGACTCGATCACCGCGAGATCGAGGATTTCGTTGATCAGGTTCAGCAGATGCCATCCCGCATCGAGAATCTGGGCGATACTTTCCTTCTGAGAGGGCGTCGGCGGCTGGGCGTCAGACTCCATGAGCTGGGCGAAACCGAGGATCGCATTGAGCGGGCTGCGCAGCTCATGGCTCATGCTGGAAAGGAAATCCGATTTCGCGAGGTTGGCTTTTTCGGCTACCGACTTGGCGCTTTCCAGTTCGAGGTTTTTCTCCTGCAGCATGTGCTCGCCGTATTTGCGCTCCGTAACGTCGCGCGCTGCGGCGAACACGCCCTGCAGCGTCCTGTCCCGGTCGTAGAAGGTGGTCGCATTGTAGGAGACCACGGTGGTCTTGCCGTCCCTGGCCCGCGCGGTCAGTTCGTAGTCGGTGACCTTTTTCTCGCGCAGCACCAGCTTGATGGCCGCCTCTGCCCGCTCCGGATCGGTGAAGTAGTTCTTGAACGGCGCGCCGATCAGTTCGTCGCGCGTGCAGCCGGTGAGCGCCTCCATCTGCCTGTTGACGTCGGTGATGATTCCGGCCGGATCAGTGGTCATCAGCGCGTCGATGTTGGACTCGATGAGCGAGCGCGTGTAGAACTGCTGGTCGCGCAGGCGCTGATCGAGCTTCTTCTGCTCGGCTTCGACCTGCTTGCGCGCGGTATTATCGGTGCCGATCAGCAGGTAGCCGATAATGGCGTCCTGATCGTCGCGCAGCGCCGTGACCGACACCACGGCCGGAAAGCGGCTGCCGTCCTTGCGGATATAGGTCAGTTCGTAGATGTCCTCGATCCCGCGCGCGGCCTTGAAGACCAGGGCCTCGAAGCCCGGGGTGATCGGAGTGGCGAGCTCGGCGCTCAAGGCCACGGCCCGCGCAATCACTTCCTGCGGGTCGGAAATGTCGGCCGGGGTGATCTTGTTCAGGACGTCGGCGGCCGCGTAGCCCAGCATGCGCTCGGCGCCGACATTGAATATTTGAATGACGCCCTTCTCGTCGGTGGCGATACTCGAGAAGTTGGCGCTGTTGAAAATCGCGCTCTGGAGGGCCCCCGCCTTGAGCAAAGCCTCTTCCGCCTGCTTGCGGGCGCTGTTGTCGGTCCCGATCAACAGGTAGCCGATGATTGCGTCTTGATCGTCGCGCAGCGCCGTGACCGACACGACTGCGGGAAAGCGGCTGCCGTCCTTGCGGATGTAGGTCAATTCGTAGATGTCCTCGATCCCGCGTGCGGCCTTGAAGACCAGGGCCTCGAAGCCCGGCGTAATCGGGG
>JAERMM010000380.1 GCA_016844585.1 Chloroflexota bacterium | reverse complement strand
GATGCTGTAGTTGTAGAGCTGCGCCGCGTATCGGTCCGGCACTGCGGGCGCTCGATCCCGAACGTCGGTGAGTGCCACGCCTGCGCGAACGACGTCTACAACCCCGAACAGGTAGTCGTAGGCGCGCTTGTAGAGGTCGCGCTGCTCCTGCGTCGGATGGTCGCCGACAAAATAGGTGCGGGAAGCGTCGCCGCGCATGCCGTTCGCGCCGCGGCCGTGCAGGTCGATGCCAACGAACTCGCCTTCCTGAACGGGGCGCTCGCTTGGCCAGCGCCGCCAGGGATTCATGTTTTCGCCGGCGCAGATGTTGAGCTGTGCGATCTCCTCACCGCCGACGTCCGACCAGGACGCCGTCACGAGAGCCGCGAGCTCCAGCTCGGTCACGCCCGGTCGCAGTCCGTCGCGAAAAGCGGCCATCGTGCGCGCATACTGGTCGCCGATCTCGTGATAGATCGCGACCTCGTCTTGCGTCTTGATGGAGCGCGCTCGCTCGATGATCGGGCCTGCGTTGGCAACCCGAACGCGAGCATCGGTCAACGCGTTGTACGCTGCCGCGTCGAGTGGGTCAACGCCAAGCGGGCTGTCTGCAACACCGTGCTCGATCATCAGGTCGGAGATGATCTGGGCGAACCGCTTGACCTTTTCGTCAAAGGCGGGCGTCTCCGTGTCCGCTGATGTGTAGAAGGTCGGCTGAATGTTTGCATGCCGCATTCGCACGTAGCCCATGTCACGCGGCTTAATGAAGGCGATAACCTCGCCGTCGGCTGGTACGAAAACGCCCCCACCTGGAACCTTGAGGTTCAAGACGTAGCGCATGTTCATCGTGTCGCTCAGGTACATGGCGCCAATGCCGCGCTCGCGCATCTGCGCCTGAAGCAGCGCCTGACGGTCCCGCGCTAGCCGCTGGTCGTCCCAGCCACTCTTTGTCTCTCTCACACTCTCACCCTAACCCCGACCTCAACAGCCAGCACTATCTTCGGCCACAGCGTGTGGTCCCAACGACTGCTCTGCATTCGAGCTGGCCATTTCGTGCCTGAATTGCGGAAAAGACCTAGGGGACAACGTTGACAGGGTGACAACGTCTGCGCCAGCTTCGGAGGAGCATTAGACCGGCTGCGGCTGGCGAGAGTCGATGGCTGCCTTAGCCCTCTTGATCAACGAATTCAGGTGAGCGACGCCCTCGTCATCCACGTCAGGAACGGGCCAGCGGGGATACATCTCGACTTTGAACCCGATCGCGCGCAGGCCGGCGCCGAAGAACCCGTAGCCATACTTGCGCCAGAAGCCGGTGATACCGGCGTGAAACTCCACGAGCTCGAGATGCAGCCTGAGCGCCTCGGCGTGGTCACCTCGATCGACAGCGTTGACCACCTCGACGCCCAATCGCGGGCACAGCGCCATCGGGGGGCTTACGGTGCCCGCGATCCCGAGCATCAGCCCCGGCACGAGCGCGCTAGCGCCGACGAAGATCGCGAAGTCCCGCCCCACGACGTCGCGATACAGGAGGGCGCCGTCGATGTTGGCGTCGGAAACCTTGGAGCCGAAGATCTGCGGCGAGTCCTGGACCATGAGCTTGATGAGATCGGGACCGATGCGATACCCGGAGTAGCCGGCGTTGTCGTAAATCAGGATCGGCGCGCTGATCTCACGTCCGAGCATCTTGAAATAGTCGCGGACTTCCTGCGGCTTGTGATCGGCGTAGTAGTAGGGGCCAACGACGCCGATGCCGTCAGCGCCCTTCGCGAGCGCGTCGCGACCGAGGGCAATAGTCGTATAGGGATCCGCGGTGCCGACGTGGACGATGACTGGAATCCGCCCTCGCGTTTCCTCAATGACGGCATTGGCAACGCTGCGCCTCTCGTCGGGCGTCATGGCAGGGCCCTGGCCGAAGGATCCGGTCACGAAGAACGCGTGCACGCCCGACTCGACGTAATAGCTGGCCATCTCGCGCATCAGCGGGATGTCGGGGCTGCCATCGGAGCGAAAAACGGTAGGAAGCGGAAGGAGCATTCCACGAATCGCGGCCATGACCGAGGCCTCCACTTGAGAATCGGGAGGGCTGAACTCGCGGCAAGTATATCTTTATTGCCATTTCGGGGGATTGTCATTGCTCTGTAGGCCGCAGCCCCAAAGAATGCGCGAACGCGGGGGAGCAGGAGCATGCTCCGCTACTATAGAAAGATGGACAAGTTCGTAGTGCCGACGACGGCCTGGTCGAAGGTGATGAGGCGGCGTGCCAGGCGCCAGCGGCCACTCTCACGGCGCAGCAGGTCCTGTCGATCCGCGGAGAAGATGTCCGGGGTTGGCTGGCTTCCTTTGCTGCGGTAGACGAGGACGTAGCTCGATACGTCCAGCTCGTCGGGGACCGCGCCGACGCACACCCGCACGTTGCTGATGTGGTGGCGGGTGCGAGAGATCGGCGATTCGGCCCAGGAGTAGTCCGTACTCAGCTTGTTCACGCGCACCCGCAGCGAGGCGTGGTTCTCCGACAGGATGTCCGTGTCCATCGTCGAACCCGGCTGTTTGCCCTGCGACCCAACGTTCAACCGCAGCGGCATGCGGTAGACGATGTCCTCGGTCAACAACTCAAGCCACTCATCGAATCGGTTGCCGTCGAGCAGCTCCGCCTCCTCGAC
>JAERMM010000379.1 GCA_016844585.1 Chloroflexota bacterium | reverse complement strand
CCATGCGGTTCGGTAGAGAGGGAGGGTTTCCGCCCCAGGGAGCGACAGCGTGTCGTCTGCGGCGCAGTGAGTCGGCAGAGGGAACTCGAAGCGCGTTCCATCTCTGGCGGCTACCAAGAAGAACCGCCGGCGAAGCTGAGGTACGCCAAACTCTGCCGCGCTCAAGACCGTGAATTCGGCGCGATACGAACTCCGCGTTCGCCGGTTGATGGCTTGTATCCGATCGAGAATGAGACGGAGCCCTTCGTCCTTGCGCGCATAGGCCAGGCCTTCGACGTTCTCCAGGAGGAAGGCTCTCGGGAGAGAGCCTTCGATGACTCGCATGAACGCGCTCAACGTATCCGCGCGGCGATCGTCCAGCCGCAAGGAGTCGCCTCGTACCCAAAACCCCGACTTCGAGAATGGCTGGCATGGAGGCCCGCCGATCACCAAGTCGATCTCGCCCGGCCTTACGCACGCGGTCTCTAGAATCTCTTGGGCCGATGTCGCGAAGATGCTCCGCTCGATGACTGGCCAGCGACGGTTCTTACGAACCGTTTCACATGAATCGTGATCAAAGTCCAGGGCAGTGCTGGTCTCGAACCCCGCGGCCTCAAAGCCGTAGTCGAGCCCACCAGCGCCGCTGTAGAGGCTGATGATCTTGGGCCTTGGGATCACCGTGACGCTCCTGCGTGCACTCAGCCCGCGGTGCCTGCGGCATGGCGCAGCACGGCGGTGGCGTCGTCTTCCCACCGCTGGTCGAGCCGGACGTTACTCGCGAGCTTCCCGACACATCTGGGATGATGATCAAGACGAGCAGGCAGTGTGTATCGGTATTGCCAGTGCTCTGTCACAGCGTGAAGGCAAGCCGCGACCACATCGAACTCACGCGGGCCATAGTAGCGGGAACAGGGATCACGCTTCGAGGCGCGTGTGCGTTGAAAGTCGAGTCGAATCGTCCCATCGGCCGCCTGCTGCCGCAGGACGTTCTTACACTCGATCCGAAGCGGTCGGCTGCCCTCGAAGCGGAGCTCAACGTCGGGTGCCCCTTCTTCGTCGAGCTGAATGCAGTCTGTAACGCCCGGTACAGTGGCAAGCCTCCGTCTGAGATGAAGCTCCGCTACCCAGCCGCGCACGGCCATCTTCAGCCGGCGTGCTCCCGCGATAAGGTCAAGCACTTCGCCTTCCGACAAGTCGAGTTCTTGGGAGAGGGCGTGCAGGGTCACGGGGGGCGGTGCCGCGGTCAGTTGGGGCCCAAGAAGAGGGGCCATCGCGAGAGAGGCTGGGGCGAGTTGCTCGGCGATGAGATGACGATGCCCTTGATCCTCGCCGAGCGCGGCACGCTCGAAGGTGAGATAGCGAAGCAGTGAGGGGGCCGTGCCGCCGACCAGGACCTCGGCTGGCTGGTCCTCCGTGGCTCTCCGGTCGCGTTCCCACACATGCCACCCACGCGCCAGAATCTCTTTGACCGCGGCGGCCTTGAACTCAATGGAGATAAAGAACTTGGTGGGGCTGTGGAGCACAGGATCAGCACCAATGAACAGACCGAGATCTGGATCTATTCCCAGCAGAACAGTGGTGTAGAGCCCGTATGGGTCCTGCCAAAGCTTGTGGAGGCGCCCGTCTTTGGATCCGTACTTGAGCTGAAAACGATGCTCGTCCAGAGGCCGGTTCCGCGTGACCTTCGTGTTGGCGAAGAACGCGTACGCGACGATGCCTGCCGGTTCCCCTGTAGGGGCTTGATAGGTGATCCGAAAAGGAGCCGTCTCGGGTGAGGGGCGGTGGATGATCTGGCAGCCGGCAGTTTCGAGGGCTTTGAGAATGAAGGCCAGTAGTGGGGCTCGGTCTCGAGGCTGGACACGGTAGGTGCGAAAATCCATTGTCGGTTTCGGTTCCAGTGAATCTAGCGTACTGGCGCGCCTGTAGCTAGACGTATCATCTGGTGGACTCTTCCGGACGGAGAGACTCTGTCATGTAGGAGGCTAGGGTTTCCTGAAGCTGATCGGCAACTGCCTGTGGGCTGCGCCGGATGTCCGTCTCCCAGTATCGCAGCACACGCCATCCCCGACGCCTTAGGGCTATGACTTGCGAGCGGTCACGGCGTCGATTCCGTGCGATCTTCGCGATCCAGTAAGTGGCATTGAAGCGCCGCTCGAGCTGTTGCTTGAGGCGTCGCCAGTTCCGCCCGTGCCAGAAGTCGCCATCGCAGAAGACGACGGTATGATGCGCCGAGAACACGAGGTCTGGTCGGCCGGGCAGCTCGGGGGCGTGGGTTCGATAGCGGAGGCCGCGAGAACGCAGTTCCCGTCGAAGCAGCCTCTCGGGCTCCGTGTTCTTCGATCGATTCCTTCGCATAGAGCGGGAACTCGCCTCAGAGGCGGGCCTGAGGCCCTTGAAGCTGGGCGTGCGCACGGGCAGTGGCGGGTCAACGGCAAGTCGCCGTGACGCGACCTTTGGGCGAGGGCGCTTCTCCGACGATCTGGGCATTGACGGCATTTTAGTCCAGGTAGGCAAGGAATCCGGCCGGGCCTTTCCGGACGCCGCGCGTGAGAGCGGGGTGGTTTACAATCGCCCCATGCCGACGACGCCCCGGCCGATCTCTCTCGCGCACCTGACCGTCTTGGACACGACGCCCCCCGAGCTGATCACGATCGCGG
>JAERMM010000132.1 GCA_016844585.1 Chloroflexota bacterium | reverse complement strand
GCGGGTCGACGCTGTCGCCGAGCTGGTTCTCAACCTGGCAACGGTAGCTGACGTGCGAGACATCGCGCGATTGTTGGCCACTTCGGCGCCGCACCCTGGCCTTTCGAGCCCGTCGATCACCTGATGAGGCCGCTCGGCTCCAGCCAATAGGCAATGATGAAGATGCCGGCGCCGAGGAGCATGGCTGCCGCGAAGCGGTGGAGGTAGGGCAGCACCCCATGAATCGAGCGGGTGACGGCGCCGCGAAAGAACGCCGCCCCAACAATTACCGCCGTGAGCATGGTTCCCATGCCCAGGGCATAGCTTACAAACTGACCCGTTGCGTGCAGAAATCCGCCGACCGCGAGCGATGTACCGACCACTACTAGGAACACGGGCAGCGTGCATGCCAGTGACGCCACACCGTAGGCGACGCCGAATCCAAATAACGAGCCTAAGCTGCTGCCCAATCGGACGGCGCCCATGGCCCGTGTGGCGCTGGTCAGGCCAAACGACTGGCCCGTGGCCACCATCCACAGACCAAGGGCAGTGAACAGGACGCCGATTGACAGCCCGCCGATCGGGAACCAGGCGCCGAGCGCGCGACCGCTGGTCGTGAAGATCAGGCCGACGGCTGCGAACAGGACAACGAAGCCGAGCGTGGCCATGGCGCCAAGGAGAAAGGCCTTGCTGGCTCGGGTCGTCCAATCTGCCTCCTCGGACTCGGTCCCGCCCAGGTAATAGGCTACGAGTGACGGCAACAGCAGAATGCCGCACGGGTTAACCGCGGCAACCATGCCGGCCGCATACGCATATCCAAACGGCAGGACTGTTGCGACTTCTGAGACGCCCCCTTGCAACCCATAAAGAGCGCCCTTCGTGGAGACGAGCACCAGGCCGAGTATCAGCCCGAGCGCTCCAAATCCGATGGCGTGTGCGACGCCGTTCGCCGCGTGCGCTGGTGCAGGTGGCTTCGAAGCGTCAGTCAAGTCGAGATCGCTCTCATTGACCGTAGGGGAGGCTGGCTTCCTGCAGGTGAGGAAGTGGTCACTGGTGGGTCAATTCAAACGGGGATTTGGACGCCGCGCCGGGCGTGCTTCCTCGGCCCATCGGCGGAGAGACGCGACCATGGCTGATCTAACGGCGAGCGCCAGAAGCTCGGCGCGGTCTGGTCGGTTCGCCTTGCGGGTATCGATCGCCAATCCGATGACCAAGGCTGTTGCCCCATCGTCTGCAAATGATGCCAGGTCAGGGCGTGGCCCCCAACACCCGAGCTGGGGGTTCACCTCGTCGGGATCGTTGCGCAGGCCGTACGCCAGGATTGCAGCGGCCGATAGCTGCTCACACAGAAAGCCCCACATGCGATAGGTGGCCTCCGGCGACGCGTTCGGGTAAAGATCGCGCAACGCCGCGGGAATGCCGTCAGGGCGGATCACCCACACGTGAACGACGTCGACTTTTGGCCCGTAATCCTCGAACCTGCGTGGGGGGGTCACCTGGACCAGCAGCTCATGGCCGCCGAGGCTCAGGCGCTCGGTCAGCGCTGTTTCAGACATGTCGGGCAAGGTTGCGCGAAATGCGTCGTCTACCATGCTTCCTGAATGCAACGAGTATGCACACATTCTAGGAGCTTTGGGCGGACGTGGTTTAGAGGCGGCCTCGACTCAGATCGGAAGCGCGAGCTGACCTCGTCGCGGCCGGGTTGGGCGAGTCTCCATGTGTGCGATCCCCAGACCCTCGGCCTGCCGAGCGGCGCTTACCTGGCCCTCGATGCGGATCTGGTAGCCGGTCGGGGCGTTGGCGCCGGAATAGAAGCGGCCGTAGGCAGGCGCGAGATTTGGAAACTCGCGACGCAGCATCTCCATGAATCCCTCCCGAACGCCCGGCGCCAGGCGCAGAGCGCCAGTCCATACGTCCCGGGCGCCGTGCTCCGCGGCGGCCCGAACCACCGCTTCAATGTCCTCTTGTGCGTCGGTGATTCCTGGAAGGACCGGCGCCAGGAACACTGAGACCGGGATTCCAGCCGCGGAGAGGCGCTCGATTGCACGCAAACGGTTCGCGGGAGATGGCGCGCCCGGCTCCAGGCGATGCAGCAGATCGCGGTCCAGGCTGATCAGGCTGACGTTCACGCCGAAGTCGGTTCGACGCGCCAGATCGGAGAGCACGTCGATGTCGCGGGTAACGAGGGTGCCCTTTGTCGTGATGGAACCCGGGTTCTCGAAATCCGCCATGACCTCGAGACACCGTCGCGTAACGCGGTATTGTCCCTCGATCGGCTGATACGGGTCCGTCGCCGTCCCGATGGCGACCGGATCGCCGCGCCACGATGACTTGCGCAGCTCCGAGCGCAGCACGTCGGCCACGTTCAGCTTCACGAAGAGTTGGCTCTCGAACGTCGAGGGCGCGAGATTGAGATAGGCGTGGTACGCCCGTGCGTAGCAGTACGTGCAGGCGTGCGCGCAGCCCTTATAAGGATTCAGAGACCAGCGAAAAGGCATACCCTGAACCGCGTTCAGCGCCGACCTGGCCTCGATCTCGTGGATGATAGGAGGAATCATGGCAGCCCCCACGGGTCGTCTATAGAACGCCCGTTCTTATTATAGAACGGCAGTTCTATTTGTCAAGGGCGCGTCAGGGGATCGGTGTGAGTTCGGGGGGGCGAGAGCCCAGCCGTCGAGGCCCGGAGGCTTCGATGACAATGGTGTCGCCCCACGACGCGGCATACGGGCGTCCGGACAACTCCAGGTGAAGGGATGCCTTGAGGAACATGGCCCAGCCCGGTCGTAAAAGTTCATTCGTAGCGTCGCTCGCCGAGCTGCGAATCAATGGAAGGTCCCCGCCCAGGCCCACTCCCTCGAGCACGATCTCGCCGCGAACGTTTTCGAACACGCTCGCTGAGGGGAACAGGTCGGCGGCGTTTGCTCGACAGGCGTGCTCGACCTCGGCGAGCGGCCTGCCGACTCGTAGCTCCTCGATGCATCGCTCCCAGTATTCGCTGAGTGCCCCGTAGAGCGCGACGTAGACCTGGTCGCAGGTTTGCAGGGCGAACGCGTGCGCGCCGCGGGCGCGGTAGCCGGCATAGGGGGCATCAAGCTCGGCGGTAATCACGTAGCCGCGCCGCAGCTCCCCATGGGATGGCAACGGAAGCGGCGTGGGGCGAATCCCACTTGCCCAGGCCAATCGCTCAGGCTGCTCGCCGCATTCGCGGAAGATCTCAGCGAGGGCCGCCGCGGAGACCTCGTAGTCGAACATTCCCGGGCGCGCCGTGGCCTGGATACGGCCCAGGGCACGATCGACGATAGCGGCGCTCACTTCAAGAAGCCCGATCTCCTCTGCGCTCTTTTCGACGCGTAAGCTGCCAACGAGGGGCGCGGCGTCGATCCACTCGATGGCAGAAAACCGCTCGGTCACAGCCTGCATGAAGCCGTAGCCCACGGCGTCGGAATCCAGGCCGACCATTCCCACCCGGCCATGGCGTAGCCGCAGCTCACGGAGCCGTTTGGCGGTCTCCTGTCCGAACGATGACCCTGCTTCGCGCAGGTCGGCGACCCATTCTTGAGAGTCTCGCCAACGTTCGGCGTGACGCGACAACACGGTTGTGTCACCGTCGAGCGGAAACAGGCATGCGAGGGTGACGTTTTCGCCTCCACAACTGGTGATGTAGCGGGCGTCGGCCTGGCGAGCTGGCGACCGTCCGCTCGCCGGTGGTGTCACGATGCACTCGATTCCTTCATCGGCCATTGCGGCGCGCAGCAGAGTCCATCGTCGGTCTCGCTCTGCCAGCGAAAGCGTGCGTGGGTTGGGGGGATTGCGCAATTGGGCCCTCGGTTTTTAGTGCATGATGCCTATGGTTTCAGAACCAGAACAGTCCGTACCATAGCGGCTTAGACGGGTGGTCTATTTCGAAATAGGCCGACGACGGCGAAACCCACCCGAAGGAGGACTGCGCGTGCCCAAGAACTTACGCATCGGCCTCATGGTACTTGGCATCATTGGCGTGTTCATGGCGTTCGCCGCGGGGGTGGCGGCCCAAGCAACGGTACCTCCCGCGACGACCGCGGCGATGCCGGCGGCCGCGCCGTTGACGGTGGACTCAGGCGATACCGCGTGGGTGCTAACCTCGTCTGCGCTGGTCTTGCTGATGACGCCGGGCCTGGCGTTCTTCTACGGCGGTCTCGTTCGCCGCAAGAATGCGCTTGCGACGATCATGCAGAGCTTTATCATCATCGGCATTATCAGCGTGCAATGGGTTCTCTGGGGGTACAGCGTCGCGTTTGGCCCCGACCTCGGCGGCGGCCTCCTTGGCGGCCTTAACTGGGTTGGCCTGAACAGCGTTGGGCTGGAACCGAACGGCGACTACGCTCCTACGATTCCTCACCAGGCGTTCATGATCTTCCAGATGATGTTCGCCGTCATCACGCCAGCTCTGATCACGGGCGCGTTCGCCGAACGCATGCGGTTCAAGGCGTTCGTCTTCTTCACGATCCTGTGGGCGGCGGTCGTCTACGATCCGATTGCGCACTGGGTGTGGAGCTGCACCGGTATCGACGGCATGGCCGCGATCAATGGATGCGCCGGACAGCCGGGCTTTCTTCGTGGCCTGGGCGTCCTCGATTTCGCTGGCGGCACAGTCGTGCACATCAGCTCGGGAGTCTCGGCTCTGGTCGCCGCGGTGGTGCTCGGAAGGAGGCTGGGATTTGGTGAGGAGCGGTTGGAGCCACACGACGCGACGATGGTGGTTCTCGGCGCCTCGCTCCTGTGGTTCGGCTGGTTCGGCTTCAACGCAGGCAGCGCCCTGGGGGCGGGTACCCTTGCGACCAGTGCCTTTGTGGTAACCCACGTGGCAACCGCCATGGCAGCGATCACCTGGATGACGATGAGCTGGGTCCATCATGGAAGCCCAAGCGTGCTCGGGGCCGCGGCCGGCGCTGTTGCAGGCCTTGTCGCAATCACTCCTGCCTCGGGATACGTAACGCCGATGGGCGCGATCCTGATTGGACTCGGCGCGGGAGTGTTCTGCTTCCTGGCGGTCGACTACGTGAAGCACAACATCGAGGTTGACGACGCGCTGGACGTCTGGGGCGTCCATGGTGTCGGAGGGATGTGGGGCGCTCTGGCGACGGGCCTCTTCGCCACTGTCTCCGTGAACAGCGCCGGCGGTAGCGGTCTGTTCTACGGCAATCCGAGCCAGCTCCTGATTCAGGCAGTGGCGGTCGTCGTGTCGGCCTCGTGGGCAGCCGTTATGACGTTCCTAATCCTCAAGCTGGTCGACGTTACCGTTGGGCTGCGCGTTCATCCAGAGGAAGAGCTGGAAGGACTTGATGCCTCGCTCCACGGTGAGGCCGCCTACGCGGTAGAGATCTAAGGACGACTTGTACAGTGCGCACAAAAAGTGGGTGTGTATCTTCGGGCGGTTTAGCTCTACCAGGCTCCTTCATGGCGGACATACCATGGTCACAAGCGCATGAATTTCATCCGGGCCATTCTTCGAGATACGAATGAAGTGGGGGGACGCCGATCATGGAAGGTTTTGAAGTTCTCGTTGGGTTTATCGCCTTCGCGGCACTCGTCATCGTGTGGGCGGTCGCTCCGTCGAAGCCAGCCGTCGAGACCGTGAAAGCTCCGTCCGTAGCGATCAAGCGGGCGACAGCCTGACCGACGCCTTGAGCACGGGCGCGGACTGAATTAGGTCGGACAAGGAGGAAGATATGGACTACGAGATTCTCGCAGGCCTCGTAGCGTTCGCCGTACTGGTCATCTCATGGGGCCTCATCCCCGAGGGTCGTAAGGACCAGCATATGGTCGCGGCGGCTCGAACCGCGTAGTCCGCTTCTCAGCCAAACTCAGTCGGAAATCAAGCAGAGGGCCCGGGGCCTTGTCGCTCCCGGGCCTTCTGCTTGCTTGCTTTCGAGAGGAAGATGGCTGCATTTCGAAAAATAGGGTACGTGACAACCGTGACAGCCGCGACAACCTTCGGATCGGGGCCGCACTCCCAGTTCTCATACCGCGGGCTTCAATGACAATGACGGTTCGCTAGATCGATGTGACCAGGCCACCGTCGCAAAGGAATGTCTGCCCCGTGATGTAGCTGGCGCGCTCCGACGCCAGGAAGGTGACCATCGCGGCAAACTCCTCTGGCTTGCCGTAGCGCCCGAGCGGGATGGTTGCCGTGGCGCGTCCCTCGATCTCCTCGATGCGCTCGCCGCTCTGGGCGGCAGTAACGAAATTCAGCTGTCGTGTCCGTTCGGTCAGAATCAGCCCCGGCGCAACGTTGTTCACCAGGATGTTCGGCGCCAGCTCTTTGGCAAGTGTTTTCGCCAGGCCCACGACGGAGAGTCGGATTGCATTTGAGAGGACCAGTCGGTCGCGCGGCTGACGCACGGTGAAAGAAACCAGATTGAGCACCCGTCCCCATTGCTGGTATCGCATATGGGGAACCGCCAGGCGGGTCAGCCGAACGGCGCTCATGAAGCTGAGGTCGAAGGCTGCTTGCCAGGCTTCGTCGTCCAGCGATTCGAAGGCGCCGGGTGGTGGGCCACCCGCGTTGTTGACCAGAATGTCCACGCGACCGAACTGCGCAACCGTTTCGTCCATCACCCGCCGCAGGTCGTTGGGGTTCGCTGCGTCGGCGGCGACGGTGTGAACCTTGACGCCACTAGAGTCGGCGATCCGTGCCCCGGCCTCCTTTAGTGGTCCTGGCGTGCGCGCAAAGATCGTAAGCGCAACGCCCTCGTGGGCGAGGGCGGTGGCGATCGCCTGACCCAATCCTCGGCTCGCACCCCCAACGATCGCGACGCGGCCGTCAAGTCCTAGGTCCAAGGCGACCTCAAGCGCGGATCTCCCACCAGTTGCCGTCGGGGTCCGCCAGGAGGAAATGCGCGCTATTTTCCTCAGTCTGCATGTCGTCGAGCTCAGTTACGCCGAGTTCTGTCCGTGAGCGAGCCAACCAGTGATGCGCCTCGGCGACGTCGTCAGGAGAGGCGAGCGACAGAGTGAAACGGAAGCTGCGTGAGTGGCGGGTCCACGAGGCGCGTTGGCCGCAGACGATGTAGTGTCGCGCATCAGGATGCTTGACGTAAAGAATGCGCTCGTAGGCGCGGATGGCGTCGAGGCCCAGGACCTCTTCGTAGAACCGGCCAGAGACCGAAATGTCGCCGCAGGCCAGGGTCCCATGAGTAAAGGCCTGCGGGACGTATCCGCGCCCTGGGAATCGCTCGGGTGGCAAACGGGTCTCCCAGTGGGGCGCTCGAACTCCACCAAGCCTGGTACCGCCCGACTCCTTCCGCAACACGGCCTCGTAGCACTCGATCTCCAGCCCATTGGTTCCAGGCTCACGGAAGTAGACCGAATAGGAGCCGTGCGACCAGGCGGGCGACTGAAGCTCGCTCAGTCTGTAGGTGTCCTGGTGCGCGTTGAGGTATGAAAAGGCGGCGTCCACTTCATCAGTTGAAGCAACGCGGACGCCGAAGTGGTTGTGCATCTCCTTATCGAGTGCGTGGGGCGCCTCGTGCACCATGAGCAGCCAGTCGGTGTTCGGGTGCTTGAGAGTCGCAGGGTCTCCGCTTTCGATCAGGGGCTCGAATGCGAGCGTTCCGCACAGAGCAGGAACCGTCTCCGCAATGGAGCGACATTCCATATGTGCCGCCGAGATCGCG
>JAERMM010000131.1:6442-14087 GCA_016844585.1 Chloroflexota bacterium | reverse complement strand
TCGAATCCCAGACGTGCGCGTTGCCAGCAAGACGGGCACGGCAGAATTCCCGGGCGAGCGAAACGCACAGGGTATTCTGCCCACTCACGGCTGGTTCACTGCATATGCGCCGGTCGAGAATCCGCGCGTCAGCGTGACGGTGTTCGTCGAGCGAGGTGGCGGTCCCACCGAGGCGCTGCCCCCCGCCATGGACATGCTCCGGGAGTACTTTCGGCGCTACCCGGAGGCGGCGCTCACCGGACGTTAGTTATCTCAGCTAGTACATCTCGGCGCATATACGGCATGGGTTGCGGGCAAACGCGCTCGGGTTCGGCTTTGTCCCTCTCCTGCCGCAGCGGGAGAGGCGGGGGTGAGGGCCACCTCGGCCGGAGCCGGATGACTTTGAATCGCCAAAAGATGCCCTCACCTAGCCTCTCCCGCTGCGGCACGAGAGGGGCAGCCGAACTCGCCCTAACCCACGCTGCTCTTCCGCCGAGCTGTACTGGTGGTTAGCTCCCACATACGAACCCGCATCAAATGGCGCCGCCTACGCGAACTGACCCGCTAGTTGCTAGTCAACGTCCCATATATGCGCGTTGCGCGTATAGGTGCCGTAGGCGGCGCCGCCACCTCCCCCACCGCCAACGTCGTCGAGGGCCTTGACGCCTTTTCGCACGGCGAGTGGCCAAGCCGTACCGTAGGCGATGAGAATTGGCAACTCCGCTACGATGAAGTCGCTGATCGCCTTGATGGTCTGCACCTGCTCTCGCTCGGATAGGCTGCCGCGGAACGCGTCGACGAGGCGCTGCGCCCGTGGGTCCTCATAGCCGCCACGATTGCCGGCCCAGCGATTCGCAGCGTTCCCCGCCGGTCCCTCCAGCTTACCGAGGATTCCAGTGCCCTCGGACTGTGACGTCGCTTCGTATCCCGGGTACAGGGCTCGGTACTCGCCGTTGCGGGTTTGGGACTGTGGGACCATGATCTCTTCGACTTCGACACCAATCCGCCGCCAATAGTCCGCAAACGCTGCAATCTCGCGCTCGTATCCCGCGGTGGCTGTGAGGATGTTCTTGAAGCGTCTGCCGTCTGATGCGTTGCGGAGAGTCCCATCAGGTCCTGGCGTCCATCCAACCCCCGCCAGAATCGCCTTCGCTCTGTCGGGATCGAAGCTAAACGGGCGGAGGCCATCCTTGACCGCTGGGAAAAGCAGATCGGTTGGTGGAAGGATCTCCCACCCTGCCATTTCGCGGCGCCCGCCTTCGCGCGCAGCGGCCAACTCCTCACGATCCAGCGCCTGGTAGAGAGCGGTTCGAACCCGCACGTCGAAGTTCGCGGGCTCGGTCTGGATTCCCTGCCGCCATTGTGGCGCGAGCATTCGGGTGCCGCCGGTCACGCGATACACCGTTCCTCCGCCCCAGATCTCCTCGAGCTGGTAGCCCATCTCCGGTGCGAGGGTGCTCTCGAGGTTGAGATCCAGGGTCCCTGCCAGAATATTGGCGAAAACGGTGTTTGAATCGGAGAAGAGTTTGATGCGGAGGATGTCAAGGATCGGTCTGCCGAGGAAATAGCCGTCGTACGCCTCGAACGTCAGGCTGTCACCGGCTGAGAAATCGGTGAGACGGAAGGGACCGGTGTTCACGTACGCGGATGTCCAGTAGGGCAGGTTGAGAAACTCGTCGCCGTTCTTGGTTTCAACGTACCGTTCGTATGCATCGCCGAGCACGTGACGCGGGTGGGGCCAAAAGAGGCGGGGGCCCAGCGTCCCGCCCAGGAAGTACGGCTGCTTGAAGGTCATGACGAAGGTCAGATCGTCTGTAGCTTCGACCGAGCTGATCAGGAAGATCGCGTCGGTCTGGACGTTGGGCAGTCCAGGATCGCTGTTTACTCGATAGGAGAAGACGAGATCGTGCGCGGTAAACGGCGCGCCGTCGTGCCACGTGACGCTCTTCCGAAGCGAGTATTGGACTCTCATGCCGCCATCGGGCTGGACGGCGACGCTTCCATCGTCGGTCGATGGGACCTTCTCGGCCAGTCGACCAACCGGACGGTGAGCGTGGACGTCAGCGCTGACCAGGCCGGCTGTGTGGAGCTCGGCTGTGGACGCCCAGCCGCCTGTCGTCGTGCTCTCCCCCAGGTTTCCGAGCGCGCCAACGTGCGCGGTGACAGCCATCGTCAGCGTCTTGGTGCGCCGTGGCTGCTGATCGGCCGGAGTAGGGCCTCCCGCGCCCTGGGATGGGCCGGCGGGGCCAGCGCATGCAGTGGCTACAGAGATCGCGAGGAGCGCGCCGAATATTGATCGCCCGACGCACAGATGCATGCGTCCCGGACGAAATGGCCACGGTCGTGAGAAGCAACCCACTAGTCGAAGCCGCCGTCCCGGCGCGGGGTACGGGCCATGCTGAACTCCTCGATCCGCTGCATGAACTCCTGTACTTTGTCGATGGCGGAGCCGTATCGGTCAGCGTCGTCCATCCAGTAACCCTTGTGGTACTGGCTGCGATAGGCGCCCTCTCGAACGTGCAGGTCCTCCCGCTCGGGAGGCGTCAGGTGGATGATGTCGTTCATCTCGGGGTCGCGGACCACGTTCATGGGATCGCCGCCGCCCTGCGCGACCTTGATCTGCTGATCCAGCAAACGTCGGAACATGATGACGCCGGAGTCGGTGGTGCCGAGCTTCTCGTGTGAGCGGTCCGTCATCTCGCCCTGGGTCCACCACGCCGCCATGTCCTGCGCGAGCACGTAGTCGAGGATCGGCTCGCCTTTCTCGTCAGTCACCGGGACCTTGAACCAGGGCACTACGTCTTGCCTCGGCGCCTCCACCCCTTCGGGGCCGCGGTAGACCTGATAGGTGATGTGATACGTGTGGGTGTCATCCATCGGGACGCGGAACTGCGACTCGCTTCGGATGCCGCCCTCAGCGCCGATGGTTGCGTTAGGGAACAGCATGTACTTGGCTTCGCGCACCGCGTCCGTCTTGGAGCCAAGTGCTTTCGAGTACTTCTGGAACTTGCGGATGCCGTGGTCGCTGAGCTGGAACTCGAGCGCGAAGGGGTCTGGACGTGCGCCCACGTAGGAGCGGTGCGTCGTCTTGTCGGCCGCGCGCTCTTCCAGCAGCCCGAGGCGCTCGAGTGTGTAATGGAAGAAGTGACCGTGCAGGTAGACACCGTGTGACGGGTCGAGCGCGTTCTCCTGGCACTGCAGCCAGTTGCAGGGCAGGATGCTGACCCCAATCTGCCGGATGGCGTTCGGCCAGACCAGAATGTCCCAGCGTGGGAGCAGCGGCGCCGGCGCTGGACCAAGATATGCCCACACGAGGCCACCCAGCTCCTCGACCGGGTATGCCGTCATTCGCACGCGGTCTTTGAAGGTGCTGTCCCTCGGCTCGAGCGGCGTGTCCAGGCACTGGCCCTCACTGTTGTAGAGCCAGCCGTGATAGAAGCAGCGCAGGCCCTCCGGTTCGGGTATGCCGAACTGCATGCCCGTGTTACGGTGGGCGCATCGGTTGCCGATCAGACCGAGCTTGTAGCTCCGATCACGGAACAGCACGAGGTCTTCACCGAGAATGCGGACCTTGCGGACGGGGTTCTCATCGAGCCGTGCGATCGGCGCGATGGGGTGCCAGTAGCGCCGCATCAGATCGCCCATGGGCGTGTCTTGTCCGACGCGACACAAGCGCTCGTTCGCTTCCTTCTTCAATACCATCAGGAACCTCCGTTTGTTCGTGCCGACGCTCGTTGCCCAGACTCTGTTGTGCTGAGGTTGGATGCGCGGGCGTTAGTTGGACATGCCCGGGGTAGGCACGGTTTGCTTCTCAGACCCATCAAGCACATCACGTGTATCTGTGTGCGTCCAGTCTGCCGCGAAGCCGGTGATCTCGTAGTCGGTGCAGAGCCCTTCCACTCCGACTAGATCAGGGTCGAAGGGGCTTTCCAGATAACGGATAGCGAGGGAGTCTCCATCGGTCGAAGCCCGAATGACCTCCACGGTGGATCCATCCTCGAGCTGCAGCTTTGCCCCTAGGGGAATCTCGTTAACGTTCAAGGCCGCCTCAATCGAACTGAATTGAGCTTCTGCCGCCTCGCGCGGGCGGCTAGAGGAGCAGTCACAGTGTAACATTCGCTTTCTACTGGGCTTTGCCCTGGTGGATCCCGATATCGCGCTTTGGCTGCTAGCCTTGGAATATGCGCGCGGCTGAGCGCATCGCCCACACAGTACAATGCTGCCGCGGAGGGGCGAAATGCAATTCTTCAGGCTGATGATCCCTTTCTCGCTTTGCCTTTTACTCGCGGCCGCGATGTTTGTGTCAGGGCCTCCCAGCGTCCCCTTGACCTCAGCCTCGACGATGATGCCCACCGCGGGACCAGGCTCGTCGTGCACTACCCCGCCCGCGGCCCAGGCATCACCCTCTGTCGTGCAGCGTGGTAGCTCCGTGTCGTTCTCCGCCTATGGCTTCGCACCCGGATCGACCGCAACCGTCTCGATTAGCGGGCCAACGCCCGGGCTGAGCAATGCTCCCAGCACGGTGATTGGCCCGACGTGTGGCTTCGTCCTCCCCGTCCAGGTATCTCTTACTGACCCGCCCGGCACGTACACGATCACGGCTTCTGGCCATAGGTACGGGACGATGGCGCCGTTCGCGCCGTTCGCGCTCTACTCGGTGGTCGGCGCCGTCGCGCCGCCGCCGCCCGTGGTCATCGTGCAGCCGCCCCCAGCTTCGGTCATCGCGCCCCCGCCCCCGCCCGCAGTCGTCGTGCCGCCCCCCCCACCACCGGCGGTCGTCGCGCCCCCGCCAGCGCCCGCCGCTCCTTCGATCCCGCAGAGTCCGCCCGCGGTAGCGGGGCAGGCGCCGGTTGCCGTCCAACAGACCTTGTCTCTCGTTGGTGGCGCACAGGTGCCGGCTGTCGGGCAAACGTCTACGTATGAGCACGTGGTACGGATCGCCGGTCCCAGCTCGACCGGATCGGTCACGTTCACCGCGAGCAGCGTGGGCCTGAGCCCACGGGGAGCCGCGTCCCGGAACATTCTGTCGCAGGGCGCGTCGCTAGTGGTGCATTTTGAAACGACGTACGGCGACGATACGCGCATCGTCAGAACGACCTCCAACGTTGGCTCCGCCACGGTGCGGGGCGCTTCGGTCCTCTGGGACGGACAGCTCGGCGCAGGCGAGTCACTCGAGTTGCGGACCACGGTGGATCAGACACCAACAACGGCGCTCGCGCTGAACCAACCCATCAAGGGCCAGAGCCTCAACGTCGCGGACAGCCGCGGAGCTAGCCTGGTCGTGCCGCCGTTGGCGCCCCCAGCCCTGCCGCCGGCGCAGCGGCTGGTTCAGCCGGCGCCACCGCCGGTGGACCCAATCACCGGTTCGCGCTATTTCGCCGACACCGGCTTCGCCGTGGCGGACGATGGTATCTGGAATTTCTACGTTCGCCGGGGTGGTCAACGGACCTTCGGCGCCCCGATCTCCCGTCTGATGGTCCTGAACGGTGGCACGGTGCAGCTCTTTGAGCGAGCCATGCTGCAAGCGCTCGACGACGGGCGCGTCGTAAGCGTCAACCTGCTCGAAGCCCCGTTCCTGCCGTACGAGCTGTATGGCGACGTGTCGTTGCCGCTGTCTGAAGCCGCCCTACTGGAGGCTGCTCCGGACCCTGGGCTCGGGGACTTCGCCGACCGCAGCCAGGAATTCGTGCGGGCGAACTCGGCTGAGGATTTCGATGGCTGGCCGACGCGGTTTTACGCCGGGTTCCTGAGCACGGTCCTATTCCGGGACGCGTTCTTCGATGGCCAGGGCGACCCGGGGCTGCTACCGGGGTTTGGCCTGGAGATCTGGGGCCTTCCGACGAGCCGCGCGGGCTATCAGGCGCTTGCGGGGGATGCCGTCGACCCGAGCGTCGTTCTTCAGCGCTTCCAGCGAGGCGTGATGCGATATTCGGTCACATCCGCTCGCACGGAACCCGTGTCGCTAGGCATTTACGTGAAGGCGGTATTGATGGGGGACACAACATTCCAGGCGCTGACAGAGGTCGCCACCTCCAGCCCGCTGTGGGCCCAGTACAACTCGGACAGTCCCTACTGGGTGGATCGCCCTGACGAGCTTCCCGATACCGACCTGATTCTGGCGTTCGAGCCCCTGTAGCTTCTCGCCAACCGCCTCAGCCGATGATGCTGGACTCGTAGGGGACGCCGCCGGTGATGAACTCGGCGGGGCCATCGTGGACCAGGATCATCTCCTCCAGCTTCACGGCCGTATCGCTTCCCACTTCGGCGAAGAAGCACTCGATGGCAAGAATCTGGTTCTCCTTGAACGTGTCATCGTCCGGAACGCGCAGGCGATCGAGCTTCGGGTAGCCCTGGGGCACCATGCCCACCGAGTGCACGATGTGATAGTTGTCGTGCTGCTGCTGATACTTCTCCAGCACCGGCGGAACCAGCTCCACGACATCGGCGTGCGTCCGCCCCGCCCGAACCGCGTCCGCCACTCCATGGACGTACTCCCACGCCCGCTTGTAGAGATCCCGTTGCTCTGGAGATGGATTGCCGCCGACCAGGTACGTGCGTGACGTGTCGCCTAGCAGCCCGCTCGGGCTCCGCCCGTGGAAGTCGATCCCCACAAACTCGCCCTCCTGTAGCGGACGGTCGGTCGCCCAGCGCCGCCAGGGATTCATGTTCTGGCCAGAACACACGTTTATCTGCAGGATGTCGTCGCCACCCACTTCCTGCCAGGCGCCAACCACCATCGCCTGAAGCTGCTTCTCGGTAATCCCCGGTCGCACGTTGTCGCGGAACAGGGTGAAAACCTGAGAGTACTGCTTCCCAAGCGTGCGATAGATCTCGACCTCGTCGCTCGTCTTGACCGACCGCGCAAATTCGACGACGGGCAGGGAATCGATGATCTGAACGCCTGCCCGATCCAGCGCCAGCAGCGCGGTGGGATCGAGCTGGTCGACGGCAAGCGGGAGATCACGGACACCGGCCCGCGACATGTAGCCCGTCATGCCCTCAACGAAGCGCGCAATCTTCGATTCGAATCCGGGCCGCCACGCTTCGGTTTGGTGGTAGTACGTCAGCTCCACGTCTGGGTGGGTCAGCTTCACGTAGGGCATGTCTCGCGGGCGGACCAGCGCGATTGCTGCGCCTTCGCGTGGCACGAAGACTCGCCCACCAGGGATCAGCACGTCGAGGACGTACTTTACGTTCAGGCCCTCACCGAGAAAGCACGCCCCGATTCCCATCCGTTTCATCTCGGCCTGCAGATTCTTCAGCCGTTCTTGCTTCAGGTGTTGGCTGTCATACGCTTGCGTGCTAGTCATCTCGTCGCGCCTCCATTCATTGTGCCCGTGCTGTCCTGTCGGCCGATTATAGGCCGCGAGCGTTGACGCGGAAAGCACGCGATCGTACAGGAAGTCTATAAGGAGAACCTTATCGGGTCATCTGAAAAGTCTTATTTGCATTGTTGAGTGGCGGTGCCTAGACTCAGGACACGGAACAAGTTTCGTATAGTGTCAAAGGTGTAACAAACGTGCGGGGAAACGCCGTTGTTCTTGCCCTCGCCGCCGGCATCCTTCCACTCGGCGCGTGCGGACCATCGATCCCGGAAGTGACGGTGGAGATGAGCGAGTTCTCGTTCGAACCCAAAGCAGTCGCCGTGCAGCCCGGAGCGAAGACC
>JAERMM010000131.1:0-6425 GCA_016844585.1 Chloroflexota bacterium | reverse complement strand
CGTGGTCGTGCGGAACAACGGGACCACAGACCACAATTTCACGGTGCCTGATCTGAAAGTGGCGTCTGCAAATGTTGCGGCCGGCTCGACTGCCCGAGTTGAGGTGGCCGGTCCGGCGCGCGTGTATCGACTTGTTTGCACCATTCACGAAGACGCCGGCATGGTCGGCGAAGTCCGCATTCAGCGCCGCTAGCAGAATGCAACTCGACCTCACAGCGCTACGCACCCAGTCTGTGCCTCGCCTCCAGAGCTGGCTGGGGGGAGGCCCCACCCGGCCGGCCGACGAGGCCGAGCCCCGGGCGCCGGGCCACCGCCTCAGGGGCATTATCCGCTCATTGGCGGTACTCTTGATCGTGGCGGCCCTCAGCGTCGCCACCATGATCGCGCCAATAGACTACCGTGCACTGGGCAACTACGGATATCTGGGCGTTTTTCTCGTTACTCTGCTGGGGACGGCGTCGCTGGTCGTGCCGGTACCTTACCTTGGCGCCATCTTTGTGGGCGCGACGTTCCTCAACCCGACGCTCGTGGCTGTGGTCGCGGGGGTCGCCTCAGCCATCGGCGAGCTGACCGGCTACTTCGTCGGAGCAACGGGGCGCGCGGTGATTCCGCAGACGCGCTGGTCCCCGGCGGTCGAGCGAGCGATGGCGAGGTTCGGCGGGCCGATCATCTTTCTTTTCGCGGCCATCCCGAACCCTGTATTCGACATGGCCGGAATCTTTGCCGGGGTGGTCAAGCTGCCCCTCTGGATTTTCATGATCTCAACCCTTTTCGGGAAGACGCTGCGCTTCTGGGTGATCGCCACCTTTGCGGTTCCCGTCCTGGCGCAACTCTTCTAGCGTCCTCCCCGGCCGCCCCGTTGTAGCGAGGAAACGGCTCGCGCGTTATGGGACCGTGACGTTCGCGGCTCTGGGCCAAGGGGGTAAGATCACAGCCAATGTCTCACCTCTCACGACCAATGCCTGTTAGGGCGGGCGCAAGCCCCTTTACGATACGACCGAGCCGACGCTGGTGGTGACGTCCGTGGGGAGCGCCCGGCGATCACCCGGGTGGACCAAATAGAAGATCAACCGCCGCGGACGGTCATCGTCTCGAATCGTGGGCCTCGGGACTTCGTGTGGCGAAAGGACGCGTGGGTGGCGATGCCTGCCGCCGGCGGGCTCGTCAGCATGCTCATGCCGCTTGCCGCTCAATCGAACGTCACCTGGTTCTGCTGCGTCTCCGAACCACCTGACGCGAGGCATGCCCAGCGAGGCCTGTTCACGACGGCTGCCGACCAGGCGGACCCCTCGCTCCACGTCGTGCCCATTCCGCTCCCGGCCGAGATGTACCACGCCTACTATGGCCAGATCAGCAACGAGGTGCTGTGGATGCTGCAGCACCGCGTGATCGGGCCCAGCGGCTTCGGCCAGCTTGATCACGATCGCCATGACGCCTGGGAGCAGGGTTACCTGGCGGCAAACGCACGAATGGCTGAGGTCATCAGGGAATCATGCTTCAACGTCCGGGCATTCTTGATCCAGGACTACCATCTCTATCCGCTTCCTGCCCTGCTTCGACCGTCCTTTCCCGATACGCCGATCGCGCACTTCACCCACATCCCGTTCCCCGATCCTTCATTGATGCGACTATTGCCCGGGGCCTGGCGTGAAGCGATTCTCAACGGGATGCTCGGGGCCGATGTGGTGGGGCTTCAAACCGAGAGAGATGTCCACGCCTTCATGAAGTGCTGCGAGAGCTTCGTGAACGTCACGGTGGATCGAGCATCGGGAGTGGTGGTGGGCGTCGACGGCCGGCGGGTGATCGTTCGCGCCTATCCTGCCAGCGTGGAACTGGAAGAGCTGGCGCGATGCATGGCGTCACCCGCGGTTGCACGGGCTCGCGTACGCGTCGTGCCCCGAATGGGTGAAATGCGCGTGATACGCGTGGATCGGCTGGACCCAAGCAAGAACCAGCTCATCGGGTTCCGCGCGTTCGGGCGGCTCCTGGAGCTGCGCTCGGACCTTCGCTCGCGCGTTCGCTTCTCGGCCTTCCTGGTACCGTCGCGAACGGACCTGAGCATCTATCGTGCCTACCGCGACGAGATTTACGCTTGCATCGCCGAGATCAACGATCGGTATCCGCGGCCGGACGGCACGCCGGTGATCGACGTGTTCTACACGAACAACCGTGAGCAGGCGCTGGCCGCCATGGAGGAGTGCGACGTGCTGCTCGTCAACTCGCTGCAGGATGGGATGAATCTGGTTGCGAAGGAGTGGGCGCTCATCTCGCGGCGCCCAGGCGTACTGGTCCTGTCCGAGACGGTCGGGGTGGCCGACGACGCGAAGGGGGCAGCTTTGCTGGTGTCGCCGCTTGACGTCGATGGGACTGCCCAAGCGCTAGCGCAAGCACTGGACATGCCGGAGCTGGAGCGCCGCGGGCGCCTCGACACCATGCGCCGCCGCGTCCAGAGCTGGACGGCGGACGATTGGCTGTCAGCTCAGCTCCGGGACCTTGGCGTCGCCGCCTCGCTCGGTCCCGCGACCTGACCCAGCAGGCGTAGGCCTAGGAAGCGGGCACGGCAAATTGACGGGCCCGCTTCTTATGGTTTGGTGCTGGTTCAGATCGCCGCGTTCACCGTTGGGTTGACCGCCGCCTGGGAGCTGCCGTACAGCTCGTCGATGTACTCGCTGTCGTCGATCTGGCGCAGGTAGCTCGTGTTCCAGATCTCCATCGGGCCTATGAAGTTGACGTTTGGATCGTGGGCGACGTCCAGGTTGTAGACGTTCCATATCGCCAACGGGTGCGGGTACGGCTTCGGGCTCAGCAGCCCGGCCCAGACGCGGTAGAGGTGGTCGATCTCGTCCGGCTTCTCGATCCCCAGGATGGGGCCGACGCGGCTGGCGATGATCTCCTTGGACTTGTCTGGCTGCGTCTTGAAGAAGTGGATTGCGTCGATCATCGAGCGCAGGAAGGCGAGCGTTGTCTCCTCGTTGTCCTGGACCCACTCACCGTTTGCGCACATGGTGGCATTGTGGATCACCGGTACCGAGGGCGTGTGCAGCACGTGCAGGCCCAGCTTCTCGCCTTGCAGGTCGAACGGCGCATCCACATTCGCGGCGACCGCCTCTCCGCTCGCCACAGCCTGGACGGCTGATGCCCGCCCGGTCTGCTTCTCCAACTCGTGCATCGTGATGAACTCCACCTTGCTGAGGTCGGCGCCGCCGAGCTCGATGGAATGCTTCAGGTTTCCGTAGACGCACGGGGCAGTGGACGTCACGATGACCTTCTTGCCTTCGAGGTCCTTGGCGGACTTGATCTCCTGGGTAGCCACGACGCGGTCATCCCAATCGTTCTGCGCCTGCGCGATGTAGATGAACCGCTTGTCGCCGCGGGCGCGATAGTAGTAGGGCTCGTGGTGCAGCCCACTGAGGAAGTCATAGGTGCCGTCCAGCAAGCGCGGCCCGCGCTGGTCCATCGGGATGATCTCCTGTCCGGGGACCTTGACGCGGGCGACGTCCACCTTCATCTTGAAGCCGTGCTTCTCCGTCACGCCTGAGTCGCGCCACACGAAGAGCAGCGGCAGGTGCGATTGATCGCTTGCGAGCATGTTGACTTCGGGCTTGACCAAAGGGGCACTCCTTGACGTTTTGGCTCATCTAATGGGGTGAACCCAGCATACTCGATCCGACGGCGGAGGGGACACGCGCGGGGCCAGGGGACGGGGACCAGGGCCCGGGCACGCGAGCGAGACATCGTAATCGTAGTCCTCTCCCTGACCCCCGACCCCTGGGCCCCCGACCCCCGCCGCCTACCAGGTGGCGGGCAGCGGGTTGTCGCGAGCTTCTTCCAATGACGAGACTCGGCGAAACTGCTCGGTTGGGCGGACGCGGTTGTTCGGTCCGATCTGGTCCATGTTGCAGTACAGCTCGACCTGATAGCCGTCCGGATCGTGGAACTCGACGCCGATGTTGCAGCCAGCGCCCTTGCGGCCCTCGAACGTGATCTGCACGATGGGCGGCCTCACCAGACCCAGCCGGTGCGATGCCGAGCGTGTGGTGATCGCCGCAGGTGTTGAAGAACACCATGCCCTTCTCGTTCCTGTCGGACACGCGGAAGTTCAGGATCTCTGTGTAGAACTGGATCGACCGCTCGACGTCCCGAACGCGAAACACCAAGTGGCCGAGCTTGCGCACCTGGACTGGGCTCTTGTCGCCCGTCTCCCGCGCAATCGGACGCTCCAACGTCTGTGCCATCTTTCGACTCCTCCTGTAGGCTTGAGTGGATCGTACCCCCGCCCGCGAAAGTGCGCAACGAACCGTGTGTACAGGGTGTCCCCCAACTCTTTGCGCTCTATACAGTCGCACACGGGGTCGGTAGGGGCGAGGCGTGCCTCGCCCGCGGCCTCGCGCGGCAATTGCAGTGGGATTACACTTCGCTGATATGACCGTTCGGCTTGGGGCGCGCAGCGTCCGCGTTATCGACTGCCACAGTCACCTGGTGCCATTGGACTGGCGCGTGCCAACCGCGCCGAAGTCAATGTTTGAGTACGACGCCGTGATCGAGGAGATGGACCGCGCCGGCGTCGACGTGTGCGTCTTCGGCAACAACTGGATTCGCGTGCCTGAAGGCGCCCCGGCGCTCGACGTCGTCCGCCGCTACAACGACTTCTCGGCGGAGATGAACGTTCGATTCCGGGGCCGATTCCTGGGTCTTGCCTCCGCCATCCCGTTCGAGGGCGACGGCTACCTGCGTGAGACCGAGCGGGCGATCAAGGAACTGGGCCTCAAGAGCATCATGATCAACTCGAGCGTGGCGGGTGAGTACCTCGACTCGCCGCGTGCCGCGGGCTTCTTCGAGCTGGCGGTTGCTCTCAGCGTCCCCGTTTTCGTCCACCCGCCGAAGGTGACCATCGGCGCCGAGAAGATGGAGATCTTCCGCCTCCCCGAGCTGGTCGGCCGCCCGTTTGATACGACGCTCAGCCTGGCGCGGTTCATCCTGATGGGCGGATTCGAGCGCTTCCCCACGCTCAACCTGGTCATGGCGCACATGGGTGGCGCGATCTCGCTGCTGCCCGGCCGACTCGACTTCGGGTATGAGCTGCGGGACGACCCTTCGTTCGGGCCCTGGGAGCCCGACGTGATCCCTATGCCGCCGTCGGCATACATTCCGAAGCTGTACCTGGACACGATGGGCTTTCACCCACCCGCGGTCCTGTGCTGCGTTGGGACCGTTGGCGCCGACCACGTCGTCATGGGGAGCGATTTTCCGCCGGTCCACGTGCCGCTGGCTCGCACGGTCGAGCTGGTTCGGAATCTGCCACTGTCGCTCGGGGATCGGGAGAAGATCCTGGGCGGCAACGCGGCGCGGCTGCTCGGGCTGTAGCGTGTCATTCCGAACGAGCGAAGCGAGGAGGAATCCGCACCCAGCCTGTGGGAGCCACGGATTCCTCCCTGCGGTCGGAATGACAAGAGGCATGCCACTCCCCCTTGAGGGGGAGGCGTTGGGAGGAGGAGTCCGATGAACGGCCACAGCGACTACAACGAGGAAGACATCGGCAACGTCGTGCTCATGGAGCACGTCAACTTGATCGTCCCTGACCAGCAGGTTGCGAGCCTCTTCTACGTCGTGGGGATGGGTTTCACGCGGGACCCATATCTCTCGGTCGACCTGGGCAATATGTGGATCAACGTCGGCGAGCAGCAATTTCACCTGCCGACGCGCGGAATCCAGATCATTCCCGGGCACATCGGCGTGGTTACGCCCAGCCTCGATGCGCTGAACTCCCGGCTGCAGGCGATCGAGCCGCGACTGCAGGGCACGGAATTTTCCTGGTCACACGAGGGCGACCACGTCGCGGTCACCTGTCCGTGGGGCAACCACTTCCGCTGCTACGAGCCGAGCGAACGGTTCGGCGACATGCGGCTCGGCCTGCCCTACGTCGAATTCTCGACACCGCGAGGGGCCGCCGCGGGAATCGCTCGCTTCTATGACCAGGTGTTCGGGGCGCCCTCGACCCTGGAGTCCGCCGACGGCGCAGACACCGCGCGCATCTCAATCGGCCGCAATCAGTGGCTTCGCTTCGCGGAGACCGACGACGAGATCCGACCGTACGACGGACACCACATCGCTGTCTACGTCGCTAACTTCTCGCGTCCGTACGCCTTCCTCGCACGGCACGAGCTGGTGACCGAGCCGGTGGCAAACCATCAGCTCCGCTTCCAGGACATCCTGGACCCAGATAGCGGCGAGCACGTGTTCACGCTGGAGCACGAGGTTCGCAGTCTACGGCATCTGATGTACCAGCGCCCCATGGTCAACAGGGATCCGACACAGACTCAGCGCACCTACGTCCGCGGCCGCGACGGGTTCATCTAGGAACGCCTCGCGCTGCATTGGCGGCACCAGGACGCGCCGCCCCATGGCAGCGACAGGCTTCAGTCGAT
>JAERMM010000130.1 GCA_016844585.1 Chloroflexota bacterium | reverse complement strand
TGGTCAGGGTAATCGTCCAGCGAGATGCGCTTGTTCGGAGAGATAGCGCCACCCCGCTTCACCCAGATGGACTGAGCTTCGGGCGTGACGAGGTATTGCATCAGCGCACGAGCCTGAGGGGTATCGCGGAACATGCCGAACAGATCGCCAGCGCCCTCTATGGACCCGACGTACCGCTGATCCATGTCAGGGAAGCTGAAGAAGTTGAAGTCCTCAACAGGCTTGAGGCCCGGGTTTCCCTCGACGAAGAAGCTCGTGATGAAGCTCGCCTGGTGGTGCAGGTAACAGCGCGGCGGGCTGCTGAACATCGGGTTGCCCGATTCCCCGAAATTGGTTGCCAGCATGGCCTGGCGACCGCCAAAGACCATCCGAGGATCGGCGACGATCTGTCCCCAGGTTTCCCAGGCTCTCGTGATCTCGGGTGAGGACCATTTGATCTTGCCCTGATGCCACTGCTCATACACGGTCGGCCCGGACTGCCGCAGGACAATGTCCTCCAACCAGTCCGTCCCCGCCCAGCCGCTGGCTGCCCCTGCCTCGAAGCCGATGCACCAGGGAGTCGTTCCCGTGTCGGCCATCCGTCGCGTGAGTGTCATCAGCTCGTCCCAGGATTTCGGCGGCGCGTACCCGGCGCGACTGAACTCCTTTGGGTTGTACCAGATGAGTCCTTTGACGGCGGACTTGATGAAGATCCCGACCTGTTTGCCGTCCGCCTGCCCCAACTTGAGCCAGTCGTCCGCGTACTGCTCTCGCATGGCGTTCATGTCGAGCACACCGCTAAGGTCGACGAGTTTGCCTCCGCGGGCAAGCTCAGCTACTTGCCCGGGGCCGGGAAGCCCGGCAACGTCAGGTGGGTTCCCGCCCTGAACGCGCGTCGTTAGAACGGCGTTGAGGTCGCGCGTGCCCTCGTACGATACGCGAATGCCTGTCCGTTCCTCGAACGGCTGCACCATCGCGAGGAAGCTCGCCTGCTCATCACCGCCCCACGTGGCCAATACGTTGACGGTCCCACCGATCCGCTCGGTAGTCCCAGCCTGTCCAGGTGCGCGGGAGGTCGGCGGGGAGCAGGCGGCGAGCGACAGACCGAGGATGCAATATAGCCAGCTAGCGTGCCCGATCTTCCACACAGCCATTCCCTCGTTTGCCTATCCGTTGCTGGGCGCTCTCCATCACCACGATAGCACAGCCTGGTCTCCAATAGAATGGGGGCTGCGGATGGAGGCGCGTCATGCGAGAGGGAACAGCTCCGGAGATATCCCAATCGGCCCTTCTGATCTACGACATGACCCAGAACCGGTTTACCGAAGGCGAGCGCCGATATCTGAAAGCAGCGGTTGATGGGCTGCCCGATCTTGTGCGACTGGTCGGGGCATGCCGCTCGTCCGGTGTGCCTGTGTGCTACGTCGTGTCGGCGCGCGCTGCTCCCGACTACGATGTCTGCCACGCAATTGTGCCGCAGCCTGGCGACAAGATAGTCATCCACACGAAGACCGGCGGGTTCTTCGGGACGGACCTCGAACAGTTCCTTCGCGCGAATGGGCGCGATACGATTCTGCTCGCAGGCATTGCGCTCGACTACGGCGTCAGCTCAACAGTCCGTGAGGCGCTGACGCTCGGAATCCACCCCATCCTGGTGCGCGATGCCTGCTTCTCCTACGACATTCCCAACACGCCGGTCGGCCCAGTAACACGGGAGGAACTCGAGCACGCACATCTGGCGTCCCTGCACTTTATGGGCGCCGGGATCATGTTCATCTCGGAGATTATCAGCGCGCTCAAACCCACTTGAAAGTGTCATCCTGAGCGACAGCGAAGGATCCGTTCCCCCACGAGCACGGATTCTCAGGCTGTGCCTTCAGAATGACATTGACGCTGCGCTACATGGCCTTCCACGGCATAAACGCCAGGAACGGCCGGCCCTGATAGAGGCTCGCCTGGACAGACAGCGTCTCACCGTCGGCGAACGTGATCACCAACTGCTGCAGGTCGGATGTCGCTGCGACAATCTCGCGGCCGCGCAGCCACGACCAGTCGACGGTGCAGCCGGCTTCCGGCTCGGCGGGTTGCTCTCTGTTCGTATTCGCCCCTGGACTCACATTTCCCATTCGTGGACGTTGGTTGTATGCATGATGTTTCCGGTGTGCGCGGTGCCCGTCACTGGGCGGAAGCCCTTGAGCCCTGAAACGGGAACCGATTGAAGCTGGTAGTGAATGGGCAGCGCGGGCAGTTCCACGGAGAAAACTTTCAACAGATCACGCTCCAGCTCGATTCGCTTGGAGTCGTCAAGAGCGGTCCGCAGCTTCAGGCCAACCTCGTCCCACTCCGTGCTAGTAAACGCCCCACGGTTCGTGCCGCTAAATCGATTCGCAGCGGTGGGGATCTGATCGCCAGCGAAGCGGCGGACCGCGCTGGCCCCACCCATCGGATTGGTGTTCAGGTAGAGGCCGGTGAAGCTCACGCGACGCTCGGCGTCACGTAGCTCCACATTGGAGAGGAACTCGAGCTGCACGTCCGCGCCGATTGCCTTCCAATCCTGCTGAAGAATCGCGCCTTGCTTTTCGCTGTCCGACTCAAAGCGGAGATTGAACTGCAGCCGCGCCCCGCCCTTCTGGAGCATGCCGTCCGGGCCCGGCGTCCAGCCAAGCTCGCCCAGCAGCGCCGTCGCGCGCCTTGGATCGTAGGGATATTCCACGATCGCATCCTTCACCTGTGGGTAGTAGCTGAAAGTCGGGTGCACCCAGCTATGCGCCACCATCCCTTGCTCACCGAGCAAGTTCCGCGCCATGTCCTGCCGGTTGATCCCCATGAGCAGCGCCTGCCGCATTCGAGCGTCCCGCAAGTCCGCTGGCTGAGCCGCTTGCGACTTTTGCGCCTCCGCGAATTCCCAGCGAATGGTCTCGATGACAATTTCACCCTTCCCGCTCGCCTTCCATTCCTCTCCCAACGGCAGGAGCTGGTCGTAGTCTGGACCGCCGGTGGGAAGGAAGACATTCACGGCGCCTGCTCGGAGGTTTGCGAACGCGGTGTTCGGATCCGGAATGAACATGACGCGGATGCGGTCGATCTTTGGCCGACCGAGGAAATATTGATCGTTGGCCACCATCTCCAGCGCACTGCCGTGCTCCCAACTCGTGACCTTGAACGGCCCAAGTCCAATGTACTCATTGCTGAAGTATGGCTGCGCGGTGAGTGTCTCCTTGCTCTCTCGGTATGCCCCCTCGAGGATGTGCTTCGGCAGGGGCATGAACTCGCGGTGTTCAAGTCGGTCGGCGAATGCGTAGGTCTGGGTCCAGCTCGCAACGACCGTGTACTGGTCGAGAGCCGTCATTCCATCGATCAGACGATGTGCGCCCTGGTTCGAGTTGGCGATCCCTGGATCCCTCCCGACCTCCCGTGAGAACAGCACGTCATCAGCAGTAAACGGCGTTCCGTCGTGCCAGGTGACGCCCGGGCGAAGCCTGTACGTCACTTCCATCGTGCCGTCCGGGGCGACCTTCCACGTGCCCTTCTCCACAGAAGGCAGCTCCACGAGAAGACGCGGCGTAGGGGTCCCATCCGGACCGATGGCAACCAGGTACTGATTCACCATGTGGCCAAGCTCGCGTCCGCCGCCACCGCCGCCGGCGTTGATGCCTTCCCAGAAGTTCTTGGGGTCTTCGTTGATGGCAGCCGTGAGGATCCTGGGCGCCGCTGGCGCGGCCGGCCGCGCGGCGTCGGGCCCGCGCGCCTGCGTTCCCGGCCCGCTCGGAGCACATCCAACGAGCAACACAACCACCAAACCCGCGGTCTTTGTAATCCAGCGCATGCATTCCCTCCAGAGGCGCACCAAACGCGACGCTACTTCTTCCACTATACGTACACCCGGCCAGGCCGGACCGCAAGTAACAGGAGCTATTCAGCGCGAACGACGCCCCCAGCGCCAGCCACATGCTCGGGAAAGTCGATCGTGCCCGGAGCGAACAGCTCGTCAACGGTCGGGGCGCGCCGAATCAGGCCCTGCTCGGACGAGTACTGGATTGCCGTCTCGATGGCGTGGCGATTCGCGTCGAGCGTGTACGGATAGGGGTCCGCCCCGAGGATGGCGCGCTCATCGTCCTGGTAGCTCATTGCCCAGGCCAGAGATGAGACGCGCGGGAAGCGTGTGTACTCGCGGCCGAGCGCCTTCGACTGGCGGAATGCCTCGAGGACGTTGACAGCAGCCCACGGATGCTGGTCGAGAATGGCGGCGCGGAAAACGATGGCGTGCATGATCGGGAAGATGCCGGTGCGACGGAAGTAAGCCTGCTCCTCATCGCGGCCGAAGATGCGGTGCACCCGCTCGTCGTCGCTGAAGCCGGGCGGTATCCCCTCGACGCCCACAAACGCGTCCAGCTCGCCGGCCAGCAGCATCCCCTCGAGGCTGCGGCCGTCACCTATCTCAATTCGCACCCCTGGAGGCGCATCGAAAGGCACCAGCTCCGGCATCTCGGTGATCCACAGCGAGTCGGACGGTGGCACGCCATAGTCGTGCTGCAGGTGGCCTCGCAGCCACAGCGCCGTGGTGATCTGGTACATCCCGACGCCGATGCGCTTGCCCGCCAGATCGGATGGGCCCGCGATCCCGGCGCGCGTCGCGCACCACAGATAGCTGTGCCGAAACATGCGATAGGGGAAGACTGGGATGGCCACGAATTGCTGGCCGCGGTCGCGCGCCATGAGGAACGAGGACACCGACAGCTCGCACACGTCGAACTCCTCGTTCAGAACCATGCGGCGGTGTCGGGCCCAGGCATTGGACAACGGGACGACGTCGAGATCGATGCCGGCCGGTTGGACGCGCCGCTCGATCAGTGCGCGGGTGCGATCGTAGTCGCCGCATGCCAGCGAGAGGCGAAGCATTCGGGCGACCGGGCTATCTAATGATGGCTGGCAGGCTGCGCTGTCTCCGTCTCTCCGACGGGAGCGGCGCCTGCCCAATGGCCAAGATCCACGACGATGCCCTCGGGGCCCTGGAACTTCTTTTCGTAGTTGATCGCTCCGGGTACGCCGACCGCGTGCAGCTCGGCTGCTCCCGCGGCTTCGATCAGCCGACGCGCGTCTTCCTCGTTCTCGACGGTGAAGCCAATGTGGTCGATGCCCAGGCTGGGCGGCTTGCCGTCCGATCGGGGCATGCTATGAGGCAGCAAGGTGATGTTGATGGCGCCGTCGGTGAGGTCGATGGCTCCGGTAGATCGGCGCTGCACGAAACGCATCTCCAGCCCTTCAATAAAGAACTTGGACATCGCCTCGACGTCCTGCGCCCAGTACGCGATGTGCCGGATCTTCGCCATGGCTCCTACCCTCCGCGATCTGACGCTGTGGCGACGCCTAGAGGAAATGGCGGTCCCACTCGGGCGCTGGGACCCGCAGGCCGACCTTGTCGAGGAGCGGGTTGATGTCCGCCATGTACATCTGGCGCAGCTCTTCGTTGCCCCACTTGCGGATGCCCATCTCGACAGCCGCTTCGGAGAAGCGCGAGTTGGACTTGCCGAAGGTGTCGAGCGCGCGCGGGTACCACTTCTCGAGGCGCGCTTGAACCTCGCCGGCCAGCGTGCCGGCCTTTTCCGCGTATTCGGGATTCGTCAGCAGTGTGCGCACACGGTTGGCGCCGAACGAAGCGTGAAAGCGCTCTTCAGGGACCATCGACGTCATGGAGCGTGCAAAGGGCGCGAAGCTGCAGTTCTCGAATGCCTTCAGGTGGTACCAGGCGACCAGGTCCATGGTGCAGCAGAACATGCACAGGTCCGTCCAGCTCTCGAACGGGAGGTTGAAGGCCTCGAGCATATGATCGCCGATGTGCGTGTTGAGGAGACGCTCCGCCGCGGCGGTGCCCTCCTCGCCGAACAGCGCCAGCGTGCGGAAGTCCTCCATCCCCTGGTGCGCCTCGTCGGCGCAGATCTGCGCTTGCGTGAAGCGGTCTTCGCCCGTCGGCCCACGGTTGATCCATTGCTGGTGCTGCTCCACCGAGGCGAACTCGGTAGAGGCCAGCGCGACCACGATCTTGAAGATCGTGTCCTTGTACTCCGGCGTCATGGTGTCGATGGTCTCGATCTTGTGCATGCCACGCAGCTCGCCCCACTGAATGGAGCGGGACACGTAGCTGGCATCTTTGAACAGCGTCATGTCTCATCTACCCCGATGGCGTCAATGATGATGAACCGAGTGTACGATAAGTGCGGTTTCCTCGGATTCTTCTCGACGTCAGAACGTGGTTGTTTCAACGATCCGGCGCAAGACATTAGGGGGTAGTGGTCCCGCGTCGGCGGCTTTCGCGGCAAATTCGACCTGGTCGACACTCGAGATACCGACCAGCGCGGTCGATATCTGCTCGTGGCTCAGGACGAAGCGGATCGCCATCTCGGCAAGGCTGATGCCGAGATCGCTGGCGACCGCTCGCAGCCGTTCGGCGCGCTCGGCGTCGGCCTGGTAGTCTGTCCCGCTGATCAGCGTGCCGCCGGTGCCACCGGCGATCGGGTGCCTCTCCGGCTCGCCTGCGAGAGCGCCGGCGGCGAGGACCCGGATGACGAAGAGGCCCATGCCGACGGCTGAGGCGCGCTCGACGATGCCTCCCAGGTTCTGCGGTGCGAAGCTCGGCCCCACGGCGTAAGCCGCCGAAGGGTTGGCGGCGCTGAAGTAGCAGTGCATGACGTCGAAAGCGTTGGGCTGAATGGCCGCCAGCACGGCCGCCGTGTCGCCGAGGCCGGTGAAGCCGAGGTAGCGTACCTTGCCCACCTCGCGGAAGCGCCGAAACGATTCGAGCAGCGGCCCGAGCACCTGCTCGCTGGTGAGCGCGCGACCGTCGCGCGGCTGCGAGGCGATCTGGCCGTGATAGAAGAGCACGTCGACTCGCTCGCGGCCCAGGCGTCGGAGCCCATCCTCGAACATCGACTCAACACGCGCGTGGCCCGCATCGAGATCCGCGGGTCGGACGCTGATCTTGGTGCCGACGATCACGTCGGGTTTCAGCTCCGCCAGTGCTCGACCAAGATTGGTCTCCGACTGGCCGTCCCCGTACTGGGCCGCGGTGTCGAAGTAGGTGATCCCCAGCTCAACGGCGCGGGCGACGGCGCGCACCTGATCGCGCTGCTCGCCTCGAATCAGCAGCCCGCCGACGTTCCCGCCGCCGAACCCGATCTCCGAGATCGCCTGGCCGGTCCGCCCCAACATGCGCTGCCGCATTCATCGCTCCACCGAAGGTCTGCTTACGATACCGCTGGGGATCGCTGGCATGTGCAGCATCCACCTTGTCGGCAACGGCCTAGCCGTCAGCCTAGTCGTCGAAGCGCAGAACCAGCTTGCCGAATTGGGCGCGGTCCATCATGCGCTGATGCGCTTCGGCAACCTTGGCAAGCGGATAGACCTGGTCGATCACCGGCTTCAGCCGTCCGTCGGCAAACATCGGCAGGCCATCGCGGACGAAAGCGGCCACGGTGGCCGGGAAGCGCGGGCTGGTGGTGATGGACATTCCATAGAAGGTGAGATTGCGGCTGATCGCCTCGCGCGTGTCCAGCTCCACGCGAGGGCCACTCGGCGAGCCGTAGATTATCATGCGGCCACCTGCGGCCAGGCTCTTGACGCCAGCGGAGAAGGTCGCCTTACCCACGCCCTCGAGGACCACGTCGAGCCCTTTGTTCTCGGTG
>JAERMM010000129.1 GCA_016844585.1 Chloroflexota bacterium | reverse complement strand
CGATCGCCACGCTTACCCCCAGCCGATCTCGACGTTCCAAAAGGCGCTGGTGCGGCCGTATCTGACGGATTCCGGTGGCACAGCGCTTACCGCTCAGACAGGAGTTGCTTGGCCGTCCGCGCTAGGGGTGCAGATTGACGAAGTCGCGCTCGAGGGTTGGAGATTGCGGCCGGGGGATGAGTCGCGGCTGCGGATTCGTGCGCATTATGTGGCGTCCGAGCGTGGGCCCGAGCGTGTGATCGAAGGGCCGCGCATGGTGGCGCGCCTGGTGGATGCCGGTGGTGTCAGTGTGTGGCATTGGGATGGCGCATTGGTGGATGTTGGCGGGCTGGAGTTTCGCGCTGGGCTGACGCTCCCGCCCGACGCCGCTGACGGCACGTACCGGCTCCAGCTCATCGAGTACCGGGCTGAGCGAGGAGCTGATGGCGCGCTCAGGGTGAGTCAGATCAGCGATCCGATCGAGGCTGGTGCGGTCGAGGTTATTACCTCGTAGGGGTCAGGCATGCCTGACCCGCGGCGCCCCTACGAACACCCGCATCAAATGGCGCCGACCATGCGAACCGACCCGCCAGGCTTGGGGGCGTGCTCAGACCTCGGTGATGATGGGGAGGATCATAGGGCGGCGGTGGGTGTGATGGTAGATGTACCCTTCGAGGACCTCGCGGGTCTTGGTCACCAGCACGCTGTGTTCGGGCTGGCCCTGAAGGCGGTTCAGTGCGCGCAAGATGCGGCGTTTCCCTTCGTCCTCGAGCCCCTCGATGTGCTCGCTCTCCTCGTTGAACAGGCCGCGAGTGATGAAATCGGGCCCGGCCAGAATTTGCCCTGACTCGCCATCGATCGTGAGCGTGACCACGAGAACGCCTTCCGCGGCGAGGTGGTGCCGGTCACGGAGCACTGCATGCGCGACACCCTGCGTCAGGCCGTCGATCAGGACCGCCCCCGACGGGACCGTGCCCGCTTTGACTGCGCCTGTCTCGCGGAACTCCACCACGTCGCCGATCTCCGTGATGATGATGTGGTCCTCCGGGACCCCCATCTCATGTGCGAGCTCCCGAAACTCAACGAAGTTGCGATATTCGCCATGCACCGGCATGCAATAACGCGGCTTCGACAGACGCAGCATGTCTCGAATCTCCTCCTTGCTGGCGTGTCCGGACACGTGGATGTGTTCGGTGTCCGTTCCACGGCGCCGGGTGATGACACGCGCGCCCCGTCGATAGAGGTTGTTGATAGTGTGTGAGACGGTCATCTCGTTGCCCGGGATAGGCGACGCGGAGAAGATCACCGTATCCCCCTTCTGGATGTGGATATCACGATGGTCGTCCACTGCGATGCGCGCCAGAGCAGAGGCTGGCTCACCCTGGCTCCCCGTGGTCAGCAGCACTGTTTCGTGGGCTGGCAGATGTCGCACGTCGCGGAGATCGATGAGCGTGTCCTGCGTCTCGGGCATGTAGCCCATCTCGTGTGCAACCTCGACGTTGCGGATCAGGCTGCGTCCCGCGACGGCGACCCGTCGATGGAGATGGTGGGCGGCGCCCATGACCTGGCGGAGCCGGGTGATGTTCGAGGCGAAGGTGGTGACGATGATTCGCCCTTTCGCCTCACCCATGATTCGCGCGAGCGCCTCGCCCACCAGCCGTTCGGAGCCGGTCCGACCGGGCTCTTCCACGCGGGTGGTATCGCAGATGAGCGCCAGCACGCCCTCGCGTCCGAGCTCAGCAAGCCGCTGGGTGTCGGAGGGGTCTTCACCGACCGGGGTTGGGTCGAACTTGAAGTCCCCCGTGTGGAGGACGGTGCCAGCCTCGGAGCGAATTGCCAGCGCAACGGCGTCGGGCACGCTGTGGTTGACGTGGATGAACTCTACGCCGAAGGGCCCGAACTGGTGCAGCTCCCCGGGCCCGATCTCGTGATACTCGACACGGTCTCGCAGGCCGTGCTCGGCGAGCTTGACGTCGACAATGCCAAGGGTCAGCGGCGCGCCGGCCAGCACAACCGGGTTGGCGGCGGGAAGCTGCTGAATCAGGAATGGCAGAGCGCCGATGTGGTCTTCGTGAGCGTGTGTAAGGACGATGGCCCGAAGCGCGTCGGCGTGCGCGACGACGTGGCTGAAATCTGGGATGACGAGGTCGATGCCGAGCATCTCGTCACCGGGGAACTTCACGCCGGCGTCTACGAGAAGAAAGCTGCCAGCCTGCTCGTACAGGGTGGCGTTCTTGCCGATCTCGCCGACGCCGCCGAGCAGCATGATACGTAGGGGCGATATCATTGGTCGCATTGTACTCCACTGTCCGTCGCCCACCCTGGCCTCGTGTGCGGGGGACCCATCGTTGAAGTGTCCCTACTGCTCCGCGCAAACCACCAAGGTCCTCGATACACGTGACTCTGAGGACCTGGCGGTGACGCGCCGCCGACGGCGCTGCGAAGCGTGCGGCGGCAGGTTTACGACCTACGAACGTGCGGAGATGGTGAGTCTTCTTGTGGTCAAGAAAGATGGCCGGCGCGAGGAGTTCAGCCGGCCAAAACTGCGCGCCGGCATTACCAAGGCTTGCGCGAAACGGCCGGTCAGCGCGGGCGCGGTCGAGCAGCTCGTCAACGATATCGAGGCCGACCTGCGTCGCCGTGAGGGCTCCGAGGTCAATCACGCGGCGCTGGGTGAGTTGGTCATGGACAAGCTGCGGCAGTTGGACAACGTGGCCTACATCCGCTTTGCGTCTGTGTACCGGGCGTTCACCGATCTTTCCTCCTTTGAGGAGGAGATCCAGCGGGCACGCGGGGCCGCCCCGGACGACGCGGAAGATGAGCCGCGGCCCCTTGTGCGACGGAGCGGTGGGCGAGTGCGTGGCAGCCGGTAGCACGTGCGGTTGCTGATCTTCCACGTTGACTCCTTCGCCTGCACCATCACGCGGAAGGGCCGATCGCCCATCTCAGAAACCCCGAGCACGCCGACCTGCCAGATCGGAAATGGCCTTCTCGTGCTGGCCAGCGCTGAGGCAGGCGATGAAGCAGATCTGGAGTCGGTATCCGTCGGGGCGGCGCATGAAGTTGAGGATCTTGCCAAGCAGCTGAAGGTGGGCGAGGTGATGCTCATGCCGTTCGCGCACCTGTTCGCTGACCCGGCCCCGGCGCCGGATGCTCTAAGGCTCATCGAAGAGGTCGCGGCCCAGCTGCGGGGGGCAGGGCTTGCGGTGGAGCAGCCTCCGTTTGGCTGGTTCCACACCTGGGAGATGCGCGCCAAAGGTCATCCGCTCGCTCGCGTGGCGCGCACGATTCGCCCCGTGCCGCACGCATCATGAACGTGGCGCGGGGTCTTCCTGGGCGCCGGGTCCTGCGCGTTCTCCCTTCGGTCCTGGGCGTCGTCATCGGACTTCCGCTCTTCGTTGCCGGTGTGGCGTTGAACAGGGTGGGGCGCACCGACCCAGAGGCGTTGCCATCCGTATTGTCCGGAGTCGCCTTTCTGATCATCGTGGTCGGCGGGGGTGCTTTTTGCGCGGGGGTCGCGCCGATTCTCTTTCGCTGGCGCGGCAGCCTTCCGGTCGGCTCACACCGGTCGATAGTTGGCACGACGGTGTTCGCGGTTGTGTTCGCGGCGATGCTGGCCGCGGTGTTCTTGACGACCTTTCCGGGGAGCAGGCCGGACTCGCTGGTCGGCTTTCTCTTCGTCCTGCTCAGCCTCGAGGGCGCCCTGGTTTTGTCCGCGTGCCTCCAGGGCGTCCGTTCTGGGCTGGTTACCGTCCGAGCGCTCGGCGTCGATTCCAACCCGTTGCGTCGCGGTGTTTCCTGGGGCCTCGTCGGCGGGCTTGCGCTTCTGACCTTGTCCATTCTGAACAGTCTCGGACTGCACGCGTTCGGTCTCGATCAGCCGCAGGCCGCGTCCCTTCGATGGATGAAGGATCTCCCTGGGCCCCAGTATCTCCTGATCGCGGCTGCTGGCGCCCTGCTCGCTCGCCCTGCTCGCTCCCGCGGTCGAAGAGCTGTATTTCCGCGGTTACGTTTTCAATTCGTACCTGGCCGAGAAGGGGCGCACTGTTGCCTACGTCGGATCAGCCCTGCTCTTCGCGATCGTCCATGGCCAATTGGTGCTGGTACCGGCTCTCTTTAGCATGGGATTGTTGCTCGCCTACGTCTACAGGCGCTCCGGAACCATTGTGGCGGCGATGGTCGCCCATGCGCTGAACAATGGGGTGGCGTTCGGGTCATTGCTGCTCTCGGCGAGCTGAGCGCTACGGTCGGACTGCCGTTGGTGTCGAGGTCCGCGAGGGTGTCGGCGATGTGGCGGAGGGAGCTGGGGCGAAGAGCGGGTTGATCGTCGGAGTTGCCGTTCGGCGAGGTATGGCAAGGACAGGCTGGACGACTAGCGTCGGGCTCGGCAAAGGCGTTTCCGAGGGGACTGGAGTCATCGTTGGCGTCGACGTGATGAGGGTCCATATATTCAGGGGTGCCCGCCGAGCCTCAGCCTCCGCGTTGCGCAGCTCTGTCGCGTAGCGGTTATTAGGGCCCAACGGCGCCAGGCGCGCAAGGCCCTCTTCCAGAAGCACCTGGTTGATCATCACGCCGTCGATATAGACGTAGCGTAGCATGACGCCGGAGCCGTCGACGTCGGCGGCATCATCCTCGATCTCGATCTGCTTGCCCTCTACCAGCTCGAGGTTCCGCTCCGCGGCCTCGCGCCCGAATGGCTCGAGCGGGCGTCCGAACATCCCTCCGCCAGGGGTGTTGACCCCGATGTAGCGGACCGAGGCGCCGCCGTCGATGAGCACGGTGTTTCCGTCCCAGACGCGGACAACCGTCGCGAATGTGCGTCCAGGTTGGGGTGTGCGGGTGGGGGTGGGCGTCGGGCTGGGGGTCGGAGGTGTGGGAATGGCTGTGGGCGATGGCCCGAGCGAGCGATCCCTCCGTGCGCGGGCGTCGTCGAGGATCTGCTGAGTCACAAGATCGCCGCTGGTGAAGCAGCCACTGACGGTCAGTATGATCGCGATGGAGACCACGGTCCCAAAAAGGAATGAGCGGCGCCTCATGAGTCATTGCTGATGGGAGGCCACCTACCCGACTCAGCACTCAACACTCAGCACTCAGCACTCGTGTCATTTGTGCGTCATCACGAATACGCCGTCCCAATCGGTAGGTGGCGGGGTGGCGCCGAGATCGATGCAGCGGTGGATGTAGACGTGCGACGGACCGTCAAATGGGTCGATGTCGAGCACGCGGCTGAAAGCATCCGCGGCCATCGTGAAGTCTTGAGCGCGGTACAGCCTGATAGCGGCGTCCCATGCGTCGAGGAGGTCGGGTGTTCGGGTGCCCACGCTCGACTGAGTGCCCAGAAGCTCGTAGATGCCGACGGGCTCGGTCTTGCCCATCACTTCGATGACGTCGAGGAACCGCACGACGAGATCGCGGTCCTTCACATTTGCATAGGTCATTTCGGTGATGATGATATTCGACCCGTACTCTTTGTTGACGCCCTCGAGGCGCGATGCAAGGTTTACGGAGTCGCCCAGCACGGTGAAGTCGAACCGTTCATTCGATCCTGTATTGCCGTAAACCATCGGCCCGGTATTGATGCCGACTCCCATCTCGAGCTGGGGAAGGCCGGTGTCTTGCCACCGGTCGTGCAGCATGCGCAGCTTGGCCCGCATTTCGATGGCGGTCATGCAGGCGCGATACGCGTGGTCGGGTTGGTCCGTTGGCGCGCCCCACCAGGCCATGATGGCATCGCCCATGTACTTGTCGAGGACGCCCTGCCACTGGTGCACGATATTGGTCATTTCGGTGAGGTACTCGTTGAGGATCCGCACCAGGGTCTCAGGGTCGAGCCTTTCTGAGATGGTGGTGAAGCCACGAATGTCGGTGAAGAGGCAAGTCATGATTCGCTTTTCACCGCTGAGGCGCAGGCGCCCCGGATCCTTCAGGACTTCGTTGAGGATGGCGGGAGAGAGATATTTGCCCATAGCAGCCCGAGTGGCGCGCGTTTCTGACTGCTCGAACAGCACCCGATAGGCGGTTACGGAGAATAGCGTCAGCAGAAGAGCCGCGGGTGGATAGATAACGTTGGGGATGGCGGTCCCGAGCTGATCGAAGTAATGGGTCGTATACAGGCGCGCGCCGAAGACATAGAGCGCACCCGCCGCAAGGGTGATCAGCGAGCTTTGCACGATGTTGAGGCGAAAAACGATCAGGCCGGTGAGCAGAGCAAAGATCCATATGATCGCGATCGTCACTGGGAGCTGTTGTTCCGTGAGGACGCGAGCGGAGAGCAGCGTGGCGAACGAGTTCGCGTGCAGCTCCACTCCGTGCATCTTTCCCAGACCACTCGACGTAGGCGCATTGAAGTCATCGGCGAAGCCTGCCGCGTCGAGGAGCCCGACGAAGACCATCTTGTCGGCGAAGGTGAGTGGATCTACCCGACCCTCCATGGCGTCTACGAAAGACACGACCTTGAAGGTCTGCTGCTCCGGAAGCGCGATGCGTGAGGGTGGCCCTGCGAAACTGATGAGCATTTGGCCGAACTGGTCGACGGGGATGATCCGATTGAGCGCCAATAATCTGTGCGCCTCTGGATCGGGTTTGAATCCAAGGCCGAGCGTGTTCGTATAGGCCGCCGCCGCGGCTAGCGCGAGCGAGGGATAGATCTCGTCGCTGGCCTTCACAATAAGCGGCGTCTTGCGTACGGTCCCGTCTTTGTCAGGATGCACGTTGGCGTGCCCCAGCGCGGTGCTGGCGTCGACGTAAATCGGCTGTGGTTGCTCGCGCGTGGGGTACAGCGGCGGCTCACCGTCTCGGAGGACTGGAGGGCCCAGAGAGGTGCCGATGACCGGCGATATCACGCTGCGGCGATTCAGCGGGAGACCGATTCGCTGCAGATCCTCGCGGCTGATGTTCTTGAATCGTTCGAATGCCTCAATCACCAGAGCGTCGTCCGCCTGGGACTCGATGAAGCCGACGTCCAACGCTATGACGCGCGCACCGGTCTCCCTCATGCGGTCGACTACTTGCGCGTAATAGCGCCGCGGCCAGTCGCCAAATCGGCCGAGCTGCCGCAGCGAAGGAGTATCGATTGCGATGATGACCACGTTTGATGCCGCCTGCTTCACGCCCGGCTCCTGCCAGCTCTGGAACACCAGGTAATCAACGGCGAGGGATTGGAGACGGTCGAGAGTCGTGGCGATCAGTGCCAGAGACAGCAGGGCGGCGGCGCCCACCGCGATGCCGACGCTGACAATGATGCGGCGCCGCTCTCGCCGATTCACCGAACGCTCCGTCCGTCGAGTAGTACGGTTCGGCGAAAGAGCGCCGTCGCTTGGGATGAGTTCGTCTGCCCAATTCTCCTGCACTTACGAATGGCTATCATGCAAACTGGACCCACTGGGGTGGCTTGCAAGCGGTGCAGGCGGTCTGGAATCAACGCGATTGTTCCAGGAGATTCAGGAGCTCGGCCAGCGTTTCCACGGTTACGTCGGGGGTGACATCGGCGGTTTCGCGGCTGACGTCAGACTTGACCCAGATCGTCCGCATGCCGGCGGCCTGACCGGCCTGAATGTCGCTGTCTAGCTGGTCGCCCACCATGGCGGCTCGGTCCGGGGTGCATCCTAGCCGTCCGAGTGCTATCTCGAGGAGCGCCGGCTTGGGCTTGCCAATGATGGTTGGCTCGGCGCGCGTTGCAGTCGTGAGGGCTGCGAGGATTGCGCCGGCGCCGGGCAGGTACCCTTCCTCGACCGGGTATGATGCGTCCGCGTTCGTTGCGATCAGGCGGGCGCCTCTCTGAATGGCGAGGCAGGCCTTCGCCAGGCGATCGTACGTGACGGCACGATCGAGGCCTACGACGACGAACGCCGCTTCGTCATCGGACACGACGAATCCGGCAGTCTCCAGCGCGTCGGTCAGGCCGCGCTCTCCAACGACGCACGTCCGAGTGCCCGGAGCCGCGATCGTGCCGAGGTACGTCGCGGTCGCCTCGGCGCTGGTCACGACGGCGTTGGCCTCCACCTCGATTCCCATTCCTGCCAGCTTCGATTGGAAGCCGGCCGCCCCGAGGGTTGTGTTATTGGTTACAAAGGCGCAGGCAATCCCAAGCCGTTGGAGGGTGGGCACGGTGTCGATGGCGCCCGGAAGCGGTGTATCGCCGCGGTAGACGACGCCGTCCATATCGATGAGGAGCGCATCCAGGTTGGAAAGCAGGGCCAACTGTTTCAATAGACCGTCATTGTCGGTTTTTCAATGGAGAATCGCGGCCGGGGCTTCGCCCGAAAGCGTGCAGGTTGTGCGCTACACTCGATGCCGATGCCCACGGTCGCAAGGGGACTGGGATTGACCGCAATTCGACTTGCGTCGGTGGCGCGTGGCATGCGGATCACATTACTGACTGATTATCGAGGCTTCGTTGCCCGTTCGTCCATCGCTCCACAGAGATGAGGCGACGGGTCCTAGCGATAGAGGTGCCGGTCCTCGCACTGGCGATATTCATGTTGGCTCCGGGAGCCATTTACGACAAGTTGGCCGTCGGCCTGCGTGGAGTCTCGGCTCAGCGGCTGTCACACTCCCTCCTGGTCGACGGAGCGCCGCTCCCGCTGGAAGCGCGCATGTATGGGATCTTCGTCGGCTTCGCCCTTGCGGTTGGACTGGTCTGGCTGCGGGGCGGGTATCGGCGCGCGCGGCTTCCGCGCGGCCCGATCCTTGTGTTTCTCTGCCTGCTCGTCGGCGCCATGGCCCTGGATGGAGTGAACGCCTTGCTGGCAGACGTTCGCGGAGCCTTTCTCTATGAGCCTCGGAACGATCTGCGACTTGCGACTGGCCTGCTGGCGGGCGCCGCGACCGCGGGGTTTGTGGCTCCGATCGTGAGCCTGGGATTCTGGAAGACCACCGAGCAACGCCAGCTCTACGCTGGATGGACCGATCTGCCGCTCGTGTTGCTCGCCTCGACCGTGGTGGCACTGTGCGTGCTCTCCGGCTTCGGTGGCGGCGGCGTCCTTTCGGCGGTTGGCGCCGCCGCCGTCGTGGGAGGCGCCTGGATGGTGGGCGCCCACCTGTGGATTCTTCTATGGGATGGGGTTGGGCAGGCCGAGCGCTGGTCGGATCTGATCGGCGCGGAGGTTGTAGGACTGGCGCTGGGTCTCGGATTGCTGGCCGGCATGGCGGCGATTCGCGGCTGGATGATGTCCCTGGGCGTAACCTGGGGAAGCTAGGGCAGTTCGTCGTAAGACCAACGTGGGGGGGCGAGCTTGTCTGCCCCTCTCCTGCCGCAGCGGGAGCGGTGGGGGTGAGGGCCACCCTTCTGTCGGATCCAGTCGCCTCCAAGCCCACAAGGTGCCCTCTTCGTCCCTCTCCCATCGCAATGGGAGAGGGACAAAGCCGAGACCCGAACACGCTCCGGCACATCAAGAGTCCGGGATCAGCCGCTGGATGCCAAGGGAGATCGCGGCGATGACGGCGCCGAGCACTACCGAGGAGGTGGCGATGCGCGTCGCCGCGTCGAAGAAGAAGCCTTCGGGGAACAGTTGAATGAGACGGTCGGTCCGTGGATCGAATGTCCAGAGGTCGTTGGTAAAGCTGACGAAATGAAACTGCAGGAATAGGCGCTCGAAGTCGAGCAGCGAGGCCAGGCCAAGAAGGCCCACCAGCAACACAGTCGTGATTCCGCCGCCGGCCAGTCCCACAGTGATGGCTCGCAGACCAGCGGGACGGTCGGTCGCAATGGCCAGAATCATTCCTAACACCAGCATTACGATCGACGCGGCCAGGGTCTGGAAGACGCGGTGCATCAACACCTGTACGTCGCGCATGTGCGCGATCTCGCGCTCGTTGAAGAGCGCCTGGCGTCCACCAGGTAGCTCGACCGTCACGACAAGTTCGCCCGGCGGCGATTGGAAATAATCGCCGAAGGCTTGCGCCACCGCTTGGAGCTGGTCGGGCCCCAGCCGCGTGATCTCGCCGACACGGTACTTCGAGAACTCGGAGAGGTAGAAGGTCTGGCTCAGGGTGACCCATCGAACGGCGCCGCTAATGAGGAGGAGCGTGACCGCTGCCCCGATGATGATGGCGGCGACCACTCGAAGCGCCGCGGCGGCCGGCGCTGACGAGGCGGCTACCTCAGCCAACGCTCGGCGCGGTCACTGGGCACGATGATGGCGAATGGCGACATTCATGACAAGTGGCTCACTGGGCGGCGGCCTCGATGTGGGGAGATGGAGCGGTGGCGGTGCGCTGGTAGCGCCCAACCAAGTAGAGAATGACCGGTACGCCGATCATGAAAGTCACGAGGCTAACCACCTGCGCCTCTTTGAGTCCAAAGAGGAACTCCGAGTCCAGCCGCAGGAAGGAGATCCAGAACCGCCCCAGCGAATAGAGGCTCGCGTAGACCCAGAACAGCACACCGTCCACGTGGATTCGTTTGCGCAGCGCCCAGACAATTCCAAACAGCACAAGGTCGAAGAGCCCTTCGTAGACCTGTGTCGGGTGCCGTGGCACGCCAAAGTCCGGGACCAGCGTGTTGGCATTCGTGTACTGCGTCGCGAAGGAGAAGTAGGACCGGTTGTCCCAGGGAAGCGTGGCCACGATCCCCTGGTGGTCGCCGTTGAAAAAACAGCCAATGCGTCCGATCGCCTGGCCGAGAACAACGGCGGGCGCCGACGCGTCGGCCAGTTTGCCGACCGGCAGGTTGTGCAGCGCTGCATATACGACGCCCGCGCCCACACCGCCTATGAGCCCCCCGTAGATGGCCATGCCACCCTCGTTGATCATGACGATCTTGATGGGGTCTTTCATGTAGTAGGGAAGCGAGTCGATTACGTGGAACAAGCGAGCAAACACGAATCCGACGGGTACCGCCCAGGTGCACATGTTGATTGCGTCGTCCATGGGGATGCCGCGGCGCTGGGCTTCACGAGCTCCAACGTAGACGCCCGCGACCACCGCCAGGCCGATCATCAGGCCATACCAGCGGAGGATCACGGGGCCGATCTGTACGATGATGGGGTCGAGCGGCAGAACGATCCCGGTCATGGTGGTCCCATCTGACGCCCAGTTGGGCAGACGACATTGTACGGTCTAGAACACGTGGTTCGACAGGGTCACCACGAGCGAGGCTCATCCTCGGGCTGGCGAAGGATGGTCGCAACGTTGTCACCCTGTCACCGTTGTCACCTAGGTCTTTTCGCAAAATCAGGCACGGCGGGCGACCATCGAATGACGCGTCTATGCTCTAGAACACGTCGACGATTTCAAACTCCACCTCGCCGATGCTCGCATCCAGCCTCGCGCGCTCCAGAAAGCGCACTGCCCGATCCAGGACCGCGCGCGCGTGGACCGCGTCGTTGGAAACGACCGCGATTCCCAATGCCCCCGTCGTCCAGCGATCCTGCGACTCAACCTCCGCTATCGACACGTGAAACTGGTTGCGGACACGCGTCATCGCCGACTGAAGGACGGCGCGCTTGTCCTTCAGCGACTCGGCGCCGGGGATCTCAATCTGGACCAGGCATGCGCCTACGTACATGACTCTCACTCCGTACGGTGCTCATTTTTTCTTTTGTATAATGCGGCTATACATCTCTCGATCGACTCGACGGGCGCATGTAGGTCGCCCAACAACGACGCGGCGCTCCCTCGTCGATCCCTCAGGACCAGGCTCGGGCATCGGGGCCCGGAAATTCAGTCGCAACGTCGCGAACGCGGCCATCCCAACCCAAGGTCCCTGGAACTGCTGATTCTTACCGCCGAGCAGGAGCGGAGGAGCACAAGGCGTGGACTTGAGCGATCGACCGAAGGTGTCCTTCCCTCCGCTGTATGACCGGCGAATGGAACATGATGCCTGCGGCGTCGGGTTTATCGCCCAGATTAGCGGCGAAAAGACTCATGACCTGGTCGAGAAGGCAATTCGATCGGTCGTGAATCTCACGCATCGGGGCGCCGTGTCGGCCGACGGGAAGTCGGGCGATGGCGCGGGCCTGCTGTCGCAGATTCCGCGGCGGTTCTTCGATCGGGAGATCGAGCGTCTGCGCCTGCGGATGCCGGACGATTGCGTTCTGGGCGTGGGCATGACATTCCTGCCGCGCGACTCCGTACGCAGGGACCGATCCATCTCGCTCGTCGAGCAGGCTGTACAGCAGCATGGCCTGGGTCTCGTCGGCTGGCGCCAGGTTCCTGTGGATCCGAATGCGCTCGGCGATAAGGCGCGGGCGACGATGCCGGACATCGAGCAGATTCTCATGAGCGCGCCGCGGTCACTGGGCGCCGACGAAGCCGAACGGCGGCTCTACCTGATTCGGAAGACCGTTGAGCGCGCTGCCCGGGCCGAGGGCCTTGACGACCTGTACCTGGCCTCTTGCTCGATTCGGACGGTCGCCTACAAGGGCCTGTTCGTAGCTCCGCAGCTGAGCCAGTTCTACCTCGACCTCAACGAGCCGGACTTTGAATCGTCAATTGTGGTCTTCCATCAGCGATACAGCACGAATACGTTCCCCACGTGGTTTTTGGCGCAGCCGTTTCGCATGCTGGCGCACAATGGCGAGATCAACACCCTGTGGGGAAACCGCAACTGGATGCGCGCCCGCGAGGCAGATCTGCAAGGCGACGTTTGGGGCGACCGCGTCGATCTCTTGAAGCCGATAATCGACGAAACGGGCAGCGACTCGGCCTCTTTGGACAATGCCCTCGAGCTGCTCGTGCTGTCCGGTCGCAGCCCCGCCCACGCCATGATGATGCTGGTTCCCGAGGCGTGGGAAAAAATGCCCGATATGGACCCGGATCTGCGAGCCTTCTATGAGTACCAGGCGCTCCTCATGGAGCCGTGGGATGGGCCTGCCGCGCTTGCCTTTACCGACGGTGTTGTCGCCGCCGCCGCGTCCGATCGCAATGGGCTGCGCCCGTCGCGCTACAAGGTAATGGACGACGGCATCGTCATCAGCGCGTCCGAGGTTGGCGTGATCGAGATGGACGACGCGCACGTCATCGAGAAGGGGCGCCTGGCTCCCGGCGAAATGCTGCTCGTCGACACCGCGCACAAACGGCTCTACAAGAACGCCGATCTCAAGCAGCACGTCGCCTCACAGAATACCTATGGCCAGTGGCTCCGACGCAAGCTGGTTCGGCTCCCGAGCGTCGGGTCGCCCGCGCCTCCGACGAATGGGTCGGTTCACCCGAACGGCGTTGACGGACTGCATCTCGATCTCCTGCAAGCCCAGCGGGTGTTCGGCTACACGCATGAAGATGTGACGCAGGTGCTCGATCCAATGGGGGCCGAAGGCCACGATGCAGTCTTCTCCATGGGCGACGACACACCGCTTACGGTGTTGTCCGCGCAGACCAGGCCGTTCTACGCCTTCTTCAAGCAGCGGTTCGCGCAGGTCACGAACCCGCCTATCGATCCACTTCGCGAAGAGCTGGTGATGGCCCTGAGCACCTACGCGGGCCTTCGCAAGAGCGTTCTCGAAGAGTCGGAAGATCAGGCTCTGCTCCTGGAGTTCCCCAGCCCGATTTTGATGGACGAAGAGCTGGAGCGAATCAAGCATCTTGTCGAGCCACGGCTTCAACCGCACGTGTTGAAATGCCATTTCTTGGTCGACGAAACCTCGGGGAGCCTGGCCGCGGCGCTCGAGAAGCTTTGCGGTGACGCGGTCGCCGCGGTGGAATCCGGAAAAACGCTGCTCATTCTCTCTGACCGCGGCGTGGACGAGCGGCGAGCCCCAATTCCGATGCTCCTCGCGACGAGCGCAGTCCATCAACACCTCATCCGCGCCGGATTGAGGATGCGCGCGGACATCGTGGTCGAGACCGGGGACGCCTGGGACATTCATCACTTCGCTTGCCTGATCGGCTACGGCGCCAGCGCCATCGATCCCTATGTCGCCCTCGAGACCGTTCGCTCGTTTGCCGGGCAGCGGGAACATGAGACGCTCGATGCGCAGACGGCCATGGACAATTTCAGGGGCGCGGTCGAGGCTGGATTGCTCAAGATCATGTCGAAGATGGGCATCTCCGCTCTCTCGGCCTACCGCGGGGCCCAGATATTCGAGGCGATTGGCATAGACC
>JAERMM010000378.1 GCA_016844585.1 Chloroflexota bacterium | reverse complement strand
TTCACCCATCCCAGACAGAAACTCTAAGCTTCGTCTTCTACCCACCAATGGCGGCACGGCCAGAGCGCTGATGCGCCGGGGTCAGGGCCCGAGGAACCCCCGCAGGGGTATGAATACTTCGTCACCTGCTGGCATGGAGCGGCGAATTTCATCTCTCCACAAGTCGTAGTCGAGATTCGGACCCACCGCCCCCACCCGCTTGAGCTTCGCCTGTAGCACCTCTCTGCGCTGCGTCGGAATCGTCGCCTCGCTGAACGGGCCATAGATGAACTCCCAATCTCTCTTGATTTGTTCCGCTGACATGGGATGCAGGCTCAGTTGCTCGAGTTGGCTGGCGCGGACGCTCAAGACTACCAGCCAGATCATCAGGCCCGCGGCTGGCGCCTGCATCCAGCGCCGATTCCGTGTCACCGCGACTGCGACGGAGGCTAGAAAGACCGCATAGAAGGAAACCGGGAAAATCAGTAGATTGGAACGTGCCTCCCCGATCCCAATTGCGGTAGTCATGAGCGCCGCCAAGAGCCAGAGGAATGCCTGGCTCCGCTCGCGAGCACCCAGAGTGAAGGCAGCCACCACCGCAAGAGCGCCGACGATGATGCAGACGGGCCGGTTGTCCTGCCCTGCCAGGCACACCGTCCACACAATCATGTCTCCGACCCGCCTGAAAGTCCGCGCGTCAATACCGATTGAGGGCAAGTCGGGAATGCCTACCGAGGAGCGCCACGTCCAATACAGAACCGCGATGCAGATCAGGCATGCCGAGAAAGTGCCGAGGCGCCTGAAGCCGAGATGCCGCACGCTCGCGTAGTAGCAGCCGAGGAGGAGCAAGACGGGAAACGCCACAAGCGAATCTTCCCGCGTGCCCAGCGCGAGGGCCGCAAGGACAAGGGCCAGGAATCCACTCCAGACACCTCCTTCTTCATCCAGATGACATAGGAGCGAACACAGTGCGCCAGCAAAGAACAGCGCTTGGAGCACGTGCACGCCGTCAGCGATCCAGACAAAGTGGTAATAGTTGTTCTTCGCTGTGACAACGATGATTCCGGTTAACACCGCGGCCGACGGCAGCGCACCCAGCGTCACCGCCGCCCTCCCCAGCAGAACGAGAAAAGCCGAAAACAGGCCGAGTAGAAACAGCCGATGCAGGACGACCTGTTCTCCGAAGGCGAGAGCGCGTACGTGGTTGAAGACGGTCGTGATGGGTCGAAGACCGGCCGTCTCGATCCCGTCCGGATCCCAAGGGCCGGTCAAGGTGCCCAGGATCTCTTCGTGGCTGTACGGGCGGATAAGGTGAAGATCGTCCCAGTTCCAGTAGTAGTTCAGCGAGTCCCACGCGACGATCAAGCCAGCGAGGGTGAACACGGCGGCGCAGCTATACCAGAACGCTACGCCACCGCCACGTTCAGGCATCTGTAGACATCGGCTTCCGCTGGAAGGCACCGGCGTTCGCGAGCGCCGGGTTCACCACCGTGGTTTCCGGTTCTCCCCGAACCAGGCGATTCGCCAATTCGACCCCCTGCATGAAGCTATGATCTTGATTCGACGCCTCGTATTTCCAGGCCCCGAACCGTCCACGGGAAAAGATTCGATGCGCCTCGAGCTCATACTGAAGCGCTCGAAGGGCGTCGTCGCGGCCGAGAAATGGCGTCGGGTAGCCGTACTCCTCTCGACGCTGCCAATAGCTGACCACGCGGGTGCCCGGCGGTATCAGACGATCGCGCTCCATCGCCGCGAGGACGCCGCTCCGCAAGGCACTCGGATCGACGGAACGATACGGCGTCTCGCAGACCTCGGCCATGAGCGACCAGCAGTCGTCGATCGGCGGAACGTTGCGTGGAGAGTAATTTGAAAAGACCGTCACCCGATAATAAGGACTCGACGGTTCCGGAAAGTACATCCAGCATTTTCTCCGGAGCGTCTCGGGCTGTGCACCGTGCAGCCCGACGCCGATGACGTGCACCGAGCTGTGGACCAGTCGGCGGCCGGCCTCCAGGGCCTGCGCGCTGAGGCCTTCAACCATGGTCGTCAGGACATCGAGCGGGACCGTGGAAATGAGCGTGTCGAAGTTCAGTCTTTGCCCGTTCTCGAGCGTGAGCACGCGATCGGACGGCCGCACGCTCTTCACGCGGTGGCCGAACCGCAGCCTCTCCGAGGGCAACAATGATGCGACGGCTTTCCAGATGGCGCCGGTGCCTCCCTCGAGCGGAAACCTGAACAGGTTGTTGGGGCCCCAGGACACGTCGTCACGACGCTCGGCGATGTTGCGTCGAATCCGATCGAGGTCCGGACGCGCTACACGTTCCCCGATCCAGTCAACGCTCAACTGCTCGAGAGGATATCCCCACACCTTGCGATTGTAGGGATACATGAACAACTCGGCAAGGCCAGGACCGAATGTCGCGAGAATCCACTCAGCAAAGTTCGCTGCGGACAAGTCGCGGCTTTGCGTCGCAGCCTGCTCCAAGCCTCGCAAGGACACCTCGCGATCTCCGGGGTCAAGTCGGTGCAGGTTCAGCTGGAACGGGTACGGGACGAATCGTCCGCGAATCCACACCCACGACTCGCGCTCGTGCCATAACCACGCATCGCCGAGCGCTCGTTCGAGCACGTCGTCGTAATATCCGTAGTGGCTGAACTGGACGTGACATCCGAGGTCCCAGG
>JAERMM010000377.1 GCA_016844585.1 Chloroflexota bacterium | reverse complement strand
TAAGAGTAGGCCCATTCACGAAGAAGGCGGAAGTGTCAAAAAACAGAAGGCATGTTCGCCGTGGATCAAGGCTGTCGACGGCCATAGTGCAGCTCCATTTCGTGGAGCTGCCATTATACTCACTGAGAGGTGCCTACCCCTCGAAGCCCAAGAACTCGGCCACGGTGGGGCCCAGCCGTTTGGATTGCGAGCTTGCTAGCAGCTAGCGCGGGGCCCTTGCTCCCGCCTCGGTGGCAGTCCCTTCCAGGGGATAAAACGCCGAAGGCGATATTTGGAAGAATCCGGCGAGGCTTTCTATGTGCTCCGCGCGCAAGGCACGCTTTCCCGACAGGACCTCGGACACGATGGATTCCTCGCCAATAACCGGCACCAGATCTTTCTGACGGAGGCCACGCTCCTCGATCAGCGACGCCAGAAGTACTCGCCCGCTCACGCGGGGGAAGTGAACGTTGGCATCCTCCCAAGTCGCCACCGTGTTGCTGAGCAATTCGAGGTAGGCGTCTTGAGCCACCGTGCGTTCACGGAGAGCCAAAAGCTCTCCGATGCGTTCCTCGGTTCTCTCGAGCTGGCCGTTGTCATGGATGGGAACCGGGGGGAACTGCACGAGCAGATCGACGTATTCCGCCGTTGCTCGGATCGTCATCCCGCCACCTCTCTGCAATCTTGGTATTTCGTGAAGTACAAGTCAAGGCCTCTAGTACCAGGTGTCATTCTTCCAGTCGCCTCTGCCGTATTCGTCGTGAGTACCAAGCCAGCGTATGAACACAAGATGCAACTGGTACTCGATCCGCACAACCAACCGGTAATCGTTGCCTTTGATGTTGAACACGGTGAGACGACCCACCTGGTCTGCATGAGCAAACGTCCTGCGTACGTCGGGTAGCATCGACCAGTTGGCGGCTTCCGTTTTCTGATGCCATTCGATAAGGGGTTGCTTCGCATCGCTGCGACCACGAGTCCAAAACTCGACCAGCTTCCGCTTGGTGATTATCCGCATGCCGCATACAATCTTCGCAGATTGCCAATAGGGCAATCAACCAACCTCCTCACCGAATTTCGCCGAGTTGTGAAGTCTAATCCAACCCAAGAAAGAACTCGGCCACATCGCGAGCGAATAGCTCGGGCTGCTCCATGGCAGCGAAGTGGCCGCCCCTCGGCTGCTCGCTGAAGCGAACCAGGTTGAAGCGACGCTCGACCACGACGCGGGGCGCCCGCCAGGGCTCGCCTGGGTAGCTGGCGTAGGCCGTCGGGACCTCGATACGCGGGGGGGCGGCGGCCAGGCGCGAGTGCGTCGCCTCCGCCCGAGGGAAGGGACTCTCGTGGTACAAGCGGGCCGCCGAGTAAATGCTTCCGGTGAGCCAGTACAGCGTGACGTTGGTCAAGAAGCGGTCGCGGTCGAAGGTCTTCCAGAGGTCGTCGCCATGGTCGCTCCAAGCCCAGAACTTCTCGAGGATCCAAGCGAGAAGGCCGACAGGCGAGTCCGTCTGAGCGTAGGTGAGCGTCTGAGGCCGGGTGGCCTGGATGTTGCTGTAGCCGCTCCCGGTCGCCCGAAAGGCCTCTATCCGGGCCCGGTAGGCTCGTTCCTCGTCCGACATCTCCTCGCCCGACGGCGGAACACCAGTCACAAAGTTCAGGTGCAGGCCGATAACGGACTCGGGGAACAAGGTCGCCATTGCCGTCGCGATGCCGGCGCCCCAGTCACCGCCCTGGGCGCCATAACGCTCATAGCCGAGCTGCTGCATGAGGGCATGCATGCGCTCGGCTATCCGCGTCGTGTTCATGCCAGGCGACTTTGGCGTTTCCGACAGGGTGTAGCCGGGCAGGGAGGGGACGACAATGTCGAACGACGGCCCGCCGTCGACGCCTGTCGAGAGCAGCTCAGCGGTGTCGAGAAACTCGACGAACGAGCCGGGCCAGCCGTGGAGAAGGATGAGCGCCGGGCGCGCAGCCCCAGCGACCGATCGGTAGCGCACACAGTGGATACGCTCGCCTTCAACCTCCACCGCGCAGTGGTCGAGCTCATTCAGGCGCGCCTGCTCGGCAAACCAATCGTAGTGGTGGCGCCAATAGTCAACCAGAGCGCGGAGGACCGAATCGTTCGAACCGGCGGACCAGCCGGTGTCGAAAGGCATGTTCGGCCACCGGGTTCGATCGATCCGCTGGTGGAGGTCCTCGACCGAGTCGCGCGAGAAGTCGACTTTGAACGGGAGCAAAGCCACCTTGTCCTCCGTTTTGATCGATCTTTCAAGATTTGCAAATGCAGAGTATCATCGGGATGTTACCTGATGCTGGTTTTCCTGGCGCTTCGCCTGGATCTCAGGTCACGAAATAGGAGACACAAAAAGGGGAATTGCATGAAGCACGCTAAGCAGTTGATCGCGTTGCTTGGTGCCGCGCTCGTCGTCGCGGCTTGTGGGCCGAGCGCGAGCCCGGCTCGGCAGGCGAGCGGGGCCGCGGACGCTCCCGCACCAGTCATGCCGCAGCGCACGTTGGTGATTCTCGCGCGCGGCGAGCCGCCCACCATCGCGGCCAAGCCACTGACAGCCTTCTCCGGCTCGATCGCCGCTCCGATTCGAATGTTCAACGCAATGCTCGACTACGTCGACGAGCGAGAAGGAGTCCATCCCTACCTGGCGACCGCTCTGCCTCAGCTGAACTCCGATACCTG
>JAERMM010000376.1 GCA_016844585.1 Chloroflexota bacterium | reverse complement strand
GCGCTGTAGCCCGCGCCAGTGTTGCCCTCGTTGGCAAGGTCGAGGAACGGCCGATAGTCGGAGACGCCGTAGCTGTTCTCGGCTGTCGTCTGGTCGTAAAGGTCGAAGGCGGCTCCTGCTTGGAAAGCCGCAAGCGGAACACCGATTGGGACAGCGTTCGTCCATGCGTTGGGAAAAGGGCTCGGGCGCACATCTGCCTGTGCGGTCGCCGATGCCTGGATTGTGGCGCCCCCGAGGAAGGCTCCGAGGATGCTTGCATATGGTCCCGAGAGCGTGATGCGGACCCCTGTTGCGGTCGCTGGGAAGCGTCCGGTGGCACCGACGGTTGCGAGGACGGCGCCACTTTCATCCAGGTAGAGTGCCTCCATTTGGCGCGCGCCTCCAACGTCCGCTCCGTTCATGTTCGCGAGCCTTAGCGCCTCCTGTGCGACTTGGTCGTCCTGGAGCGATCGTGTGGCCTGCTCGTCGAGCATCCGTCTTGCGGCCGCGAGCGCGGCGGCGTCGGCTGCGTTCTGCAGCCCCCGCCGCTCGACCAGATAGGCGCCAACGTTGAGCACGAGGGCGGTGAAGGCGAGCAACGCCGTCATCGCAAGAGCAGCGACAACAAGCACCTGTCCCGAATCCCGACGTCGGGCCCCAATGCCATGGTGTATCGTTTTGCCAGTGTGGAGCTGCGTGGTCAATGGGCCTTCACGTTTTCTCCCGGGTCGACTCGTGGATTCGAACGCCTTTGTTCCACGCTCTCGTTGCCCTGTTTGCGGGGGGCAGCACGTTCGTCGTGGCGTATGCAACACTGACCGTTCTGCGATCCGGTCCTGCGTCCGTGGAACAGATCCTCTCGACCGCTAAAGTCGGGAGCCCTGCGACTGCACCTGATTCGCTGTCCCGGCGTGTGGGTCCTGGCCGAGTGGCCATCGCGGGCCCGTCCGCTGCTCAAGAGCTTCTGCTGGCGGAGGTTCGGGAGGGCGACCGTGTCGATGTGATCGCTGCGCTGCCTGCTAACCAGGCGGGGTCGCCCTCGGCTGCAGTTGTCGTCCGCGGCGCCGTCGTCCTGGGTAGGGCTTCTTCTGCGCCCAACGCTCCCCTCTTGATGGAGGTGACGCCGGACGAGGCTGTTGTGCTCGGACATCTGATCCAGAGAGGCGTTCGCTTGAACTATGCTCTTTGGTCCTCAGCTCGCTAGCCGCGTCGAGGACATATTATCGTGCAGGGGCCTGCACGCCTGACGCGATCATCCGAACGTGGTCCGCGATGGCCGCGACCGCGCGGCTGTAGGGTGCCTTCGGCTGGTCCACTACTAAAGGCCGACCGTCGTTGATGGCTCGCGAAAGAGCCAGGCCTGCGCTCGGCAATTGAAATACCCGTCGAGTGCCAATCGCACTGGCAATGTCGTTCATCGATAGACCGGTCAGGCTGTTTGCTCGATTGAGTGCGAAGCACATGCGTTCCGCGGGATAGCCGAGGGTCTGCGCGACGTCGAGAAAGTGACGAGTGTCCCGTACGGGGCCGACGTCCGGGGCGAGGACGATAACGTAGACGTCCGTCAGGTCCAACACGGCGAGCATCCGCTCGTCGTACGAGGGCTGAGTATCGATGACGACGAAGTCGTACATGGTGCGGAGGATGCTCATGATCGTTCGAACGTGGTCGGGCTTGATTACGTCTGCTTGCTCGGGTCGAGGAGGTCGTGCCAGGAGGTGAACCCCATGGGAACCTTTTCCCACGACGCGTTCGATAAGCGTGGAGTCCAACGCGTCCATGTAGGGAACGAGGTCGAGAATGCTGTGCTCGGGCGTCATGTCGAGGTGGATCGCTGCATCACCGAAGTGGAAGTCGGCGTCGAAAATGATCACTGATCCGCTTGTCTGCTGGCGCAATGTGATGGCCAGTCCAACCGCCAGGCTCGTCTTGCCGGCGCCTCCCTTGGCGCCGAAGACAGACACTCGCTTGCCCATCTGTATGGGCATGGAGCTGACAGCCGCTTCGCTGTCCGGAACGATGACCTGGCGGGTGCGTGCGCGTCCGTGCACCTCCCGCACCGTCTCGAGAAGCTTGGCGCCATCGCCGTATGGTTTGAGCACATATCCATGAGCGCCGGCGGCCATCGCCTTCTGCAGGAAGTCGATCCGCTCCTCTGACGTGACCATGATGACTGCACCGTGCGGCGCCTTGTTCGACACGAGCCATGTGGCCTGGATGCCGTCCATGTCAGGCATGTGGACGTCCATGAGTACGATGTCGGGCTGAAGCTCGATCGCCCGTCTGACCGCCTCGTGTCCATTGGCCGCTGTGTCGACCACCTCCATATCGGGTTGGGCATCAATCAACTCGGCAAGGGCTCGCCGCATCATGGCGCTGTCGTCTACAACGAGGACCCGAATAGTTTGTTCGCTCACCCCGACATTCCCTCGAATACTGTCCTCGCATTTTCCACGAGTAGTTGCTGGCTAAGCGAGCCCCTGAGAATGTACGCAGTCACGCCAAGATCAGTGGCCCGTTGATGATCCACCGGGTTGTCGTCCGAGCTGAGAATGATGATCGCTGCTTTCTGATACGGCGGGGTTGCACGGAGAGAGGTGGCGAGATCGAGCCCTCGCAGGCCGCGTGTCTCCACACCGGTGACCACCAGCGCGTAGCGAGTCTCGAGCGCACGGGCCAGGGCCTGATCTCCGTCCGCC
>JAERMM010000128.1 GCA_016844585.1 Chloroflexota bacterium | reverse complement strand
CCATCTGCAAGAGGCTCCGGAGGGGGCTCTCCACCTTCAGGCCCAAATCCTCATCTCGGTCGGATGACCTATGCGGAGCTGACCCGTCGGCTTCGGCCGTTCGGCGTTGACACCACGGTTCATTTCGTCGGCGCCCATGATCCGTCGTTCGCTCGAACGGCTTTGATCGCCGATGGTCTCCGCGCCCACGGAATACAGGTGCACTCGATGGCGCAGCCGGCCTGGGGATCGACCGCGGAGCGGGTTCGAGCCGCGCGGCGCGGGTTGCTCAACCCAGCGCTTGCCTGGCGCCTGGTTCGCGCGTACGCGAGGCTCGTGGGGCAGATGCGGCATACGCAGAGCCCCCCAGAGTGGCTGTACGTCGGCTACCCGGGTCAGCTCGATGCGATCGTGCTGCGCGCGCTGCGCCCCCGTGCTCGCATCGCCATGGACGCGTTCGTCTCGATCGATGAGACGCTGGCGGACCGAGCGATCGGCCGCGTGGACTCGGCGTCGCGGCGACTCGCTCGGGCGCTGGACCGCATGGCCTTCCGCTGCGCCGACGTTGTGGTGACGGACACAGCCGCCCACACCCGCCGCTTCTCCACCGAATACGGGCTCGACGCTCGCAAGTCAGTCGTCGTCCCGGTCGGAGCGCGCGATCCCGGCTCCAGAGCGCAAGTCCCTCCGGCTGAGCCTCTGTCAGCGGACGCACCGTCACCCGCCGACGGAAAGCCCACCCCTGGGCCGCTCCGCGTCCTGTACTTCGGCGGCTTCATTCCGCTGCACGGCATTCCCGTGATCCTGGATGCGGCGCGCCTGTTGGGCCCAGAGGCCGGGATCTCCTTTGATCTGGTCGGCGATGGCCAGGGGGCGGACGACGCGGCACGATCCCTGGCCATCGGTGATCTGCCGCACGTGAGTCTGCGGCGCGATTGGATGCCCGAGTCGGTTCTCATTGACCGCTTCGTCGCAAATGCGGACGTTTGCCTCGGTATCTTCGCCAAATCGCCCAAGGCAATGGACGTTGTCCCCGCGAAGGCCTACCTCGCCCTCGCGTGCGGAAAGCCCCTTGTCACCGCCGATTCTCCCGCGGTGCGCGAGGAGCTGCTGGGTCGGGCTACGTCCAACGACCCGTCACTCCTGACCTGCACGCCAGGAGACGCGGCGTCACTCGCCAGCGCGCTGCTGTCGCTCCGCGACGATGCTGCGCTGCGAGCCCGTATGGGGGCCGCCGGCCGTCGCCTGTATCTGGACAACTTCACCCCGGATCGAATCGTGGAGCCGTTGCTGGACCGCCTGTCCCTCATCGGGGCTCATCCAAGGGATCGGGGTTAACCTCCTTGCGGCATCGATTCGGTGCTAGGCCGTCCGTTGCGTGAACCCCCGAATCCGTCTCTTCATCGCTTCATGCGACCCGCCGCCACCTGGTCCACCGTCCGGATACTGGTCATTGGCGCGCTGCTGCTCCTGGGCGCCATCGGCCTGGTTGCGGCAGTCATATCCACGACCGGGCAGGCTACGGCGCTCGACGTGCGAGTCGATGCTGCTTCACTCTGCATCGCGTTCGCGCTCTCCATGCTGTACTGGCTCCTGGGGGGCCTCGCCTGGTGGGCCGTGCTTCGGTCAATCACATGGACGGGAAAGCATCTGTCGCTTCCGGATGCGCTGTCAGTCTTCTTCATCGGAAACCTGGGCCGCTACGTTCCCGGCAAGGTCTGGTACGCGGTGGGCCGCACGCAGCTCGCGGGCATGCGCGGCGCCGATGCCTCGACAGTGGCGGCAAGCCTCGTCCTCGAGATCGCGCTTATCGGCACATCCGGAGGCGTCATGATCGCGTTGGGCGCGCCGTTCCTGGCGCTGGGCAATGCGACGCCTCCCTGGGTCGGGCTCCTGGCGGTCTCCATGGGGCTGGTTGCCCTGCATCCTCGAGTATTCGGCGCGCTTCTCCGATCGATTGAGCGCTTCACACACAGAACCCAAGGACCTGGCTTTTACTTCCCGGAGCCACCGACCTACCCGGTCGCACTGTCGCTGCTCGCGCTGTACGTTGGAGTCTGGCTCGTGGCGGCGCTCGCTCTGTTCGCGACGCTGCGAGCAGTCTCCCCCGTGTCCGCTGAGCAGCTCCCCGCCGTGGCAGGCGCGTGGGGGATCGCCTTTCTCAGCGGCTACGTTGCGCCGCTCCTCCCGGCCGGTCTGGGCGTGCGTGAGGCCACCGCGAGCGCGCTCCTTTCCGGCATCGTGCCGCTCCCGATCGCGGTTGCCACCGCGGTCCTCTTCCGATTGCTCCTCACCGTCGCAGAGGCGCTCTGTCTTGCGCCGTTCCTCTTCGGCCTCCGTGCTATGATCCCGGCCAGGAACACGGCCGAGGAATCTTGATTCAGGCGCGCCTTCCACGGGAGATTCACCGATGGCGACGGCTCAGATGCGGTGGGGCAGCGCCCCTGAGCTGATTGGCCCCCGCCACGTTTACCGCGTGAGGCGGCTCGCCCGCTGGCTCCAGGCCGCGGTACCCAGCGGCCACGTGCTCGACGCTGGCTGCGGCGCCGGTACCCTCACCGGCATTCTGGCTCGCGACGGCTACCAGGTCACCGCCATCGACGGATCTCACGAGTTCGTCGCGCACGTCCGAGCTCGGATGGCCGCGGCCGGGCTGGCCGATCGCGTCGAGGTTCGACAATCCGATCTTCAGCATCCCGACCTCCCCGACGCGCGTTTTGACGGCGCGGTCTGTGGCGAGGTGCTCGAGCACCTGCCCGACGACGCGGCCGCGGTGCGGGCCATCGTCCGCGCCCTCAAACCGGGCGGCGTGCTGGTCTTGAGCGTTCCCGCCGGGGCCGACCGTTACGACTGGCTCGACGAGTGGGCCGGCCACGAGCGACGTTATGATGAGGCCGCTCTGCGCAAGCTGCTCGGCGGAGCTGGCCTGCAGATCGAGGCCCTGGTCCGCTGGGGCTTTCCATTTATGGCGCTCTACGAGCGCCACGTGCAGCGGCCCGGACTTGCCCGCGCCGGCCGGCCGGGCTCGCAAGGCGGGCTGATCGCACGGTTGGCGCGCTCCCGAGCCGTCACGCTTGGCCTGGGAGCGCTCTTTCGCGTCGACGAGCTTTTCGACGGCAGCCAATCTGGAACCGGGTTTCTGGCGCGGGCGCGCAAGCCACCCGCCGTTCCCTATCGCACTACGGCGCAGGCGCAGGCGACAACCGACTGTCCCTCTCCACCGCAGGCGACAACCGACTGTCCCTCTCCCACCGCGGTGGGAGAGGCTAGGTGAGGGCCCCCGGTTCATCAGACGGAAGGCAGCCCGCCGTCCCCGCGTCGCACTACTCAAAGGAAGTGGTAGTGCGCTTCGCCGGCCCGGACTACCGTGATTTCGTCGAGTCCGGCGGCACGCGGCTGCGACCGCGACTGGCCCGCTCGCTGGACCTCGCTCAGCTCCGGCCAGGCGTCCGAATGCTCGATCTGGGCTGCGGCCGCGGCGAAGTTTCGTACCACGCCGCCCTGCGCGGCGCCAATGTCGTCGCCGCCGACTACTCTCCCGACTGCGTCCTCATGGCAAAAGAGCTCGCGGCTCAGCTCAGCAAACCCCCGGCCCCCGACCCCCATCCCCCGACCCCCGACCCCGGTCGCCTGTCCCCTGTCCAGGCAGATGCCACGGCGCTTCCATTCGCCGACGAGACCTTCGACCGCGTCACGATGCTCGACGTAGTGGAGCACTTGTATCCCTGGCAGCTCGATCTGACCATGCGTGAGGTGCGCCGGGTACTGAAGGCCGATGGGTTCGCCGTCATCCATACGGTTCCCAATCGCTGGGCGCTGACGGTCGGCTACACGCTGCTGCGGCTGGTACGCCCCTCGCTGCCCCGCGATCCCCGGACCGACTACGAGCACGAGGTCCACGTCAACGAGCAAGACATCGTTGGGCTGCGCAGTACGCTGAATCAGGCCGGTCTGCGGTCCCGTATCTGGCTGGAGAACCTGACCATCGAGCAGGCTCGCTGGCAGCTCAACTCCGACGCCTTCGGCGACGTGCGCGGCGCATCCTATGGCTTCTTTCGTCACCCCGCGGTCCGCGCCGCCGCCCGCCTCGCCCTGCGCACCCCCCTCCGCCTCATTGCGTGCAACGACATCTACGCCATCGCGCGGCGGTAGCCCGATTCAGAATCAGAGTGGCAGGCCTGGCGCGTAGTCTCGAATCGATTTCACGGACGGAAGCCTTGCACCCAGGGCGTTGATGAGGCGCTGGTCGGCCGTCCATAAACTGCAGCCGAGCATCTGGGCCAGAACAACGTAGTGGGCGTCATATGCGGCGGGAAGCTGGTATGCATCTGCCAGCGCCAGGGCGGACTCGTAGAGTCCGTCAGGTGCAACGATGTCGACCGGGAGATCCAGGAAGCGCTCGAGCAGCTCGGTTGCATCTGCAAGCGCGAGAGGGGGCCTATCGCGCCGCATCCGTTGTCGCAGGATATTGGTTACCTCGATCGGCAGGAGTGGGGGTGCGACGACTCGGGAGCCTTCCCGAATGGCTGAAACTAGCAGCGCCTGAGCCTGATCCGAGAATTCCTCCTCGAGGATCCACTTGGCCGCTAAACACGCATCGACGCAAATCACTGGCCCAGGTCGCGAGTGCGCTCGTCCCGGATCTCATTCAAGACAGCGTGAGATGGGGAAAAGAGCTTCCCTCCGCGACCAGCCGCGACGGCATGCCGCAAACGACTCACCGCTTCGATCGCAGCCAGGGCCCGTTCCTTTTCCTTGCTATCGAGGGGGCGCCCGAGTTGCTCCAGTCCCCGTTGCTGGGCCTTCGTCGAATCATGTTCGTCCAGGCGGATAGGGCTAATCAGACGAGCCAGATCCGAGACTTTAAGCCGCACGCGCCTCGGACCTAACCGGTAGGCAGGAAGGTCACCCTGGTCAATCCATCGTCGGATTGTGGAAATGCTGACCTTCAGCGTACCCGCTGCTTCGGCCACCGTAAGAAACTCAACGTCCTGAACAATGGTCACTTGTCAGAACCCCTTTGCGGCGCAACCAGGTGTCACACACCCTCATGAGCATGCATGCGCCACTACGAGTCTACACTAGCAGCCCTGAGATAGCGAAGCACTCGAACACCATCGAGCCGATGGTCTTCGACCCTCGTGCCCCAGTCGTCCAGCGCCGCGATCAAATATTCGCTGCCGCGTCCAGCGTCGTGGGACAACACGGCCCACGCCTGCCGGCTCCCGGAGAGCGACGGCAAAGCGCGAACCACAACGTCGTCCATCGTGACTCGGTAGCGAGCCGTGTATCCATCGCTCCAGTCAAAGCTGGCAGGCAACCCGACGCGTGGCTGCGCACCAGGAAAGTAGCGATCAAATGGCAGGGCCCCGCCGAAATGCACGAAGAATATGGAGTCCGGCGGCGTAGCCGACGCCGCGACCAGTGCGGCGGCGGTGCGCCAATCCTCCTTCCGCTCGGCGAAATGGCCCATCAGTCCTACGGCGATCGCGGCCGCGAGGCCGGACCCTAGTACAACTGGTCCCAAATCCTTCGTGAGTTGCAGCCCAGATAACCACCTGAGTGAACGACCCTCCGCTTCAGTTCCCAGAATGCCCACAACCACCAACAGCCACGGCGCAACCGCGACCGCCAGGAACCCACGCTCACGAAACGAGTGCAGAAACCCGCCGGCAATGATGGCGAGCGCCAGCGGCACAACGACCAGGGCGGCAAGAAGCCATCCCAGCGGCCCACTGCTCCTGATTCGCCAGCATCCCAGCGCCACGCCCAACACCACGACAGCGACTGACAGCGCGCTCGGCAGGTCCACCGCGCCGTCAGCCAGTATCGCCCCGGCCCATTGCGAGACCGCCTCACCAACCCCCACGCCGCCCCACTCTTCAATAGAAGCAGCCAGCCCCACCTGCTGTGTGAAGACTGGCAGCCATGGCGCGAAGGCGAGCCCAATCACCGCGTGAGCAGCGATCCACAGCACGATCCCGTGCAGCGACCGGCGCGCGACGGAGTGCCCGACGCCGACCATCGCGACGCACCCGATCAGGAATACCGCGTAATAGTGCGTGTAGAGACTCAAGACCGCCAGAATCACATACGCCACGAGCCAGCGCGCCCGCTGATCTCGCGGTCCGCTGAGAACGCCGATCGCGGAGCGCAGCGCGGCCGCGGACAACGGAAGCAGCAGTGCGTACATCGCTGCCTCCTGTCCGTAGTGCACGGCGAACGGGCTGACTGCCGCAAGGCCGGCCGTGCCGAGCGCGATGCGTCGCCCTGCGACGGCGGCCCCGATCGACCAGCAGATCGGAACCGTCGGCACGACCAGCAGCGCAGAAAAGAGTCGAACGGCGACGTCGCCGTCACCTGCCAGTCTCATCCAGAAGTGCAACAGGTAGTGATAGAGCGGCGGTGAAAGCTCGACGACGGCAACGCCGTGAGCTATGTCGACGAGCGGAAGGGAAGCGATCGCCACCCGGCCAGCCTCGTCGAGCCACATGCTCTCGCGACCGATGTCCCAGAGACGGAGGGCAAGGCCAACGGCCGTGAGGGCTAGAACGCCCTTCACAACTCTTCGCCGAAGCGCGGCTCCAGTCGCTTGAAGATCACGTAGCCGGCAACCAGCGTGAGCACGGAAACCACGAATGTGCGCGCGAGGAACGCCGGGTCCGGGGGCGCCAGGTCGATCAGGACCAGGCGGTAGGTTGAGATGAATGATGCCATCGGGTTTAGCAGGTGCATGACCCGTCCGAGGTTGAACGGACCGATCTCCTTGTCGAACAGAACGTCCAACGAATAGAAGATCGGCGTCAGGAAGAACCACGCCAGGATCACCACATCCATGATCGCCTCGGTGTCGCGGAAGAACACGTTCACCGACGCGAGCATCAATCCGGCGCCCGCGACGAAGCATGTTTGAAACACGAGCGTGATAGGCAACCACAGCAGGAGCGGGGTGAACGGTATCCCGGACAGAGGCAGCATGACAAAGACGAGGACCAGCGCCAGCAGGAAATGCACCAGGCTCGCCAACACCACCGAGAGAGGCAGCATCTCACGCGGGAAGTACACCTTTTTCACCAGATCGGCGTTGCCGACGATGCTGTGGATGGAGCCGATCAACCCGGCGACGTTGAAGTTCCAGGCCAACAGCCCGATCAAGATGAATACCGGAAAGTGTTCGATGGGGGTGGGCAGAAGAATCTGAAATACGACCGTGAAGACCAGCATGAGAAACAGCGGGTTCAGAAGCGTCCAGAGAAACCCAAGCACCGAGTTCTTGTAGCGCACGGAGAGGTCACGCGCCAGAAGGTTGCGCAGCAGCCCCCGATAGCGAAACGTCTCGGCCAGCATTGCGCCGGGCGCCACTAGCACACCTCGGCGCATGGCAGGCCCAACAACTCGTAGATTGCAACGCCGCCGCTACGATAGACCAGGCCGTAGGAGCCGCTGCCGGCGAGCTTCGGCTCCGAGATGGGCCCACCTCGAGACCCCAGAAAGACGTGGCTCACACCTGCCTCTCGAAGGAGGTCAAGGGCGACGGCCGACGCGGGGTCCGCTGCCACTGCGTTCGCAATCTGCTCCATCCGGTCAACGCGGACGGTCGAAGCGCCCCGCTCGGCAGGATACAGCATGGGTAGAAGCGTCGTTGGCCGGCCACTGGCTAAAGGAAGCCAGGCGCCGGCGTCCGTCGGCGACACGAAGTCCGGCTGCCATCGCATCACGGCGCGGGAGGTGGTCGTCGATCCAGCGGTCCGCCTCCAGATCCGCCTCGCCAACGAGCGAGTCCTCCGGCGCCACCATGCCGACAAGCCGGGACGCGCCCCAGCAGGCCCCGACGCCAACGAGAACCACGAGCGCAGCGGTAGCCCCGAGTTCCAGCCCGACTCTTCCCCCCACCCTAACCCTTCCCCGCCACGGGGGAGGGGACAACTCCCTCCCTCTGGACGGGGGAGGGAGTGAGTGGGGGTGACTTTCCCGACTAGCGCCGCGGAGGAAAGGCGACGCGAATGCTGCCTGACTCGCCAGTGAGCGCGCGATCCAACCATGGGCGCTAATGAGCAGATACCCGGCGGCGATGCTCGCGGGGACGAAGAGAGCGCTGACCAGCGTTACGGCGTCGACGAGACCGGCGCCTGGGATGGGGAGCCAATGCGGATTTGAGATTGCGAATAGGCCCAGGAACCAGGCGCCGAGCAGGCAAATCAGCGCCTGCCGACGCGTGATGGCTAGCCCAACGCCGGCGGCGCCGAGCAAGAGCAACGGCCAGAACGCCGGCTCGGCGATGGCGGACGAGATTCGCCCGAGACTGAAGTACTCCGGCCCGTAGCGACCGCCGCTATCCCGTACCCCAAGGGTGAATCCACCCGCCAATCGAAGCATCCACGGCGAAGCGATCACACCCGCAACCCCCGCGCACCCAACCGCCAGTAGAAGCATCGTCCCAGCCGAGGGCAATCGTCCGTCCTCCGGCCGCCCGACCGCTACCTCCGCGGTTTCAACCGCGAACCCACCAGCCGAGGACGATCGCCCGGCGTCTGGCCGAAGGGGGGCGTCTTGTCCCGTTCCCCCGTCCGTCCGTGGGGGCGGGGTTTCTCCCGTTCCGCCTTTTTGCCGTAGGGGCGGGGCTTGTCCCCGCCCGCCGCGCGTCGAGCGCGGAAACCGGAATTGCAACCACTCCTGCCCCAACACCCACCTCCCGCCGACAGCCAACGCAACCAGCGCCACCCACATGAGCGCGACCCGGTAATGGGTTAGGAACAACCCCGACGCGAGTAGTCCACCGGCAACGACAGTCCATACCAACGCCGGCACTGACCGCCCCTCCCGTCGCACATACCCCAAGGCGAGAGCAGCCGCCACCGGCAACACGATCAAGGCTGCCGCCTGCGGATAGCGGCCACCATCGAGCAGGATCATCGGCAGCGGGCTGATCAGCGCCGCCACGACTGAGGCCAGCGCAGCCGCGCTTCGCCCAACACCACCTACACAAGCCAGAAAGTAGATCGAGAAGACCGACAGCACGGTCATCAGTGGGCCCGCGATCCAGACCGCATCCAGCGCGGAGAGTCCGCCCACCAGTGCGATCATCGCGGCAATCGCGTGGAACCCAAAATGGTACGAAAACGAATCGATGGGCGCGTACGGCGCATAGCCATCCGGTAATCCGCCGCGCTCCACGATCAACTGCGTGATGAGGGCGTGGTGGTACACGTCTCCACCCGGCGGAACGGCCACTCCTTCGAGCGCCACCGCTCGCAGGAGCACCCCGGCGACAACAGCAACAACGACGACCGCGAACGCGGCCACCGGGGACCCCGTCCATTCCCTCTGGGAGACACGGCCCGTCTGTTCCCTCTCCCTCTGGGAGAGGGCTAGGGTGACGGTTCGCCGTACCCACGCCGCGCGCACAACCTCGAGGCCCACGATCCCCACAACGCCCAGACCGATCCCCACACGAGCCAGCGGCGCATCAAGGCGAACGCCGAGTAGCGTCGCGAACAAGGCAACGAGCGCCGCGAAGGCAACTCCAAACGCGGGACTCGCCGAGATCTGAAGCGCCAGCCCGTAGTGCCTGCGTGAGACGAAGAGGCTCGCCAACAGAAAGCCCGGTACGAAAATCACCAGAAGAGCCGAAAGGGTTCCCGAGCCGTCAAGAGATCTCCCGACCGCGCGGAACGCCAGATTTGCGGCGGGTTGCTGGTACACCAGCGCGTACACCATCCTCGCCGCCTGCACCTGGCCATCGTAGGTCGCAGCCTCATCGAGCGGGTCCTTCGGGGTGGCCCACACGGTGATGGCGTTCTCCGCGCCCGAAGCGGTGCTGCTGATTTCGAACGACATGGCGAACCGGCTACTGGGAAGTCTCTCGCCATCGCCGGAGACTCTCAGTGGAGCGAATCGGAACTCATGAAGGACGTTGTCACGTATGTCGTTCGCGGAAACTGAGACGTTGCGTTCCTCATCCCACGGAGTCCGCAGTCGAAAAGTCACCGCGTTCTGCGGGAGAAACGAATACCCAGCGGGCAGGCCCCCCGGTAGGCGATCGAGCCAGCGCATCGGAGGCCTCGCCCGCCCATAGGTCGCCAGACGCACGTCAACGCCGACCAACGTTGCGTTGGGCTCGAGCGCAAAACTCTGGCTCGCGACGTGCGAACCATAGATCGGCCCGAGCGGCTCCACAGCCCGCGGCGCCGCCGCTCGTCGCTCGACACACCCACCCAAAACTGCGCAGACGGCGATGGCCAGAAGAACTAGTGCCGCTCGGAGGAAGCCCAAGGTGCCCTCACCTAACCTCTCCCATTTCGATGGAAGAGGAATAGAGGCCGACTTGTCCCTGTAGCCGGCGCCTACTGGTGCGCCCGCAGGCCCAGCCAGCGGATGTAGGAGCGAATCTCAGACAGCAGGCGGGGCAACCCACCCATCTGTATGTAGGTGATTGCTCGCTTTGGCAGCCGCCATATCGGGGTCGGCAGTGGCGGCGCCGCCAGGAGCGAGACGGATCGACCTCGAGCGCCGCGACCGTCACCCCCAGCCTCGACCTTCTCGACTCTTGCGACCGCTGCCACCCGATCGGGGGCCATATGCGGATCGGCGCAGAAGCGCGCCAGCGGCTCGATCGCATTCTCCCACGTCAAGTCGCGAGCCAACTCGCTGAACCGCTCGGCGTAGGCCGTCCGCCCGCCCGGGGCATCGAGCACCGCGCACAGCGCATCGACGACCGCGTCCACGTCCGCGACTGGAACAACGTGGCCCAGGTCATGCTTCTCGACGAGGTCGCCGACCGCGTCACCGCCGGTGCACACGACCGGGAGGCCCGCCCAGATGTAGTCGAGCACGCGCGTCCGAAACGAGTACCTGGTCTCCAGGTGCTCGAAATGCAGGCTCGTGCCCACGTCCGCTTCCAAGAGGTAGTTCTGCCGCTCGTCATAGGGGACCCACTCGTTGAAGAAGACCGACTTCCCTTCGAGGTTCAGCTCGCGCGCCAGATCCATGGCACGGGCGGTCATTGCCATGTCCGGCACCAGCGGGTTCGGATGCTTGATCCCCATGAAGAATAGCTTGACCTCTGGCCGCGTCTCGTTGATGCGGCCGACCGCGCGAATAAGCGTAAGGGGGTCGAACCATTCCCATATGCCGCCGCCCCAGAGGATCACCCGATCGTCCACACCTATGCCGGGGTAGGCGCCCTTCAGCGCCGGAGCGGTCCGGCGCGGCGGCTCTGACTGCACGCCAAAAGGCACGACGTCGATCAAGTTCCGCACCGAGGGATCCGCGTCGTACTGGTGCGGGTTGATGCGGTTGTTGGCCGCCAGCATCCCTATCCAGTAATCTCGCTGCTTCTCGCTGGCGCACAGGAAGAAATCCCCGGCGCGGATCTGCGCGTTCAGCACGCCCAGGTGCGACTCGTGAACCGTGGTGCGCTCCTCCATTGGATCGTGGGAGAACACGTGCAGATTTTCCAGTGTGAACGGATCGTACAGGTCGACGACCAGAACCTTGCCGAGCTGCGCGAGATAGGGAAACAGGTGCAGCACGAATCCCTGTACGACGAGCACATCGTGAGCCGCCGCCAGCTCGCGTAGCTCCCGTCCGGTCTTCGACGCATACGTCGCGATCTGGAATCCATCCACACAAGGGGGGTCTTCGTTGGGTACCGCCAGCGTCACCGTCTGTGACCGAGCCAGGACTTTCGCCATCTCCCAGCAGCGGATGCCGGGACCAGCCATGCGCGCATTCACCGTATCGTTGCTGATGATGAGCACCCGCGGTGCAACCCGCGCCGCCTCGAACAGTCGATCGATCCCGAAGACTCGCTGCACGCCGCGCTGAACTTCCATGTAGTCCTCATCCAGACAGTTCGTCTGGAAGGGCTCCTCGAGAAGCGCGAGCACGTCCCGGTCGCCCCGCCGTCTGGCGTTCTGGACGGCTGCGCGCTTGGCCCAGAGATGGTCGGCTTGATCGGATAGCTGGGCGAGCGCCACCATGTGCGCCGTACCGACGCGACGGATCTGCTCGACCTCTTCGGACGCGTCCGCCCAGGGCTCGTACGGAGACGTATCGACGTGGCCGTACACCAGGGCCCGCTTCGCGGCCAGGAACAAGGCGGCGGGGAGCACACGCGCCAGATTCGCGTCGTCGTAGTTCTTGATAATGGTCGCCATCGCATTGCGCTCGTACAACAGCCTGAGCTGGTGAGCGGGCATTCGACTCCCGGTGGCATGGCCTTTGTGATAGGCAACCGCGCTCGGGACGTAAAGGACTCGGTAACCCAGCACCCAGAGGCGCCAGCCCAGGTCGATGTCTTCGAAGAATGCAAAGAAGTCCTCATCGAAGCCGCCGCAAGCGAGAAACACGTCCCGTCGTACGGCCATCGAGCCGCCGCAGGCAAAAAGCAATGGCTTCGGTCCTGCCAACTCGGATTCCTCAGCAGGGCGCCCGTGCAGCGGCTGAAAACCGTGGCCGTAGAAGTTGACGGTGCCGCCGACGAAATCGATTGCCTTGCCGGTCCAGCTCAAGATCCTTCCGCCGGTCGCGGCGACGTCGGACTGCTCGATCAGAGGCTGCACGAGCTCCCGAGCCCAGCCCGGCTGAACGCGCATGTCATTGTTGAGGAACGCGACGACGCTACCCGTAGCCTCATGGGCGCCACGATTACAGGCCGCCGCTAACCCGAGGTTGCTGCCCGATTGCACCACCCGAACGCTCGGGAAGTCCCTTCGGATGAGCTGAACCGAGCCGTCCTTGCTGCCGTTGTCGACGACGATCACCTCGCGCCTGTCGGCGGGATAATCGAGTTCGGCCAACGCCTCGAGACAAGCGGTGAGGTGCTCCTCGCCGTCGTAATTCGGGATCACGATGCTCAGTCGGGGGGCGGGGGTCACAACGCCCTCTCCAGGCGGGGGCCAGGG
>JAERMM010000127.1 GCA_016844585.1 Chloroflexota bacterium | reverse complement strand
CCGTGCCCACTCGCACATAGCGTGGTGGCCCGAGCCTCGAATCGTCAATGCCGTCTTCGCGCTTCCAGCGCGCGATTTCTGCCTCCGTCGCCGAGTTAACCCTTTCGATGTCAATGCGAGGCTTCGCTTTGCGGATCTGCTCGTTCGACCGCCTCACAATACTCATAATACTCACGCCTTTCTCGGCTTGATGCTTGCCAAGCGCTGACAATCCGTCGGCGGCTGCCGCGTGCGGTCCAGACCACAGACAGAACAAGTCCTTGGACCTTACCGGTCACAATGAACCGACGCTCACCATAGTCGTGTCGCAGGTCTTCCCGCTCGACGTAGTCACTGTTGAAAACCTGTGCGGCGGCGTCAAATCCGAAGCCACGCTCGGCCGCGGTCGCATCGCTCTTTGCTTGATCCCACTCGAAGCCCTCGAATTCGCCGTTGTCGCCACTCACCCAGGCCCTCCCCTAGAGGATACTACGGCAGTGCAGTATCAGGCGAGTGCGAAAGAGCTTCCTCCGTCGGGCTGGATCGGGTGGACGGTCATGGTAGCTATGTCGAGGCCATCATCGATAAGTTTCCCAGGCAGTTACCACGCCCAAGGCAGAACTAGTGCCGCGCGACCAGCTCGCGGCCCGCGGCGTCCTGCCAGCGGACGCCCTTCGGAATAACCACGTCGGCGGCACGCTGGTGGCGATAGGTCGAGGGATCGAGGCCGGGCGGGTCGATGCCCTCGGCGACGTCTTTGATGGCCTCGCGCATGATCGCGCGGCAGGTCATCACGGCTCGGTCGGTGCTGCCCAGATGCTCGCGGCTGCGATCGACGATGCGGCCCATACTCTCCTGCACCGCGAGGTCTTGCGTATTCACGCCGACGATGCCGGTGAAGTTACGGGTTCGCTGCATCTCGCGGTCGATGAGCCAGTCGTTCTCGCGGACTCGGTGGCGGACCGTCGTTTCACCGGTCGAGCCGCGGCCGCCGGCCGTCTCTTCCCGCTCCACATATTCGGCATCGAAGGGCTTGTCCTCGTCGACCGACATCATGAAGTTGTAGACGCACGTGTTCTCGTCGTCGATCGGAACCCACAGGTGGCCCTTCAGCATGGGGATCTCGGCCCGGCCTGCCCCCCGCCGTCCCTCAAGTTGGTGGGAACGGTACTGCGTAAAGGGCATGAAGAACTGATAGACGCGCAGGTAGATTCCATCCTCGCCGATGTCGCGAAGGCTGGCGTACTGGAACCCGTAGTCGGTGCGCTCCAGCTCGAGTGTGGGCGCCCCGTCCATCTGGCGGAAACTGGTGCGGTCTCCCAGATTGTTGTTGTGCAGGAACGAGGAGTGGGCGGTGTCGATGCCGCCTTCGAGCGCCTGCAAGTAGTTGGCTCGCTCGATCGTCTTGGACACGAATCGGTGTGAAGCGGGAGCCCTCATCCACTCCATGTCAGGCAGGGGCGGCTGCTTCTCGGGCGGTCCGAGATATGCCCACAGGATGCCCGCCCGCTCAGCCAGGGGATAGGCATTGGCACGCACGCGGTCCTTGAAGGTGCTGTGAGCCGGCTCAGTCGGCATGTCGATGCAGCGGCCCTCGACGTCGAACTTCCAACCGTGATAGACGCACCGAAGGCCGGACTGTTCATTGCGACCGAGGAAGAGCGACGCGCATCGATGCGGGCAGAACTCTTCGAGGAGACCGAACCGGTCGTTGCTATCGCGGAAGGCGACCAGGTCCTCACCGAGCAAGCGCACTCGGACGGGTGGGCAGTCAGCCGCTGACAGGTCCTCGATCACCAGAGCCGGCAACCAGTAGCGGCGCAGCACGTTCCCCATCAGGGTGTCGGGGCCAACGCGGGTTATCAGGTCGTATTCGTCAAGGGTCTGCAATGCTGGCCTCCTCGCAGGCAGTGGAATCGCTCGAGCTAATCCCTCACCCTAACCCCAATACCGTTCACTTTGGCGTTGGTGCAACGCCGGCCTGAAGGCCGGGCCTTCGATTTGGTTCCCAGGCCCGCCGTTCACGGCGGCGGCCCCCAGATCACGGCACCTGGAGCGGCATGCGCTCGCCAGAGGACGCCATCTGCAGCGGGAGGACCATCTGGTACTCGATGTCCAGCCGATTGCGGAACGCCCGTGCCGCGGTAAGCTGGCGCTCTGTGGTGCATGCCCAGTAGGCGAGCGCCTCGCGCTCCCAGGCCAGGTCCTCGCTCGCATCGCCGACGTAGGCGCGAAAGAACTCCAGGCTGGAATCCGCCACCCCGTAGTGGTTCTTCAGGGCATCGGCGGCGCGCCCAAGATACTCGCTGCCGAACTGGTCGCCAGCGTAGAAGCTAGCAACTCCGTCCAGCCAGGTCCATTCCCACCAGCGCGAGGCGAGGCACAGCGTGGAGATGGCGAAATGAGAGCGGGTGAACGTCTTCCAGTCGATGACGTCCTGGCGCCGCAGGCCGAGCCCGTCGCCGAGGCGCAGCCACAGCTCCTCGTAGGCAGGTGTGTCCCAGCCCATGAGGTCGTTCACGATCTCCTTGCCCTCGATGCAGACCATCTTGCGCAGGATGTGGCTGCGCACGTCTTCTTCGTTCGTCTTGACGAAGATCCCCCCGGTGCTGGTCACCATGGCGTCGTCCCAGTACGCATACATGTTCTTGACCCACAACTCGACGTACGCGCGCTTGAGGCTGCCATCGAACAGCGCCTGGTAGAAGGGCGGCGGCTCGGGATGCCTCTCCGCTCGCTGATCGTGCAACAGCTTGATGAAGTCGTCGCCGCTCAGCGGTGGGTCCTTCAGGTCGTCGGGTCCAAACGGTGGGTGGTTCACTAAGGTCGCGGCCCTGAAAGGCCGTCCTCGCAGGTTGAGCCCGGCCCTTCAGGGCGGGATTCCTGATCAAATTTCATCTAGAAGGTCCTCGATCCGCGGCCCTGGAGCGACATGATGAAGGCATTGCGCACGCCGTCCTGCAACTCTGGAGTGTTGACGTAGCGCCTGACGACGTTCGCGCCGAACTCCGCGTGCTCCAGGTCGACGCCAATGGGCGCGTGCTCGGTCTTGAGTGCGATGGCGCGCTCCACGTTGACGCCCATCGCGGCGTACTCACGCTTCAGGTCATCGAGCTCCTGGATGAAGCGCTCGGTACGACCCGGAACGCGCTTCTCGCCCTCTCCCGCCATTGCCGTTCCGAGGGCGACCTGCCAGGGCGAGTTGCGCTGGATGTGCACCCACCAGCCAAGGATGATGAGCTGTTCCGGACTCGGGTCGGTCATCTCGAGCTGGTTGATCTCTTCCTCAGTCAGCCCGAACTCCATCGAATGCCAGCGGTCCAACGTCGGGTGGCTTGGGGTCGGCCCGCCCACGCTCGTCTGGCCGCCTTCGTCCACCAGCTTGCGGAGCTGCATCCGCCGAATGGTCCTGTCCGTGCAGTTCAGATAGCGCTCGCCCTCGAATCGATGGTTCGCATCGCCGCCCAGGTGCTTCTTGCGCTTCGACGCGCCGATCTGCTCGGGCGTCATGCCGCTGATCGGCTTGCGCAGCATCTCGCCGCCGAGGATCTCCCCGCGGATCTCCTCGAGCAGGTCCAGAAAGGCGTCGCCAGGAAGCGCCTTGTCCGTGCTTGGTGTTGCAACTGCCATGATCGGGCCTCCTTTTGAGCTATTGTACGGCCGTTTCCGACGACTGGCGAGCGCCGCCGCCGTGGCTGAATCTGGCTGGGTCCAGAGCGTCGAGAAGGGGATCACGCTCGCCGTCAAGGATCAGGCGCGTGACCAGCGCCGCGGTGATCGGCGCCAGCATGATACCGCTGCGGTAGTGGCCAGTCGCGAGCGTCACGTTCTCCCACCCTGGCGCCCGCCCGACAATCGGAAGCTCATCTGGCGTCGCCGGGCGCAGGCCCGTCCAGGCTCGATCGAAGCGAGCGTCGCGCAGCGATGGGACCAGCGACGGGATGCTTCCGAGCAGCCAGGCGAGTGCGCTTGCCGTGAGCGCCCTGTCATAGCCTACGCGCTCGATTGTGGCGCCGACGACAACGGTGCCGTCCACGCGCGGAACCAGGTAAATCCCCCGGCCGCCGCGCAGCCCATCGACTGCTTGTCCGCCGCCACCTCCGTGTAGGCTGTGCTGATTCAAGATGTGACGAATGGGCGACGGGAGCGCCGCGACGGTAAGGATCTGCCCCTTGGCCGGGTAAATTGGGACCGGCGCCTTGATCCAGTCCTCACTGAACGTGCTCCATGACCCAGTGGCGATGATGACGTGTCCGGCGGCGACATTGCCCGTGCTCGTTCGCACCGCGGTTGCACGCCCGCCCTCCCCGGTCAGGCCAATTGCGTCGACGCCTAGCTGAAAGCGTGCGCCTCGCCGCGCTGCCGCCTGCGCCAGGGCTCGGGTGAATCGCTCCGGGTGGATGTGATGTGCGTCAGCGTCGTAGAAGGCCCCGAGGACGCCTTCGCTGACCTCAGGCTCGATCTCGATGGTCTCTCGGGCCGAGAGCCAGCGAACGTCGTGTCCATGGCCGAGCAGCCGGCTTTGCTTGTCCTGCAGGCGCTTCGCGTCGGTTTCCACGAAGGCCAGATCGAGGACTCCAGAGCGGACGTACTGGGTGTCGAGGTCTGTGGCCGCACGCAGGTCGTCGAGAAGCGGTCCAAAGAGCGGGTCGCTGGCCAAGGCGAGGGCGAACACGGGCTCATCGGCGTTGTAGACGCGCGGGGCTAGAATGCCGGCCGCCGCTCCGGACGCCTCGGCCGCGACGCCGGTACGTTCGATAACGGTCACGCGCGCGCCGCGGCGGGCGAGCCCGTGCGCGATCGCGCACCCGATCACCCCAGCGCCGACGACCGCAACGTCCGGTGTCAGGAAGGCTCCTCGTCGCCATAGCTGGAGGCGTACGGCCGAACCTGCACGATCATCTCCGTCTCGACCGGAACGTCGTCGTTGAGCTCGGACGCTCCGAGCGCGAGACGCGTGTGCCGGCCCCGGTCGCCGAAGACTTCCACCAGCAGGTCGGACGCTCCATTCAGGACAGGCGGAAGCTGGTTGAACCCCGGCGCGCAGTTGATGTGCCCCACAACCTTGACGATCCGCTCGATGCGGTCCAGGTCGCCGAGGAAGACCTTGAGGATCGCCAGGTGGTTGATCGCCGCCATTCGAGCGGCATCGTACCCCTGCTCGAGCGTCAGCTCACGGCCCAGCTTGCCGCGATATTTCAGGAGCCCACGCACGCGGTTGGATACCCCGCCCAGGTAGACCACGTCACCAACCTGCACGGCGCCGATGTAGTTTCCCACCGGTTGAGGCGGGGGTGGCAGCTCGATACCGAGCTGTTGCAGGCGCTCTTCGATGCCCAATGGCGCGACTCCAATGGTCTCAGGTTCCCTCTGCGCCCCCGGATTGTACCGTCGTGCCGCGGGACAGCGCCGGGCGGGCGGTACAATCATTTTGTATCTGCGAGGAGTTCCTTGTTGTCGCCAACAGTTCTGGTCGGAATGAGCGGTGGCGTAGATAGCTCGGTCGCCGCGGCGATGCTGGTCAACGCCGGGCATCGCGTCATCGGAATCACGCTCAACGTATGGCCGGAGGGCGATGACCTGGCAGTCATCGAGCGGGAGGATGCATGCTGCGCGCTTGGCGCGGTGGAAGATGCTCGCCGTGTATGCGCCCAGCTCGACGTGCCGCACTACGTCGTCAACTTTCGGGACGTGTTCCAGCGGCACGTCATCGACAACTTCGTCGACGAGTACCGTCGCGGCCGCACGCCGAACCCGTGCGTGCGCTGCAACCAGTTCATCAAGTTCGATGCGCTGCTCGCAAAGGCCGAAGCGCTTGGGGCCGAGTACGTCGCGACGGGACATTACGCTCGCATCGCGCGCACGGACACCGGGCGCTGGGCCTTGCGGAAGGCGGCCGATGCGCGCAAAGACCAGTCGTACGTGCTGTACGTCATGACCCAGGAACGACTGGCGCGGGCGATTTTTCCGCTCGGCGATCTGTCGAAGGACGAGACGCGACGCCTCGCCGAGGACCTGGGTCTCCACGTTGCGGGCAAGCCCGAGAGCATGGAGATCTGCTTCGTGCCGACGAAGAACTACCGCGATTACCTTCGGCAGCATGAGCCGGCGTCTGCGCGACCGGGTCCGATCGTCGACACTGACGGGCGGGTCGTCGGGACGCACGAAGGCGTTGCTTACTACACCGTAGGCCAGCGACGCGGGCTCGGTATCGCGTCCAGCCGCCCGTTGTTCGTCACTGAGATCCTGGCCGACGAAAACGTGCTCGTGATCGGAGACGAGGCCGGCCTGTACCAGTCTGAAGCGTTTGCCGCCGGGGTGAACTGGGTGGCGATCGAGGGCCTGAACGGACCCATGCACGCCACCGCAAAGATCCGATACAAGGCTGAAGAGGCGCCTGTAACGATCGAGCCGGCCGATGGTGGCGTGCGCGTGCGCTTCGACTCCCCGCAGCGTGCCATCACCCCTGGACAGACGATCGTGTTCTACGATGGTGATCTCGTCGTCGGCGGCGGAACGCTTGAGGCGGCAGTCCGCCGGGAACAGACGTCCAAGATCGTCGCAACCGCCGGAGCTGGCTATGCGCAATGAGTTGGGCTCCATCGCGAGCCGCCAGATGGACGAAACGCATCTCAAACTCGAGAAGCTGCGGTCGTTGTTGCTCGACATGGGCTCGGTCCTGGTCGCCTACTCGGGCGGCGTGGATTCGGCGTTTCTGCTCAAGGTGGCCGCCGATGCGCTCGGGGAACGTGCACTGGGTGTGACGGCTCGCTCGGACAGCTATCCGGCGCGCGAACTTGAGGACGCAATAGGGCTGGCCCGGGAGATTGGCGCGCGGCATCTTGTGGCCGACACTCACGAGATGGAGCAGGAGTCTTACGTCTCAAACCCATCGAACCGCTGTTACCACTGCAAGACCGAGCTGTGGGAAACACTCATCCCGGTGGCTCGCGAGCATGGGCTTTCGGCGCTGGCTGACGGGTTCAACGCCGACGACGTTGGCGACTACCGTCCTGGGGCGCAGGCCGCGCGCGAGCACGGCGTCCGCAGTCCACTTTTGGAGGCTGGGCTCGGTAAGCCAGAGATCCGCCTGCTTTCCCGAGAGATGGGCCTGGCAACCTGGGACAAGCCAGCCATGGCTTGCCTGTCGTCCCGCTTGCCGTATGGCCAGCGCGTGACGCGTGAGAAACTGGAGCAGATAGACCGCGCGGAGCAGCTGCTCCGCGAGCTGGGGTTCCGCCAGGTGCGCGTTCGCCACCACGGCGACACTGCCCGCATCGAGCTGCCGCCAGCGGACATTCCTCGTTTTTTCAGCGACGGTCTCGCCGAACCCGTCTCCAGGAGGCTGAAGGAGCTGGGCTTTCAGTACGTCACGCTCGACCTGGAGGGCTACCGCTCTGGCAGCTTGAACGAAGTCCTGAAGCTGACTCCCGTCAGTAAGGGCTGAGATCCCTACGGGTGGTCAAAGAATAACTTCCTGGGGCACGGCGTCCGGTAGGGCGTGGGGCTTGTCCCCCGCCGCGCATCGCGGCCATCGCCGAACCGGACGGCTGGGGACAAGCCCCAGCCCTACCGGACCGATAGCGCAAGTAATTCATACACGGCCCCTTAGTCCTCAGCGCCGGTAATGCTTCTTGCGGTAGATGTCGGCAACACCGACGTCAAGGTTGGGGTGTTTGACGGGGAGCGACTGTGCGGCAGCTGGCGCTGGGCGAGCGACCGGGCCAGGACGTCCGATGAGTACGCCGCGCAGCTGATCTGGGCGCTGGATCATGCCGAGCTGTCGTCCGATGCGATCGATCGTATGGTTCTGTGCAGCGTGGTTCCCGCCCTTGGCAGCACCTTTGCACAGCTCGCGGGCCGGTACCTGCACGTCGACCCCCTCGTCGTATCGTCGCGGATCAACACCGGAGTACCCCTGTCGGTCGACAATCCGGCTGAGGTTGGTGGTGATCGCATCGCCAACGCGCTCGCCGCCGTCAGGCTGTACGGGGCACCATCCATCGTCGTCGACTTCGGCACGGCGACGAACTTCGACGTGATGTCGTCCGATGGCGCATTCGTGGGCGGAAGCTTCGCGCCGGGTCTTCTGACCTCTGTGGATGGGCTGGTACAGCGGGCCGCGCGGCTGCAGCGATTCGACCTGGTGGCCCCGGAGCGCGCTATCGGGACCAACACCGTTGCCTGCCTACAATCAGGAGCGATCTTCGGATACGTTGCGTTGGTGGAGGGTCTGGTGGCGCGGATCAAGGGCGAACTGGGGTGCGACGCCGTCGTCGTTGGCACGGGTGGGCTGGTTGAAATCATTGCCGGCCAGACGAGCGCAATAGGCGTGGTCGATCACGACCTGACGCTGAAGGGCCTCCGATTGCTGGCAGACCTCAACTCCGGCGAGGCCGGAGGTGACTGACTCCGCTCCAGGCCGCAATCCGCTACGCGGGCGAAGGGTTGCGCTCGGCGTCACTGGGAGTATCGCGGCCTACAAGGCCGTGGCGATCGCGAGCAGCCTCACCCAGCAGGGCGCCCTGGTCGACGTCGTGATGACGCCTGAGGCCACTCGACTGGTTCAGCCGCTGAGCTTTCAAGCCATCACCCATCGGCCGGTTGCCTGGGATATGTTCGAGCTGCTGGCAGCGACCGAGATCGGGCACGTGTCGATTGGCCACGGAGCCGACCTCCTCGTCGTGGCGCCCGCCACTGCTCACAGCATTGCCAAGCTGGCCCTCGGCCTTGCCGACGATATGTTGGGGACCACGGCCCTGGCGACGCTTGCGCCGGGGCTGATCGCGCCCGCGATGGAGACCAACATGTGGCTGCATCCCGCGACGCAGGGGCATCTGGCGACGCTTCGGGCGCGGGGCTGGACGGTAGTTGAGCCAGAGAGCGGACACCTCGCATCCGGGGCAAGCGGCGAGGGCCGGCTTGCGCCTCCTGAGATGATCGTAGACGTCGCGAAGCACCTCCTTGCCCAGGGCGGCGACCTCAGCGGCTGGCGCGTCATCGTCACCGCGGGCGGGACTCGGGAGCCCATCGATCCGGTGCGCTACGTATCGAACCGATCGTCGGGCAAGATGGGATACGCTGCGGCTGAGGCAGCTCGCGACCGTGGAGCTGTGGTCACGCTCATCACAACGACGGGTCAGCAGCCGCCCGCTGGCATCACCACAGTGGATGTAGAGCAGGCCACCAAAATGCGCGACGCGGTCGTTGCGGCGTTCGCGGAGATCGACGTCCTGGTGATGGCCGCGGCGGTGGCGGACTACGCGCCCATCGAAATCGCGCCGGACAAGATCAAGAAGTCGGGTTCCTCCATGCTGCTCGAACTGGCGCTCACGCCCGACATCCTCGGCGAAGTTGCAGGGCTGGGCTCGAACGGGCAGCGGCCGCTGATTGTCGGGTTCGCGGCCGAGACCGAGAACCTGGTTGAGAACGCGCGCGCAAAGTTGGCGCGCAAACGCCTCGACCTGATCGTGGCCAATGACGTGTCGCAACCCGGGGGCGTCTTTGCGAGCGACGCCAATAAGGTCACGATGATCCGGTCGGATGGCACCAGCATTGACCTGCCGCTGCTTCCCAAGATCGACGTGGCCCACGCCCTCTGGGACGAGGTGTTGGCTGCGCGGCGAGCCGGGCGCGGTCGATGACGGTGATAGAATCTGGCGCCATGCGTTCTCTCCCTGGGAGAGAGCTTAGGGTGAAGGCATGTCCCGGCCCTGGAGGGATTCGAGCGTGATCAGTCCCAATGGCGCCCAGGTGTTCGACGTGGACGCAATCAAGGCCGCGGTAACCCAGCTCCTGCGTGCTGTCGGTGAGGACCCGACCCGCGAAGGCCTTGTCGATACACCGCGCCGCATGGCTGAGATGTATCAGGAGATCCTGCAGGGAACGCAGCAGGACCCGCGCGAGGTTCTGCAGGTTGGATTCGACGAGGACCACCAGGAGATGGTCATCGTTCGCGATATCCCCTTCTATTCACTGTGCGAGCATCATCTTCTGCCGTTCCATGGCAACTTCCACGTGGGCTACGTTCCTCGTGGACGTGTCGTCGGCATCAGTAAGCTGGCGCGGGTTGTCGAGATCTTCGCGCGCCGCCTTCAGCTTCAGGAGCGGCTGACCAGCCAGATCGCCGACATCCTTATGCAGGAGCTGCAGCCTGCGGGTGTGGCGGTTGTTGGGACCGCGGAGCATCTCTGCATGACCATGCGCGGTGTCAAGAAGCCCGGCGCCAAAGTGGTCACCTCAGCCAATCGGGGCGTATTTCGTGTGAATGAGGCGACGCGTCTCGAGTTCTTCGCACTTCTTGGCGACGAGCGGCGATAGGTACTTCTTGCCCTCCGCTCCGAAAGTCGAAGTCGCCTATCTGGGTCTGGGGTCCAACCTTGGCGATAGGGCCGGGAATCTCTGGGGCGCCGTGGAGCGTCTGGCAGCCCTGCGCGGTACGAGGATCCTCAGCCTCTCTCCGCTCTATGAGTCCGAGCCTGTCGGGCCAGTAGATCAGCCCTGGTTCCTCAACGCGATTGTGGCAGTCGCGACGGAGCTGTCACCGGTGGACCTGCTGCGTGACGCAAAGGCGATCGAGCGTCAGATGGGGCGCCTGCCATCCGAGCGCTGGGGACCGCGGCTCATCGATATCGATCTGATCTTCGTCGGCGAAGTTGTCCTCGAAACCGAAGAGCTGATCCTGCCCCACCCGGAGCTATGGAATCGTCAATTCGTGCTCAGGCCCCTTGGCGATGTTCTCCCCGGGGGAGGTCTCCACGACCGAGTGGACGAGCGTCTCGATCAGATTGGAGAGCGTCCCGTGGTTCGCCGTTTCGACGGTTCGGTATAATCTGGCCGAGCGTGCCCCGAGAAGGTTCGTGGGCCAAAGGTGTGGAGGCCACGTGCCTAAGGCTCCGCGGGGGCGCCGTCCGGCGCCGAATTCGAAGAAGCGGTCGGCGCGACCGGCTGCCCACCATTTCGCGAGTGGTGGAGTTGCCAGCGCTCGATTCGCCGAGGCGGCCGAGGATGCCCGCCCAGCGGCGATCTCGGCGCGGCCAATGATGGGGATGGGCGCGCGTCGCAATGCGGCGCCAGCGCGCACGTTCAGCCAGAGCATTGCAAGCTATTCCTACGTCGTGAGTGACCTTCGTCGCATCGGCGTCCTGGCCGGGAGCCTGGTGGTCTTGCTCGTTGCTCTCTCGTTCGTCGTTCGTTGAGCCCGCTGCGGCGAGGTCGTTTGGGCAAGATTGGGCACTATCGCCGCGTGCGAGCCGGCTCCAATCGGTATGCAGGGTGATGGTGTCGGTCAGTAGCTCCGGGGCCTAGCGCCTCGGTTCCTCAGCAGGCGCCCGGCGCAGCGCGCCTCATGTTGCCGACCGAGTCCAATCACGGGTAGCGGTCCAGATCGCCCAACAGGGATTGCCAAGAAATGCACGCAGTCGTTTCGATCAAACAGGTTCCGGATACCTCTGAGGTTCGCATCGACCCGCGCACCAACACCATGATCCGCTCCGGCGTTCCATCCATCGTCAATCCAGAAGACGTGCACGCGGTCGAGGAGGCGGTGCGTCTCAAGGAACGATTTGGTGGAAAAGTCACGGTGGTCACCATGGGCCCGACCCAGGCTATCAACGCTCTGCGTGAGGCTGTGTCTCTCGGAGCCGACGTGGCGATTCTCTGTGCCGACCGCGGGTTTGCCGGCGCCGACACGCTGGCCACTTCCTACGTCATCTGGAAGGCAATTCAGCGGGTGGACCGCGAAGACCCCGTCGACATCATGCTTTGCGGGCGCCAGGCATTGGATGGTGACACCGGGCAAGTTCCCCCCGGGGTGGCAACTCGTCTGGGTTGGCCGCAGCTCACCTCAGTCCTCAAGATCGACGAGATTGACTTCGAGGAACGATTTGTCCGTGTCCACCGTCTCGTGGAGGGCGGCCGTGAGATCGTCAGATCGACTCTGCCGGCGGTGATCACATGTACGCGCGAGCTAAACGCTCCGCGCTACGCCACGTTTCCCAACATGGTGCGTGCAGCGCGGTTCCAGCCTCAGATCTGGGATAAGGCCGCGCTCGGCATCGCCGACGACGACCCGAACATCGGCCTGCGGGGCTCTCCCACTATCGTGAGCAAGGTGTGGGCGCCCGCGCCCCGACAACGCAGCGGCACGACGAACATCGATGGCTCCGATCCTGATCGCGCCGCTGCCGAGCTCGCCGAAGTGTTGTCCGGGCTCGGTCTGACACGATCGACCCATGTGAGTCCCGTGACGGCGGTACCGGCCTCAGCGGCAGGCGGCGAATTATGACGGCGCCGGAGATGGCTCCCGAGACGGTGGTCGATTTCTCGGACCACCGAGGCATCTGGGTTTACGTTCAGCATCGAGGCGGGGAGGCGGCTCCGGTCGCCTGGCAGCTCCTGGGGATCGGGCGCGAGATGGCACAGCAGATTGGTGTTCCGGTCGCCGGCGTGGTGCTGGGACATCAGGTTCGGCATCTCTGCGACCAGGCGATCTCCTACGGCGCAGACACCGTTTATTACATCGACGACCCAGTGCTGGAGCGGTATCGCACGCAGCCCTATGCGCACGGGATGGCCAGCCTGATTCGGAAGCACAAGCCCGAGGTGGTGCTGTACGGCTCAACTATCCATGGCCGCGATGTGGCCGGCGCGGTGGCTACTTTGGTGCGGACTGGGCTCGCCGCGGACGCGACACAGCTCTCGATTGAGGAAGCGGGACACCTGCTGCATGCGAGCCGTCCAGATTTTGGCGGCAAGCTGATGTCCACCATCTTGTGCAAGCGAAACAGACCGCAGATGGCTACATGCCGGCCCGGAGTCTTCTCCGTGCCAGAGGCCGATTCGTCTCGAACCGGCAAGGTCATCAAGGAGAAGCTGGGACTGAAAGAGGGCGATGTTCTCACACAGGTGGTGGAGTTCATCCCCGAGAGCCACCACGTTGATCTCTCGAACGCCGAGATCATCGTCTCTGGCGGTCGCGGGCTGGGTGGACCGAAAGCATTCGACATGCTCTTCGATCTGGCTGACGCGGTCGGCGGTGTTGTTGGTGCGTCGCGCGCCGCGGTGATGGCTGGATGGATCCCCTATCAGCATCAGGTGGGTCAGACAGGACAGACGGTGCGGCCGCGCATCTATATCGCCTGCGGAATCTCCGGGGCGATCCAGCACCTTGTTGGAATGCAGGACTCAGACGTGATCATCGCGATCAACAGCGACGCGGACGCTCCAATCCTGAAGACCGCCGACTATGCCATCGTTGGAGACATGTTCGAGATCGTACCCGCGCTCGTGAGGAAGCTGCGCGAGATGCGGCTGGAGGGAGTGGTATCGCCGACGGTAGACGATGGAATGAGCGCTGACGAGGAGGAGCAGGCGAGCGCATGATGAACGGCAACGGCGCTCCACACGACGACGGAGTGGCAGACAAGGTCGCAGGCGAGAAATTTGACGTCGTGGTGGTCGGCGCCGGCCTTGCGGGCACGGCCGCGGCCTATCTGCTCGCAACGGCGGGCCTGAGCGTCGTTTGCATCGAGCGTGGCGACGAGCCCGGCACGAAGAACATGATGGGCGGGATCCTCTACCGCCAGCCGACGGAGAAAATCATTCCGGGCTGGTGGCGAGATGCGCCTGTCGAGCGTCCGATCGTCGAGGAGCGGATGTGGCTCCTCACCGCGGATTCGATGCTGCAGGCGGGGTTCAAGTCGAACCGCTATGCGGAGGAGCCTTTCAACGCGTTCTCCGTGCTGCGCGTCAAGTTCGACAAGTGGTTTGCCGAAAAGGCGGTCGCCGCCGGGGCAATCTTGATCACCAGTACGGTTGTCGAGGATGTCATCCGAGAGAACGGGCGAATCGTCGGCGTGAAGACGGGCCGGCCGGATGGCGACGTGCGTGCAGACGTCGTGATCGCCGCGGATGGCGTGAACTCGCTGCTCTCGAAGAAAGCAGGGCTCCACGGGGAACGGGCGCCCAACCAGGTGGCCCTGGCCACCAAAGAGGTCATCTCGATGAGCCGCGAGAAGATCGAGGACCGCTTCCTTCTCAATGCGAACGAGGGCGCGACCATCGAGATCTTTGGCGACTCGACGATGGGTATGCTCGGCTACGGCTTCATCTACACAAACCGCGACTCGCTCTCAGTTGGCGTGGGCGCGCTTTTGTCCGACTTCATCAAGAAGAAGGTCAACCCGAACGACCTGATGGAGCGGTTCAAGGCCCATCCCATGCTGAAAAAACTCCTGGAGGGGGGTGAGTCGAAGGAGTACATGGCACACCTCATCCCTGAGGGTGGAGCGTCGTCAATGCCGCCCGTCTACACGGATGGCATGCTGGTGGTGGGTGACGCCGCTGGAATGAGCAACGCCATCTATCGCGAGGGATCGAACCTCGCTCTGGCGTCGGCGAAGCTCGCTGTGCAGACCATTCTGGAAGCGCGCGAGCGCAACGACTTCTCGGCGCGCTCGCTGTCGCGCTACAAGGCGCTGCTCGACGACAGCTTCATCATGAAGGATCTGCAGATGTACAGCCGAACGTCGGGCTACTTTCAGGGGAAGAGCGAGTTCTTCGAGCTGTACCCAGAGCTGCTGGTTCAGGCGGCGCACGAGCTGCTGACGGTCGACAGCGTGCCAAAGAGGGACAAGCAGCGAAGGATTCTGCGACAATTGCTGGGGCAGCGAGCGCCGTGGGATCTGGTCAAGGATAGTCTTGGCGTGCTTCGAGCGCTGACGTAAGGTAAATAATGGCAGCGAACGAAAAGACGTTCAATCTCAATGAGCGGGCCCCAAGCGCGCGGGTTGAAGAGAAGCTCTATAGCGTCCGTTTCAAGACGGACGAGGAGCAGTCGCATCTCATCGTATTGGATACGGAGATGTGCGCGCGTTGTGTAGACAAGCCATGCACCATCTTCTGCCCGGTCTCCGTGTACAAATGGGAGACCGAGGACCACAAGATCAGCGTGAGCTACGAGAAGTGCGTGGAATGCGGCGCGTGTCGTATCGGTTGCCCGTACTTCAACATTGAGTGGCACTACCCCAAGGGTGGCTTCGGGGTCCAGTACAAGAACGGGTAGAGCCCCGCGACTCGTGACGCATCCCCTGTTCTTCACGGGCTTCATCGGCTCGGTCTCGACGGATAGGGTCAGCTAGCGAGGGGCCAGAACCGCGTGCGGAGCGGACTCAGCTCGCGGATGCGCTCGAAGTCCCGGTCTGAATGCC
>JAERMM010000375.1 GCA_016844585.1 Chloroflexota bacterium | reverse complement strand
AATTCACTGGCCGCCTGGACGGGCCGATTCGCTGATCGTCATCACCCAGCACTCATCGCGTCAGCAACTCGTCGCGTGACACGACCGGTAAAGCGCCATATACTGGCGCGCGGAATCGATCGGGCATGGCGGCGCTGGAGTGGCCGATCGAGACCCGCGGGCGACGGATGCGCCTACCACCCCGCGTCGAATGGTCGCGCGGCGCCAGGTCTTGGCGGAGGAACGATATTGAACAAGGAAGAGAACGACCGGCTCACACAGGTCGGTCCGGGCACGCCGATGGGTGAGCTGCTGCGCCGCTACTGGCACCCGGTGGCCGCTGCCTCTCAGTTGGCGGCGCCAGGCACGCGGCTGGTGAAGCTCCTCGGCGAGACGCTGGTCCTTTTCCGAGACCGGCAGGATCGTCTCGGCCTGGTCGGGTTCCATTGCGCCCACCGCAGCGCCGGCCTGCTTTACGGAGTGCCGGAGGAAGAGGGCCTGCGCTGCAGCTACCACGGCTGGATGTATGACACGACCGGGCAGTGCATCGCCCAGCCATTCGAGCAGACCGTCGATCCCGAGAGCCTGTACCACGAGCGAATTCGCATCCCTGCTTACCCGGTGCAGGAGCTGGGCGGAATGGTGTTCGCCTACCTGGGGCCGGAACCCGCTCCGCTCATTCCCCACTGGGACATCTTCCTGCGGGACGACGTCGCCAAGGATATTGGCATCGGATTGATCCCGTGCAACTGGCTGCAGATCATGGAGAACTCTGCCGACCCGCAGCACTCGGAGTGGCTCCACACCCATCTCGACAACTACACGGCCCAGCGTCTTGGCCGGCGAGAAAGACCGAAGCGCCAGCTCGTGCACGAGGACGTGGGCTTCGACCAGTTCGAGTACGGCATCCTCAAGCGGCGCCAACGCGGGGGCGTGAGCAAGGAGCATGAGATGTGGTCGCTCGGCCACCCGCTGGTGTTCCCCTTGGCGGAAAAGGCTGGTCGGAGCGCGCAGCCAGTCATGTTCATTCGGGTGCCGATTGACGACACCCACACGGTCGAGTACTCCTATCGCTACTACCGCGACATCCCTAAGACGCGGGACGTGCCGCCCTGGTACGAGGTGCCGACACCTCCGCTGGAGAACAACGGCGAGCCGCCCTACGAGCACATGTCCGCGATCTTCGTGCAGGACGTGCTGATGTGGTACTCCCAGGGCGACGTGACGAACCGTGGCAACGAGCACCTTGGCCGAGGGGACATGGGCGTCGTGCTGTACCGCCGACTGCTGGAGGAGAGCCTCAGAAAGCTGGAGCGGGGCGAAGACCCGATGAACGTGTTCCGCGACCCGGCGAAGAACGTGTGCATCGACCTGCCTGTCGAGGACGATAAGGCGCTTCGTGGCCCGTGGAAGCCGGACTTGCACGGCGGCGGCACCAGTATGCACAGCCCAATCGTCGCCGAGTACCTGGATAGCCTGGGCGCGGCTGCCAGTTCGGGGACCGCGACTCGTGCCTGAATCTGCGAAAAGACCTGGGTGACAACGGTGACAGGGTGACAACCCGTGACCCACCTGGACCCGACACAACAGAGGAGGTAGGCGTGATGGCAACCACCAACGGACGGAACGGCAACGGACACGGGCGGAATTGGACGGAAGAGGACTGGAACGATCTGTACCACACCGGCCCGGACACACTGTCCGGGAAATACATGCGACTCTTCTGGCAGCCGGTGCAGCGATCCGATGAGCTGGCGCCCGGCAAGGCAAAGCCGGTCCGCATCATGAGCGAGGACCTCACCGTCTACCGAGCCCAGGACGGAACCCCGCACGTGGTCGACTTTCGCTGCGCGGGTATACGACCCGAGCGGTCAATGCGTGGAGCAGCCGGGCGAGCCTGATCCGTTCTGCGAGCGGATCCGCATTCGCGGCTTCCCGACTCAGGAATACCTGGGCCTGATCTTTGCCTACCTTGGCGAGGGTGAGCCCCCATCGCTGCCTCGTTACCCGGACTTCGAGGGGCCTGGACTGCGCGAGGTGCTGACTTACACACGACACTGCAACTATTTCAACAGCATCGACAACGACGGTATCCACGTCTACTTCGTCCATCGCTCGCCCGGGCGCGATTGGCGCAATTGGAACGGAAAGATCCCGCAGAGTACTCCGATCGAGACGGAGTACGGATTCGGCTCCGTGGGCACGCGGCGCGGCAGCGAGGGAACCGCCCGTGGCATGCCGAACATCAGCTTCCGCATTGCCACCGATCAATACACGACGCTGCACGATGCGCCGAGGATGGACCATCTTGCATGGCGCGTCCCGGTCGACGACGAGACGCACACCTCATTCAACGTGGCCCTGGTACATGCGTACACCGATGAGGAAGTGCGCCGGTACCACGAGTGGCAGGCGGAATTTCAAGCGCTCGGTGTCAGCGAAGAGACCGAGGTCGGATTGATCGCCCAGACGCTTCGGGGCGAGCTGGACTACGACTCGGTCGATCTGCCAACAGAGGCGCTCATCACCTACCAGGACCACGTGACGCAGCAGGGGCAGGGCGCCATTCCGGATCACGAGAACGAGCATCTCGGACGCACCGACGCCAGCGTGATTCTGCGTCGCAAAGCGCAGAGCCGCGAGCTGCGAGCGCTGGCCGAGGGCCGGCCACTGAAGCAATGGTTTCCGCCGAGTCGGGCCGCGGGTGTAACGCGCGGCGAAGAGCAACAGAGTGACGCATCGGTGGCGCCATGAGCGGGCCGCGGTTTTGCCGCCTGCTCGGACTGGCCACGCTGGCAATGACCGCTTGTGCGGCGCCAATCGCGGGCGGTGGGACCAGCGGCGCCCCGTCGCCTGAGAGCCCTCGCCAGCCGAGCCGTACGCTGGTCGTCGCGCTCAAATCGGAGCCGCAGACCATCGCGGCGGGCTTCACGGTGGGGTCCACCACCTCGCGAGCCACGCCGACGCGTCTGTTCAATGCCGCGCTGGACCTTGTAGACGACCGCGGCGTGGCGCGACCGTACCTCGCGGAGAACATTCCGCAACTCAATACCGAAACGTGGCGCGTGTTGCCAGATGGAACGATGGAGACCCGCTACCAGTTGCTGCCCAACCTCACCTGGCAGGATGGGGCGCCGCTTACGGCCGACGATTTTGTGTTCGCCTGGCAGGTGGACCTGATCCCCGAGCTTGGGCTCGCGGCCTTGCCGCCACTCAGCGAGATCGAGGACGTGCAGGCCCCTGACAGTCGGACCGTTGCGGTCCGCTGGAAGCGTACCTACCCGGGCGCGGGCGTCATGCAGGTCGGATCCTATCTGCGGGGCCTGGTTCCGTTCCCGCGACACATCATGGAGCGGCCCTTCCTGGAAAAACGATGGGACGCGTTCTCGGCCCATCCGTACTGGACGACCGAGTTCATCGGGCTCGGGCCATACAAGCTCGATCGTTGGGAGCCGGGCGCCTTCCTCGAGGGCGTTGCCTTCGACGGGCACGCGCTGGGACGGCCGAAGATCGACCGGGTGAAGATCGTCATCATCTCGGATGCAGGTACAGCGCTCGCCTCCATGCTGGCCGAAGAGATCCACATGGTCGCCGACAACTCCATCGACTTCGTCCAGGCCAAGGAGCTGAAGCGCCAGTGGGCCTCGAACAAGGCAGGGGAAGTGTTCGCCTCTCCGCAGGCCTGGTTCAGCATCAAGTTTCAGCTACGGCCGGAGCTGGCGAATCCGCGCGTGCTCATGGACTCGCGCGTGCGCCGCGCCATGGCCTTTGGAATCGACAGAAAGGTCCTGACCGACGTGACCTCCGAAGAAATCGGCATGGTGGCAGATACGATCTTCCTGCCGACGACCCCCTACTATCAGCGTATCGATCAGGCAATCACCAAGTACCCGTACGACCTCCGGCGAGCGGGCGAGCTGATGCTCGAGACCGGCGCCAGCCGCGGACCGGATGGAGTGCTGATCAGCCCGACCGATGGGCGGCTCACCCTGGAGCTGCTCTCCAATACCAGTCCCACCTATGCGAGTCAGCGCACCATCATCGCGGACGGGTGGCGCCAGGCCGGCTTTGAGGTCCGCGAGGGATTCACCTCCAACGCCGGCAACGACCGGGCCGACGACAGCCGCTTCCCTGGCACGCGCGTGTCGCCGACCGGGCTGCAGGAAGACAACCTGGTTGCGACGTTTACCTCTGCCGCGATTCCCACGCCTGAGAATCGCTACTCCGGCACGAATACCGGCGCCTGGTCGAATGCCGAATTCGACGTGCTGGCGAACGCCTTCGGCGGAACGCTCGATCCCGAGGAGCGCATTGGTCAGCGCGTGCGGATGGCGCAGATTCTCACCGAAGAGATGCCCACGATTCCGATCAACTGGCAGATGAACCCGGTGGCATTCGTAGCCGGGGTCACAGGCGTTGCGCCGACCACATCGCCCGGCACGACAGGGGTCTTTAGCTGGAACGTCCACGAATGGGAATTTCGGTAGGAGACTCGTCCCGTGCGGTGGAATGACCTTCGGACCTACCTGGACCACCTCG
>JAERMM010000374.1 GCA_016844585.1 Chloroflexota bacterium | reverse complement strand
CGTTGTTCGCATCGGGCTTGTCGCATTCGGGGTGGGCTTCATCCTGATGAGCAAGATCGACTCGGTGGTCGCCTTTTACGCGGTTTTTCTGCTCATCGCCGTCGGCTCGGCGCTCGGCGGTTTTCTCACCGTGAATATCGTGCTGGTCAACTGGTTCGAGCGGCGGCGCGCCCAGGCGATGGCGTTTGCGTCCATGGGGAACGGATTCTCCGGGCTGCTCGTTCCTTTCATCGCGTTGGGACTGACGACCTTTGGCTGGCGCGATACGGCGCTCTATTCGGGGATCCTGGTGCTGCTCATCGGACTGCCCGTCTCGCACCTGATTCGCCACGCGCCAGAGCCCTTCGGTTGGGCGCCCGATGGGGCAAGGCCAACCATGGGTCCCCGCAGCTCCCCCCAATCAGGGGCGACGACAATCCAGTTGGCGGGCGGATTGTCGGCCTCGGAGGCGCTGCACACGTCGTCGTTCTGGCTGCTCACGCTCGGGCATACGTCGGCGCTGGTTCTGATCTCTGCGCTCGGCGCCCACCTGATTCCTTACCTCGTTCAGGACGTGCAGATGTCCGTGGAGGAGGCTGCGCGTGTCGTAGCCATGCTGACGGGCCTATCGATCGCCGGGCAGATCGTTGGTGGCTTCGCTGGCGACCGGATGGACAAGCGCACCGTCGCCATCATTGGCATGGTCGGCCATACATTGGCTTTGATTCTGCTCATCACGGGCGACCCGACGCTCATCCTCGGCTTCGCTGCGCTCCAGGGAATCTGCTGGGGGATGCGTGGTCCACTGATGATGGCCATTCGCGCAGACTACTTCGGCCGCCGCGCGTTCGCCACCATCGAGGGGTTTGCTTCGGTTGTTACGACGGCCGGGCTCGTCGCTGGCCCGCTCATTGTGGGCTCAATGGCGGATGCATTCGGCAATTACCGACTGGGTTTTGGCGTTCTTGCGATAGCGACGATCGCTGGATCGGTCGCATTTGCCGCGGCTCGCCGTCCTGTGGCCGTGTGAGCGCAAATCGGAGCCCTGCGTATACTTTGTCGGCGCGTTCGAATCACAGCCCTCTGCACGCGCGAGAGGGAGCTTTCACGGAGGGATATTTGGCCGTTCGCCCCATCCTGACCCTTGAGGATCCGCGCTTGCGAAAGAAGTCGATTCGTGTTAAACGAGTCGATGCTTCGATTCAAGGCCTCATCGAGGACATGTTGGAAACCATGCGAGAGGGCGATGGGCAGGGACTCGCAGCGCCGCAGATCGGTGTCTTGCTCCGAGTAATCGTGGCTGAGTACGTGGACGAGGATACGGAGGATCTGCACCAGATGATCCTTGTCAACCCGGAGATCACGACAAGAGAAGGCTCCTGGATGGCAGACGAGGGATGTCTGTCGGTACCAGGGTACTGGGGGACGGTACCGCGCGCGGAGCGAATAGCCGTTCGGGCGAAAGACCGCCATGGCAAGGAGCTTCGCTTCAAATCGGACGGGCGCATGGCGCACATCCTCCAGCACGAGATCGACCACCTCGATGGCGTACTGTACGTCGACTATCTGAAGAGCCTCGACGATTTGCAGAAGGTGGAGTCGGCGACCAAACGCCGCCGTCGACGTTGGCGGACTCGGGACGGCAGCGACGACATGGTGGAGCCAGCCGAGCCCAACGGCGAGGTAGTCGAGCCATCGGCCACCCAGGCCACCAGCGGTTGAAGCGACCGCTCATCGGCATCACCTGCACCAACATGGCCAACGAGCAAGGCCGCGAGGGATTCCGCCTCAACCATTCCTACATACGAGCGGTCCTAATTGCAGGGGGTACGCCCGTCCTGGCGCCGGCGGCATTGTTATCGATGCCCCAGGGCGAGGAGGCGCTGCGGAGCCTCTTCGACACGCTCCACGGATTGCTGCTGCCGGGCGGCGCGGACCTCGATCCGTCCCTGTATGGGCAGACACCGCACGAAAAGACTGGCTCACCAGACAAGGCTATCGACGCCCTCGAGATCAAGCTTGCGCAATGGGCCCTCGACGAGCGGAAGCCCGTGCTCGGCATCTGTCGGGGCCAGCAGTGTCTCAACGTCGCCGCCGGGGGCACGCTCTTTCAGGACATTCCCAGCCAGGTTACTGATCCCCTCGCGCATCGAGTCGAGCCCCGAGACGCCATGGCGCACGAGATGATTGTGGAGCCAGACTCCCGTCTCTCTGATCTCCTCGGGACGACGTTTCTCTCGGTGAATAGCCTGCATCACCAATCCGTTCGCGATGTTGCCCCGGGGTTTCTGGTCGTCGCTCGCGCGCCCGACGGCGTGATCGAAGGGATCGAGCGCCCGGATCATCCGTTCGCGGTCGCGGTGCAATTTCACCCGGAAGAGTTGGTGCCAGGTCACGCGGCCAGCGCCCGTCTGCTGCGGGCCTTTGTGGAGCAGTGTGCTACCGCCTGATCAACGTCATTGACCAGCCGTCGGGGTTGAGAGGTACGACGACACGGGTTCCGGGCGGCGCGTTCTCGAAGCGGGCCACGTGCTGCGCGTACCTCATATCCGTAAAGGGGTCGTAACGCCAGTCGAGCGGGATTCCCAGCAGCAATGACACGCCGAGCAGGCTGCCGGCCGTTAGCCGAGCCAGGGCTGGCCGCGACCGCCCGAGCATCCACACAAGGGTGGCGATCAATGCCAGGGATGGCAGGAAGTAGTACCGCGTCCCTA
>JAERMM010000126.1 GCA_016844585.1 Chloroflexota bacterium | reverse complement strand
GGTGTTGGGGTTGGATTCCGTCCAGCTCACCTGGAATGCCCCGGTCAACGACCGCGATGGCTTCTACATCTATGAAGGCGAGAATACTGTGGCCGCGGTGAACGCCAACACCACGCAGTGGACGATCACGGGGTGGGATCGATCGGTCCAGCACTGCTACGAGGTTGTGGCCTTCAACGGAGCTGGGCAGTCGGCACCGAGCAACTCGGTGTGCGCTGGACCGGTCGAAACGCCGACGGTTCAGCCGACCGCAACGATTCAGGCAAGCCCGACGTCCACGGCCGTGCCGGCAACCCAAGCGGTTGCCGGCCCCACGGCCACGCCTACAGCGTCGCCCACTCCAGTGTGAGCGGAAACACCGCCGCGGCGGGAGAGGCGGGGGTGAGGGCATTGCGATGGGAGAGGAACAACGCCGAACCCGTCCTGTTGGGCGCAACCAATGACGAACTCGTGCCGAGGTGTGCGAGCGATGCCTAGACTCTTTGAGGGATCTTCATGCCGTACAGCCTGGCCACATTCTCTCGGACGAGCTTGGCACGGACCCCTGGCGCCAGGTGCCCCAGGTCACGGTCGATGACCGATCGCGAGTTCGGCCAGGTCGAGTTCGGGTGTGGATAGTCGTTGGACCACATGCAGTTGTTCTGGCCCCACCAGGCGAGGTTGTGTCCGCCCACCGAGTCCTCGAAGAAGGTGGCGAAAACCTGTCGGTTGAAGTAGTCGCTGGGCTGCTGGTCGAAGGGCGGCGGGTTGGTCTCGCGGAACCGTCTGACGTAGTAGTCCCACTGCTGGAGGAAGAATGGGATCCAGCCGACCTCGTTCTCGACGATGACGAACTTGAGATCAGGGTAGCGGTGCAGGACGCCGTAGAAGATCAGCTCCCACATGGCGCTCACCGCGTCGAACGTCTTGGAGTTGACGCTGTTTCGATATGACTCCACGCCGCGGACCGTGCCGAACCCCGCCTTGCTGTAGTTGTGCCCGGTGAGGATGTGCAGGCTGATGGGCATTTCGAGGGACTGCGCGGCATCCCAGAAGCGGTTGTAGTGGTCGCTATGGAGTGGAAGATCGGGATGGGGGACCTGCCAGATGAGGGCACCGCCCAGTTGGGCCTTCTTGCAGCGCTCCAGCTCCGCGATGGCGTGGTCGATGTCATAGGTGGCGATGCAACCGATCCCGACCAGGCGGTCGGGCGCTATCTGACAGTACTCGATGAGCCAGTCGTTATAGAGGCGGAAGCACGCCTCCTGGAGAGCGGCGTCATCGAGTCCAAAGAGGCGCAGCCCAAGCGTCGGGTAGAGCACCTCCGCGCTCACCCCGTCCTGCTCCATCTCATTCAAGCGCGCGGCGGGGTCGTATCCACCGGGTTTCTCCTCGAATCGATTGGCCTCCTCAACCTGTCGGCGTGTCCGAAACTCAGGCGCCGAGGCTCGGAATGAGGCAGGCAGGTTCTTGACCCAGAAGTCCCCCTCCTCAGAGACGTGCGAATCGGCGGAGATCAGGATCTCTTCGTTGGCGTGCGCAGTCAACATTCGACAGCCTCCCACTGGTCGTAGTACCGATGACACGGTACACCCCTGGGGGTTGCAAGTCCAGCGCTGCAAGCATGTGAATTAAGTACCAATCAAGCTGTGGACCACGGGATAATCAAGCCGGCATTGCCGATGATCATCCTCAGCAGAAAAACGCGCGGCTGGCGGAAGGATCGGGGCGTTGTTTCTAAGCGCGTAAATCTCTGACGTTGCAGAGGACCGGAATCGTCGAGAGCTCCAGGGAGGTCAACATGCGAACGAAGATATTCGACTGGCATGGCAGTGAGGTCGTGGCCCTCTCGTGTGAGGGCAACGGAAAGAATGCCGAGGAGCAGGCGCAGGACGTTTTTCGTCGCATGGACGACGAATTGCGCGGGTTGGGCCTTTCCCTGGAAAACACAGTCAGGACGCGGTTGTGGGCCCGCGATCGCGATAGTCGTTCCACCGCCAGCCAGGTGCGGGTGAAGACGCTATCAGGCAGGTCCAGGGCATCGAGCTCGAGCTTCATTGCACCGCCGGCATTCGATTCGGAGTCGCTGGTGGCATTCGATCTCATCGCCATGCGACCTTCACGACCCGACACCGAAAAGGCGATCGTGGAGTACGACCCGCCGAAGGTCCCCTGTCGCTATGTGACGCAGGACTCGTTCGTGTTCCTGACTGGTGAAGAGGCGAAGAGGATGATCACCAGCCCGGATTTGGCCGTCCAGCTTGAGGAGATCATCTCGCTTCTCGGTAGCTCGCTGACGATGGCCGGGGCCACATGGAATGAGGCATTTCTGGTGTCATGCTTCTTGCGTCGGGACCAGAGCCCGGGTGACCTCAAGAAGTACCTCCACCAATATCTGCAGGCGGACGTTCCCCTGGTCGAGTGCGAGGTCGTCGACAACTACGCATCCCAGGGTGGGCTGCTCGAGGTCGAAGTCACGGCACGGATCGCCTGACGCTCGAGCGGTTGCATTACCTCATACCTTCTGGAGCTCAGCCGGTAACAGCCCCCGCGACGGGGCAAGGGCTGGGTGGGTGGCGCGCGTCTCAGCCGGCTCGGCCCGGTTCCTTGACGGAGTCAAGCTGGTCGATCTCGAAGCGGCGAACCGGGCGAGCGATGGACGCCACCCCGGCCGCCACGCCCACGATGAGAAGTGCGCCGGCCAGCGGCCCGGTCTGCGGCCCGAGCAGCGCGGCCATTGCGCCCGCCGAAAACTGGCCCAACGGCGGGCCTGTGGTCGTAAACATGCTGTTTACCCCCGTGACGCGGCCGCGAAGCTCGTCGGGTGTGATGAGCTGGTTGATCGTGCCGCGTGACACATTACTCACGGAGTTGGCTGCGCCAGCCGCTGCAAGCATCAGGCAAGAGAGCCAGAAACTCCCGGACATTGCGAACACGGCTGTAAAGATGCCGTACAGCCCCACGCTGATGAGGACCCAGCGACCGGGCCGCTGCAGACGTCCCATCGTGCCCATGATGAGCGCCATCCCGAGCGCCCCGATCGCCGTGGCAGAGTAGAGAACGCCGAGACCCTCGGGCCCGACGAAGAGGATGTCCTTCGCGTAAATGGGCAGGAGGGTCCGGGCGCTGCCAAAGAAGTTCTGCACCAGGTCCAGAGCCATCAACCAGAGCATGACCGGGTGCGTCCACACGAACGCGATTCCCTCGTGGAGCGAGGTGAGCGACATTGCCCGTCGCCCGCTGGCAGCCTGGGCGACCGGCCGCATCAGGACCAGCGTGATGAGCCCGACGAACCTGGTCCCGCCTTCGACCAGGTAGCAGAGCGCAGGCCCCGTCGCCGCGATTATCAGGCCCGCTAGCGATGGGCCGACTACTGTCGCGAGGTAGCGAACCGAGCTGGTCATAGCCACGGCATTGGTAAGCTCGTCACGAGGCACCAGGTTCGGTACCGTTGCCGCGCGAGCGGGCGATTCCAGTGCGCTGAAAAGGGCAAGCGACGCGCTCACGGTGTAGAGGAGGATCGGAGACACCAGGTCCAGCAAACTGCAGGCGGCCAGGGCCACCGCCACCAAGAGCTGTCCGACCTCCGCCATCATCATCAGGTGGCGTCGATTGACCGCGTCTGCCAGGAGGCCGCCGAAGAGGAGGAGCGCGATCGTCGGCACGGCGCGCGCCAGGCCGATGAGCCCGAGCTGCAGTGCCGAGCCAGTCAGCTCGTAGATCTGCCAGGCCATTCCAACGGTTGTGAACTGGCTCCCGATGCCGGAAACGACCAGGCCGGACCAGAAGAGACGGAAGTCGCGATGGCCCAGCGCGGCAAGTCTCAAAAGGCGGTGAGGTCAGCCAAGCGCCGCCGCCGGCGCCGGCGTGATCTCGCGGGACGTCGGGGCGCCGCCTGGCGCACAGCCGAAGACAGCCAGCAGGCATGTGACCGAGGCGACGAATCCACGTGACGTTCGCCCGAGGCGGCGCTCGCGATCGGGCGTCTGTCCCGTGCTCGCCCGCATCAGAATCTCCCAGCCTCAAGTGCGGGCCGAGTCTATCAAGATCATCCCGGGCCGTCAAATCGCGTTTGTCACGTCCCACTCGTGGGCATTCCAGGTTGGGGCCGTGCGCGGTCGGGTGTCGCCACGCACGCCGCTGACGCCGTCCCGGAAAACCATGACCTGGACGACGAAGTAGAGCGGCAGGACGGGCAGCTCCTCCGTGTAGATCTGGACCATCTCGCGCCAGCCGCGCTGCTGGTCGGGAGGGTCGATGGCTGATTTCAGGCTATCGATGATCTGGTCCATGCGCGGGTTCTGGTAACAGCCGTGGTTGCGGCCGTTCCAGCGGGTTTGCTCCGTTGGACAGAGCTGGCCGTAGAGCACGTTCAGCGTGTTCTCGAACGACAGCGGGTTCGAGCTGGTGGCGAAGCCTGGGAACGTGGCCAGCACCTGGTTGTCGCGCGCCTGCCCCACCGAGAGGATCACCTGATCAGGGGTGGCGCCGGCGGATTTCCAGTTGTCGGCCATGATCGCCAGCTCTTTTGGCGCATCTCCACCCGGTCTCGTCCATATTGGGATGCTCACCGGCTCGCCGTTCGCATAAGCGAACGTCCCGTTAGGTGCGCGCCGCCAGCCAACCTCGGTGAATAGCTCCTGGGCACGCCTCGGGTCGTGCGGATAGGTCGCGGTCGCGTCCTTGACCCACTCCCACTTCGCGTCGTCGGGTGGGATGAAGCTGTCCGAGGGCGGCGCGCTCCCGGCCAGCAGTGCGTCCACCAGGGCCTGCCGGTCGAGTGCGTGCAGCAGGCCGCGGCGCACTCGTACGTCCAGGATGTCCGTCGGTCGCGCCATATCGGGTCGTAGCTGCGCCTCCAGCAGACGCCAGTGCGTCGTTTGGCCAATGAAGAGTGGCTTCTTGCCAGATCGCAGCCAGTCATCTCGCACCTGGACCGCTGATTCGAAGTCCAGGGTGCGCGCGAGGGCCCCGTCTACGGCGCCGGACAGGAGGTTCGCTATCGCCGTTCCCTCGTCGACGATGAAGCGGAAGACGAGGGTGTCGACCTTGGCTCTGCCGCCGTAAAAGCCGTCGTATGCCTGAGCGGTGATGTGGCTACCCGGCTCCCACTGCGCTAGGCGGAACGGCCCCGTCCCGACGAATTCGCGCGTCCAATAGCCGAGCTGCTGGAAGCGGTCCTTGTCGCTTCGATAGGTGGCCTCCAGCAGGTGAACGGGAAGCGGAGCCATTGCGTCGTCCACCAGCGCATTGGCAAACGGATAGGTGTTGGCCCACTCCATCACGAGCGTGTGGTCGTCCGGTGTGTCGATGCGACCGATGAGCGAGCCGATCCGGCCCGAAAGCGGAATGTCCGGATCCGTGGTGACGGTCCAGGCGAACGCGAAGTCGCGCGCGGTCAGCGGCGTGCCGTCGTGCCAGCTGGCATTCGGGCGAAGCGTGTAGGTCGTCTGCATGGTGCCGTCCGGCCGCAGGACCCACGTGCCGCGGTCGCGCGCGGGGAGATCTCTGGCAAGCATCGGCAGCAGGTTGCCGCGCTCGTCGTACGTCGCCAGCCGGTGGTGCAGCGCGAGCTTGAGGTCGAGCCCGCCGGCGCTGCCTGTGGGCACGTCGCCCATGGATGGCAGGGCGATATTTCCTGGCTCGGCAGGCGTGGCGATGGTCAGCGTCTTTGGTTCGCGGGCGCCGCCCGACCGATCGGTCGATCCTGTCGGGGTTGTCGGCGTGGCTCCGGGCGCGCATGCCGCGACGACCATCGCCAGGGGCAGCAGCCGAAGCAGGAAGGATCCGGATTGTAGTCGTCTCATTGCCGCCCTCCGTCTGGCCGGGCGCCTACCCATCGCAGGCGATCTGGATGAAGTTCCCACATCGATCGCGCACGAAGAGGTCACGCCCCTCTTGCTCGAAGCGCACCTTACCGCCATCGTACGTCAGCCGGACGGCAGATGCGCGCACGTCCGACAGGCGAGCCGCCGCAATGTCCGCCGAGTGCGGCGAGCGCAGGATGATCCGCGGCGTGCCCTCCAACTGCTCTTCGGGTGGCTCGGCCAGACGCTGACCCGTCAGGTAAATCGCGGCGTACGTCGTGCCGAACCGCGCGTAGATCTGGGCGGCCGGACTGGGCGTCGGCTTGTGCGTGCGAAAGGACACGTAGGCGTTGCGCGTCCACGGCGCGCAGGGGTCGTCCCCGGTCGCCCAGGCCCGCCCCTCCATCACGTGCTCGGTGGTCCAGCCGTAGTAGCCGTCGAGTTGGCCGCCGAGAGCCAGGGTGTAGAAGACTTCGGCCTCCTCGATGCTCTCGACTGGAATACCCACGTGGTCGATGAGTCCGTCGTCCTCCGACCGAACCAGTTGGACGATGTTGCCGCTGGGATCTTTGACGTAGGCTGTGGGTTCTCGCTCGGCAGGATGGTCCTCGCGCCACCATTCGACGGTGTGCCCCGCCTTCGCCAGGGCTTCCACGATCCTTGAGAGCCGCCTGGCAGGCACTCGAAAGGCCACGTGGTAACCGGCGTGTGCGTTGGTGCGTGGACGCCGGCTGCGCACCAGCTCAACCCGCTGGCCAGCGGATCGGAATGTGAGGCTACGCCTGGTCGTCTCCCACTCGCCGCCCGCGGCTTCGAAGAGCAGCTCGTAGAAGGCCCGCCCGGCCGCGAGGTCATGGATTTCGAGAGCGATCCCGCTGATGCCGTCGATCGTCGGTGGGATTCGCTCTGCGCCCGGTTGTTCAATGCTTGCGACCATCATTCCCCCGGCCACGCCCTCACCCTACCCTCTCCCAGAGGAGAGGGAACCAGCCATTCAGCGATCTCTGACCATCATGGGGTTGTAGATCGCCTCTTCGTCGCGGCGCCAGCAGACCTCCATGAAGTTGCCGCCTGGATCGGTGAAGTAGATCGACTCTCCGAGGGGCCCGTTCACTGGGTGCAAGATCGGGCCCTCGAAGGCGATTCCCTCTTCGCGGGCGCGCTCGACGATCTCGCCAAAGCGGGCCCGGGTAACCGCGAATCCGTGGCGGGCTCCGTCGACGCCGCGGGGCGACTCCGACATCGGTACCTTGTTGCGATGAGCGAACAGAATGAAGAGGTAGTCGCCCAGCACGTTGCAGGTGTGGGGCACACTGCGCCCCAGGCGCACGTCGGAGGTGCTCACGCTGACGCGGTTGCAATGCTCGGCGCCCAGGACGCGCTCGTAGAAATCCTCGCCCTCGCGCACGTTGGGCACGCTCAGACCGCTGTGGTTCAGTCCCTCGATCTCTGCCATTGGGAACCTCCTTCGTCGGTTGGGGTCGGGGGTCAGGGGCGAGGGGTCGGTCGGGCTAACGGCCTTGTCACCGACCCCCAACCCGTGAGCTCCGACCCCCACGAAACTGCCTGGCTGGGCTCGAAGTGCGTGCGATCGATCGCATCGTCCGTGTTGACCAGCACGTGGCCATCGTTGCTGATGCTGAGCGGATGGAGCCAGAGGGCGTTGAGATCGGGCTGGCCGCCCGTGCAGTCGCCGCGTCGATCGTAGACCGCGCGGTGGTAGGGGCAGCGGAAGCGCCAGTGATCGCGCTCGTACACGACGCGTCCGTTCATGTGGCGGCACCAGCGGCTCATCGCGATGAATCCTTCTTGCAGGCGCACAACGAACACGTCGTATTTCTTGAACAGCTTGACGTCGCCAACCTCCGGTGCAGTTGATCTCGACGTGGTGCCCGTCTGGATCATTGAAATTCATGGTGTATTCGCCCATCGCCAGCAGCTCGGCGCGGTACACCCCGATCTCGTATCCCCATTCCTTCACGCGTCCCAACATGGCCCGGTACTGATTGGGCGTCATCGTGAAGGCGTGGTGGGTGCCGCTCGTGCCCGGCCGCTCGGGAACCACCTTTTCCTGCTGAACCAGGATGAGGAGCTGCCCGGTGTTCATGCGCAGCACAGCGTGCGGCCGTTCCTCAGCGGTGACGTTGCGTCCCAGCACGTCCATGCCGAAGAAGTCGCGGTACCAGGCCTCGCTGCGGTCCAGGTCGGTGACGCCGAGAACCAGGTGGCTGAGGCGGTCGGCGATTCCATCGTCCGATGCGCAGGTCGGCATGCGCATGTGGCCACCGTAGCGCGGCAGCTCATCCGACTCCGGCGGCATCTCCCACGCCTTCGCGATCTGCCGCTTGGTGAAGTAGTGCTCCTCGCGGCCGTCGTGTTGTGCTTGCGGTTGTTCGGCCATCCGTCCTCCTCTGGGAGACGTGGGATCGGTGGGCTTTGACCGAATGGTAAGGGGGCCGACCGCCAAGGTCAATGACAATCTCTGGGGCCAGAAGAGAATGGTGCTACCTCACAGTGGCGCCGCGTCCCGAAAGACGCGCTCGCGCATGCGGAGAGACGCCCTCATCACAAAGCCTTGGGTGCGCTGGAGTGCCGAGCTATCTGCCACGTCCACATGGCAACCGAGCAACTCCTCGAGGGCAGTGCGCAGCTGATCGAGCCGCCCGAAGTAGGCGAAGCCGGTGGGCTCTTTCGCCATGTCGACGAGTACGTCGACGTCGCTGCGTTCGTCAGCCTCACCGCGCGCGACCGATCCAAAGATACGCACCTTCGATGCGCCATACTCCGCCGCGATCCGCAGTATCTCGTCCCTGCGTGCTCGCAAAGCGTCCATCGTTCGTGGGGCCGCGGCGTTGTCCATCTGTCGTCTCCCGGCGCTCTCGATTATCCCACGCGTGCCCGGCCCGCTTCTCGTTGCGTAGGATTGATGAGCGTACTCAAGCGTTTGCAACTCGGCTCACTTTCCATTCGTGGCGCGCGATCACTAGGAAAGCGAAGAGACAACTATCACCATGGCGATAAATGGTGTTGGGCGGGCGAATGGGCCGAATTCGCGATTAAATACGCGATTGCACCTTCTCGCAGCGCGGAACCCAGTCGCGTCAATCCGTGAGTCCTAGCCGCGCTCGAGGGTGAGCACCAGTGTCCGCATGTCGAAGTGCAAGCGCGCGAAGCGTCGGACGAAGTCGAGGCCGATAAGGCCCTCCACCCCGATGCGTCAAGCCGCTGGATCACGCCGACCTCGAGATCCGCCAGTGGCTGTCCCTCTACGGTCAGGCCGGTTAGAAGGTGTCACCGTGGGTTCGCGCCGCGGCCGAGCAGCCCGCGGGCCAGCAGGTCGGTTTGGACGCTCGGACTCACTGCAGATTGTGGCGCCCCGGTGTCGAGTACGGCGAGGAAGCCTCGGTTACCCTGGACGACGAGCCGGGCTGCGATCCACCGTCCAGACGGATGGAGCCTCGTATGGATGACGACGTCACCAAGGGTTGACACTGAGCCATTCGCCGGCCGCGTTCATCCGGTCGATCTCACGCCAGAGGGTCTCCGGGTCCCATAGGCCGATGCCGCCGCCTTCGACCCCCAGGCATGACGGCGGCTGGCCAAGCCGCTCCTCCCGCTCCGACTGCTTAGTGAGCTCTCGGTGCATGCCGACAAAACTGGGCCCGAAAGCAATCAGCTCCGTCAGCGCCTTGGGAGAGGCATTGTAAGGATCGAGGAAGCGGAGCAGCATCCACTCGCCGACGTGGCGCTCGCAGTGCTCCTCGATCGGGCGAATCTCGGGCTCGGGCAGCCTGACTATTTTGGCCGAACTCGTGCGAGGCATGCGTTTCTCCGCTCGCGAGTTTGGTCGTTACGATACATGATAGAACGACGGGCGCCCGCCTCTCTCGGCCCAGCGCGTTACACGGTCCGGCAGGCGGAAAAGTCCGAGCTGTTGTCGACGGCGGTCGGCGTCACATGCTGCCATGGCGCGGGTCGCCGAGCAATTGCTCCCCCCATGCTAAAACGCGCCACTGCGAAGGTAGAACGGCGGCGGGCCACGCCTGAATCGGGTTGAATGCTCACGCGAGTGCGGGAATAACTCGTTCCCCAAACATCCGGAGTGACTTGCGCACCAGATCCATAGGCATCGCCGGGATGTGGTGCTGCGCAGCGAACACGTCATAGCCGACGCGCTCGCTCCGCTCGGCAAGCTGGCCGGCGACGGTTGCGGGGCTGCCGACCAACGCCAGCCCGTTCTCGACCCAGTAGTCGATTGACTTCGCGGTCTGCGTGTAGATGACGTTGAAGCCTTCATGTCCAGGCTCCCGCCTCGGCGGCAGGTTATCGCCCGCGGCGAGCAGAGCGGGCAGCACGTCAGGACGCATACCCCTGAGCAGGTAGGGCTCGGCCTCGATTCGCGCCTGCTCGTCCGTCTCCGCTACGTGGACGTGGCGCACGATGAGCCGGTGCGGCAGCGGCCCCGCGCGGCCGCACGCTTCCCACGCTTGCTTGAAATAGGCAAACTTCTCGGCGGCGACAGCATCCGTGTCGATGTTCTGCGCCACGTTGAAGTTGTGCTGCGCCGCGTAGTCCATCGAGATCTCGCTGTGCGCCCCCACCCAGATGCGCGGATGCGGCCGCTGGAACGGCTTCGGTCGCGGCAGCGCGTCTTCGAACGAAAAGAACCTGCCGTCATACGTGACGCTGTCCTCGGTCCAGGCTTTCAGGACGATGTCCATAACCTCTACGCCACGCTCGCGGCGATCTTCATGCGACACGCCCTTCCAGGGCAGGAACTCGTTCGCGCGGATGCCGTAGCCGATTCCGAACTCTAGCCTGCCCCGCGAGAGATGGTCGAGCGTCGCGGAGTCCTGCGCCAGACGGATGGGGTGGTAGAAGGGCAGCGGGTACACCATCGGGCCGAACCGAAGAGTAGTGGTCTCGCGGGCCAGCGCGGCCAGGTACACGTTCGGCGACGTGATCGTTGGCGCCACGAAGTTCTGGTGCTCTATGAAGAAGTAGTACTGGTACCCGAGCTGCTCTGCCTCCTTCGCGTAATTGATGTGGTCGTCGAACAGGTCGGCGTAGGATTGCGGCTGCTCGTCCAGCTCCTGGACGTCGAGCCCGTCCATCACGCCAATCTCGAGCTTGGCCACCGCCTACTGTTCCGTCAGAGTTGATGTGAAAGGGTCATCCTGAGCCCTCAGGCGAAGGATCCGTGCCTCGAACGGGTACGGATTCTTCAGGCTGCGGCCATCAGAATGACAGTGCACTAATCCTTGTTCCACTCGAACATGTTCCACGTGCTGCTGTTGTCGACCATCTCGCCGATGTTTCGCACGTTCTTCAGAGAGAAGACAGGCGCCAGGTCGAAGTACAGTGGAATGAACGCCGCGTCCCCCATCGCTTCCTCCACCATGGCGCGCTGCAGGGCGATGCGCTCCGTGGGCGCAATCGTCACGTTGAGCCTGTCGTACAGCGCGTTCATCGCGGGGTTGCTGTAGCCGGAGCGGTTGTTCCCCACCCATCGAGTCGCCGCGGTTGCCATCTGTCGAGAATCGAGCACCCCCGTCGAAAACATGTCGTTCACGTTACCGGTGATGCCGGCGCCAGGAAACGTGACCCGAAATTCGGGGTCCGAGGCGATCGCGGGCGGAAAGTCTTTGATTTCCGGTTGCGCGCCCGTGGCCTTCCAGGTGTCGAGGATCGTGGCGACCAACCGCTCGGTCGCGCTTCCCGGTAGGCCGCGAAACTCCAGCTCGAAGCGCTCACCGCTCGGCTGATGAACAAGCTCACCTCCGGGCGCCCGTACCCAGCCGGCCTGAGCAAGCCGCTGCTGCGCAAGACTGAGGTCGAACGGATACTTTGGGATCGCCGACTGCACCTGCGGATAGAGCTGGTCCGTCGGCGGGAACCAGCTCTCGGCCATCGGGGCCGTGCCCTCAGTGGTGACGTCGATCCCCGCCTGTCGGTCGGTGGCGTTCGTGAACGCCTGCCGAACCAGGCGCTGGCTGAAGCCGTTTCGAGGCCGCTGGTATTCCGGCCGGTGTTGGAATTGGACGTAGCGGATCGTGCCGTTGGGGCTGAGCGTCACCTGGTTCCCGGTCCCCTCCCAGCGCCGCTTGATGTCGAGGGCAGCTTCCACATCCGGCCCCTGCGGAAGCAGAACGTCAACGGCGCCCGCCAGAATAGTTGCGATCATGGTCGTGGATTCACCGAGAAACCGCAGCGTCACCGTGTCGAAGGGTGGACGGCCGAGATAATAGTCGTCGAACCGGGAGAACTCCATCTGCGACCCGGTCTCCCACCGGGTGAGGCGATACGGGCCCAGCCCGACGAAGTCCGGGCCGAACAGCGAGCTGCTGCCAAGGGCCGCCTTGTCGTTCTTGAACGTGTCTTCGACCAGGTGGCGCGGCACCGGAA
>JAERMM010000125.1 GCA_016844585.1 Chloroflexota bacterium | reverse complement strand
ACTGAAAAAGGGGGCCGTGACAGCAGGACACCTGGGAGGCCGCCTCAAGCTGAGCTGGTCTCGACCAGCCGTGGTTGTTCCTGCCCTATTCGCGCTGCTCTCGCTTCTCTTCTGTTGGGAAATCGCGCTTCCCACGCGGATCCTGGCGGACTACGATACCTGGACGTACTTCTATCCCCTTAGGCAGTACGCGGCCACGGCGATCCAGTTCGGTCGATTTCCGCTCTGGAACCCCGACACCTTTATGGGCGCGCCGTTCTTCGCAAACCCGCAGACCGCGGTCCTCTATCCGCCCAGCGTGCTTTTCTACGTGTTCCCCGTTCCCTACGCGTACTCACTCTCGGTCATGCTGCACATCTTCATGGCTGCGCTGTTCGCGTACCTCTGCTTTCGAGCTACGTTTGCCGTCGCCACGATTCCCGCCGTGGTCGGCGCCTGTGCGTTTGCATTCGGCGGCTTTCTGACGTGGCAGATTGGCCACATCAACCAGCTGAGCGCCAGTGCATGGATGCCGGCAATTGTCCTGTGCACGGACCAGGCGATCGTGCGAAAGCGAGCAACGTGGGCCGTGGCAGGCGCGCTGGCCCTTGGCGTCCAACTGCTCGCCGGCCACGCGCAAGAGACCTACATGACCCTATGCGCAACGGGTGTCGTCGTCGGATGGCGCGTCTTGGCAGGTGCAAGCCGTGGCAGGACGACAGACAGAACGGTTGGATCTCACGTTTCGACACGAGCATCCGCCATGACCCTCATCGGACGAGGACTGGGTGGCAGGGCCGCTACCGCGATCGTCGTGGGCGCGATGGTCGTCCCGCTCGGTTTCGGACTCGCAGCGATTCAGCTCCTTCCGACCTCTGAGCTATCGGGGCTGTCGATTCGCGCCGGGGGCCTTTCCTACCAGGAAGGCGTCTCGTTCTCCCTGATTCCGCCGCTCCTCGTCCGGAGTCTACTTCCCGGCTACTGGTACGGTCTGTTCAGCGAGTACGTGGGATACGTAGGCGGCGTTGCGTTGACGCTTGCAGCCCTCGCACTGCTGTTCGCGAGAGGCCGTGAGACGGCCTGTGCTGCCCTCCTGGCCTTCGTAGGCATATTCCTGGCCAACGCTGCTGCGAACCCTCTCTACCCGCTGCTCTTCGAGCACGTGCCCGGGCTCAACCTGTTTCGTGTGCCAGCCCGATGGCTCTTCATCTACTCGTTCGGGGCCTGTGCGCTTGCATCGCTGGGAATGGATTGGGTGCTTAGCCGAAACCGACGCCGCCCTGACGAGGCGCGCATGGCAATCGTTGCAGCTGCTTTGGGCGTGGGCGTCTGGTTTGCCATTCCCTCGATTGCGGAGGTACCTGGCCGCATCGCCCTCCTGTGGATCCTGGCGATCGCCGGAGCGTCCGTTCTGTGTCTGCTCGCGCTCCGCTTCCCCAACCGAGCTATGGCGGGCATCCTCGCCGCCGTGGTGCTGGTCGATCTGCGCTTCGCGGCCCTGGACGCCCCAATCCGCCATGCTGTGCCAGCCGCCGCCTGGGATGAGATCCGCCCGGTAACCGCCTACCTCAAGGACAATGCAGCCAACGGCCGGCTGCTCAGCATTGCCCGCACCGAGTACGTAAACGACGACAACGATGAGCTGCAAATTCGATATCCAGGCCTCGATACCGGAACGTCCTTTGCCTTTAGCTCCGCTCTCAAGTTGGACGAGGTTATGTCGCCCAACGTCCCTCTGAGGCATGGTCTCTCCACGGTGGATGGATACGACGGCGGTATCCTGCCACTTGCCCGATTCCTCGACGTTGCTTCCCTCCTGGTCGCGCGAGGCGAGCTCCGCACCGACGGCGTCCTCCGCACGCGGCTGATTCAGGTGCCCGACGAACGGCTGCGCCGGCTTCTTGACATCAGAACGATCGTCGCGGGCGACGCGGTTGACGTCACACTGGACGGCATTCACTTTGACGTTGCTACCGCCCGGTCGTTCCAACCTGGCGAAGAAGTGACAATTCGTTTGCCCTCGCCCACGAATGCACGGGCAATTGCCCTGCTTGGAAGCGTGTCCAGCGCAGCGGGCGATCCGCTTCAGCGCGGAACGATGACTATGTTGTTGGCGGATGGCTCTCAGGAGGAATTCCCGCTGCGCATGGGATCGGAGCTTTTCGAGGAACTGGCGCCGGGCCCGCTCAGCGCGGCTCAGCCTACGGCGGGGCTACCGCGCAACGGACGCTCTGACTCAGCCGTCCGGTTCGCCACGTCCGACGGCGCACCCGTCACCGGACTGCGCTGGCACTGGGAAGGCCCAGGGACGTGGTGGCTGCGCGCTGCAACGATGCTCACAGAGGACGGCGCACAACAACCGATGCTACTTCAGCCGGGGATGCAGCGAAAGGAGTTCCCGCTACTGCGGGTTTTCCAGGACAACGTTGAGACCGCCGTGCCGCTTGCAAGGCGCGCACTCGTGCTGGACGACGACGCTGCGCTCCGCGCCATGGCGACAGACCCCGCGGTCGCCCGACGTGAGACGGTCATTCTCTCTCCTGATTCCAATCCACCTGGTGAGGAGGCGCCCGGGACGCCCTCAACGTTCGTTCAACGCCCAGGCACCCCTGAGCAGCTCGCCTATCAGCGAGCATCAGGCTCTGGTGGTGGGTACCTCCTCATTTCCGACGCCTGGTTCCCGGGCTGGCGAGCGGAAGCGGACGGACGAGAGACCATTGTCGAGCGCGCAAACGTGCATTTCAAAGCCGTTTGGGTGCCTGCCGGCGCATCGTCGGTCGTGGTGCGCTACGATCCTGAACTGATCCGACGAGGTGCTGGGGTCTCGCTTGCGGCCGTGATCCTGTCGCTCGCGATCCTGGCTGTGTCGGTCGTGAACCGCCGCCGGCCTCTTCGCCGGCTTGCGTGAGTCGAGGTAGGCCGGTATCATGCCGCTCCCGTGAGTGAAGATCAGAAAGAACCCGAACCACAGATCGCCAACCTGATGGCAATCTTGTTCGTCGCCGGGGAAGGTGCGAGCAGGCACGCGGTGCAGCGGGCACTCGGCCTGACCACGGCCGAACTCACGAGGGTAATCACATCTGCCCGATCGGTCCAGATCCCTGGACTGCTGATCCAGGAACAGGGCGACCTACTCCGTCTTGCAACGCACCCGCTGACGGCCCCGGCGGTCCGACAATTCTCGAATGCTCCTGCAGCTATTCGACTCTCCGCCGCTGCCGTGGAAACGCTTGCGGTTATCGCCTATGGCCAGCCGGCTACCCGCGCGCAGGTCCAGGAAGCACGCGGAGTGAACAGCGACGGGGCGATCAACACGCTGTTGCAGCACGCTCTGATCGCCGAAGTTGGGCGCGCAGAGGGGCCCGGGCGCCCAGCGCTGTTCGAGACAACCCCCGAGCTCCTTGCTCTGCTTGGCATCTCCTCCATAGCGGACCTTCCCACGCTCAACCGATAGCTCTCACCTCACCATCGGTCCTTCAGCCTCATAAGCTATAATCGGACACATGTTTGCAATAATCGAAACCGGCGGAAAGCAATACAAAGTCGCTCCTGGGAGCGCGGTTGTCGTCGAGCGGCTGGCGGCAGAGCCGGGCGCCACTGTTGAGTTCGACCGTGTCCTCGTCGTGGGCGATCAGGAAGACGTCGCGGTTGGCACGCCACTGGTGGCCGGTGCGAAGGTCCTAGCACACGTGCTGGCGAACGATCGCGGCAAGAAGATCACCGTTTTCAAGTACAAGGCCAAGTCGAACTACCGTCGCAAGACCGGACATCGGCAGGCCCAGACCCGGCTGCGGATCGCCGAGATCGTAAGAGGGTAAGTCATTGGCTCATAAAAAAGGAATGGGAAGCTCCCGCAACGGTCGGGATAGCGCCGGTAAGCGCCTCGGCGTCAAGCGAAGCGATGGGCAGATTGTTCGGGCAGGTACCATCCTGGTGCGACAGCGTGGCACACCGGTAAAGGCGGGCGTAAACGTCGGTGTCGGTCGCGATCACACGCTGTTTGCGCTGGTCGACGGAAGCGTTAAGTTCGAGAACGCGTCTCGCGAGCACAAGCGAGTCAGCGTCTATGAGGAAGCAGGAACAGCCACAGCATGAAGACTGGAATTCACCCGGAGTACGTTGAGGCGACTGTCCACTGCGCATGTGGAAACGCGTTCACCACGCGGTCCACGAAGGCGAGTATTCGGACGGACCTCTGTTCAAAATGCCACCCGTTCTTCACCGGGGACCAGCGCCTGATCGACACCGGTGGCCAGGTCGAACGATTCATGCGGCGGCTGAGCCGCGGGAAGCCGGGCGCCCCTGGCGCGGAAGGGGCCGCCGAAGCGGCCGCCGAGACGGCCAAAGCATCGAGCTAGCAGGCTGCCGAAACAGCCACGTTCATTCACGGTGAGCCCCCATTGATCGGCTGTTCTCCGGCGTGCTGCGCGGTCGGCTCCGGCTCCTTGCGTCTTCCCTCGTACGGGGGTCAGGCAGTAATGGAAGGCGTGATGATGCGCGGACAGCGCATCATGGCCGTCGCGGTGCGGGCTCCCTCCTCTGAAATCATCGTCAAGACCGAGGAACTGCCAGCGGCCCTCTACCAGAGCGGCATCTCCAAAATTCCATTCCTCCGTGGCAGCATCATCCTCTGGGACACTCTCGGGCTCGGAATGCGAGCGCTGATGTTCTCAGCCGACGTTGCCATGGGTGAAGAGGACGTGAAACTCACCCGACCGATTGCGTGGACGACCGCCGCGATCGGCATCGTCCTGGGAGTCGGGCTCTTCTTCGTGCTTCCCGTCGTGCTGACCGCCTACGTACACAGCCAGATTGGGAACCCCCTCATGGCGAATGTCCTCGAGGGAGTAGTGCGCCTCGCGTTGCTGGTCGGTTACGTATGGGCCATCGGGCTAATGCCTGACATCAGACGCGTGTACCAATACCACGGCGCTGAACATAAGGCGATCAATGCGTTTGAGTCGGGCGCGCACCTCACGGTGGACGCGATCCTTCCGCACAGCATCCGCCACCCACGGTGCGGCACGAACTTTCTGCTTATCGTAGGGGTATTGACCATCGCCGTCTTCGCACCGCTGGGACGCCCGGAGTCGTGGCTCATTCTCATCGGATCGCGCATCGTGCTGATCCCGGTCATAGCGGGTATCGCCTACGAGACGATCAAGTGGGGCGCTGCCCACATCCGGAATCCAGGCGTCCGCGCATTGATGGCGCCTGGGTTGGCACTGCAAGGAATAACGACAAAGGAGCCCGACGCAGGCCAGATCGAGGTCGCGGCAGCCGCCCTGCGAGAGGTCCTACGCCTCGAGCGCCCTGAATTTCTCACCGAGGCCGCAATCGCCTGATGCCGAGTTCGACTGCCCTCTCCTGCGCAGCTCGACTGCCCCTCTCCTGCCGCAGCGGGAGAGGCGGGGGTGAGGGCAACCCCTCTGACGGAGCCAGGCGCCTCTGAGGGGCCTGGAAAGTGCCCTCACCTACCCCCTCCCATCGCGATGGGAGAGGGACAGAAACGAACCCGAGCACGTTGGGCACAACCCAGGCCTCACTTCCGCCTACGCGCGAGTTCCTGCCAGACATCTCCAACGGGCACGCCGGTGGCTTCGAGCAGGACGAGGCTGTGGAACCAGAGGTCGGCGACCTCCCAGACAATCTCGTCGTGGCTTCCGTTCTTCGCCGCGATGATCGCCTCGGCAGACTCCTCACCGATTTTTTTGGCAACGCGGTCGATGCCCTGCTTCAGCAGACCCGCAACGTAGGAGCCCTCGGGCATCGCGGCGTGGCGCTGGGCAATGACCTGAGCAAGGTCGTCGAGGACCTCGGCTCCGATAGGCGAGGATCTGCCTTCGTCACCCGCGTCCACGGCCGCCGTCGAGGAAGCCTCCTCAAGACTCTGAAAGAAACAGCTCGTCGCTCCGGTGTGGCAAGCAGGGCCATCGGGATGCACCTCGAGGAGCACAGCGTCAGCATCGCAGTCGATCCGCATCCGCTCTACCCGCTGGAAGTTCCCCGATGTGGAACCCTTGTGCCACAACTCGCGGCGCGAGCGGCTCCAGAACCACGCATCGCCGGACTCGGCCGTCAAGCGGATCGACTCCTCATTCATAAACGCCACCATCAGGACTTCCTTGCTGTCCACATCCTGGACGACGGCGGGGATGAGTCCGCGTTGATCGAATTTCAACACTCGTTACTCCCTTCATAGGGGCGGATCGCCACGCCGCGCGCAGCCAGGTAATCCTTCGCATCGCGCACGCGCCAGGTGCCGTAGTGAAAGATTGTTGCTGCCAGCACCGCGTCGGCTCGCCCGACCGTCACTCCCTGGTAGAGATGCTCCAACGATCCAGCGCCACCGGACGCGATGACTGGTACCGGGACCCTTTCGCTGACGGCCGCGGTCAAGGCCAGATCGTACCCGTGGAGCTGCCCATCAGCATCCATGCTCGTCAGCAGAATCTCGCCCGCGCCGCGCTCCACGCCGCGTTGCGCCCAATCGACGGCGTCGATCCCCGTTGACTGCCGCCCGCCATGGGTATACACCTCCCACTGCTCGCCGCGGCGCTTCGCGTCGATCGCAAGCACGATGCACTGGCTGCCGAACTCCGCCGCTCCCATTGAGATCAATTCCGGATCCGCAATCGCCGCGCTGTTGACTGAAACCTTGTCCGCGCCCGCGCGAAGCATGCGTCGCATGTCCTCGACCGAGCGAATTCCCCCACCGACGGTCAGCGGAATGAACACGCAGTCCGCCGTGCGCTCGACGACGTCGACCATCGTGTCCCGGCCATCACTGGAAGCGGTGATGTCCAGGAACACGAGCTCATCCGCGCCCTCGACGTTGTAGTAAGAAGCCAGCTCGACCGGATCGCCCGCGTCGCGCAAGTTGATGAAGCTCTGACCCTTCACAACTCGCCCACCATCGACGTCCAGGCACGGGATGATGCGTTTCGTCAACATGTAGTCGTCGTCTCTTGCACGAGCGCTATGGCCTCCGCCAGGTCAACGCGCCCGGTATAGATGGCACGTCCCAGGATCACCGCGCGTGCGCCCGCCGCCTTGATGGCTTCGATGTCCTCCAGTCTGGCGACCCCTCCAGAGGCGATCACGCTGAAGCGAGCCTCGTCGACGACGCTTCGCAGGGACGTCAGATTTGGTCCCTCCAGCGTGCCATCGCGGGAGATGTCGGTGAACAGCGCCCAGTGCAGTCCAATGTCGTTCGCTCGCTGCACGACCTCGGAGGTCGTCAGCGACGAATCCGTGCGCCACCCATTCGTCGCGACGCGCCCATCGCGCGCATCAATCCCCGCCACCACGCGCCCCCCGTATCGTTCGCAAAGGGAAGCCACCCACTCCGGGCGACTGATGAGCGCCGTCCCGACGACGACTCGATCCGCCCCGGCCGCCATTGCCTCCTCGACAGCGGCGTCATCGCGCAGGCCACCTCCGTATTCAATGACTGCTGATGTGGCGGCGCGGATCGCGCGCAGCACACCCAGGTTGGACGGGCGACCGGCCGCGGCGCCATCCAGATCCACCACGTGGATCAGGCGCGCCCCTGCGCTTGTCCATCGCGCTGCGACCGCGGCAGGGTCATCGGAGAACACCGTCTCGCGGTCGTAGTCACCCTGCATCAACCGGACACATTTCCCGTCCCGCAGGTCGATGGCCGGGATCACCTCGAACAACTAGTGGATACCCTCGACGTCTCCGCCCACGTAGAGCTGATACTACTTGTTATGAATATGGTCATTCGCGGGAACCATTGTCCCTCTCCCATCGCATTGGGAGAGGTTAGGTGAGGGCACCCCCCAACGCGTACACATAAAAGGTCAGTCCAAGGCGTCCGCTTTTCTCGGGGTGGAACTGCGTTCCAAACACGTTGTCGCGGCCGATTGCGCTGGCAAAAGGGCCCGCGTAATCGGTCACCCCTCGCTGAATCGACTCATCGCCCGGAACCACCGCGTACGAATGCACGAAGTAAAAGTAGCTGTCCTGGGGGATCCCATCCCACAGCGGATGGTCACCGGTGCGCCTGACCGCGTTCCAGCCCATGTGTGGCACCTTGACACCCGACGGAAGCCGCCGCACGGCGCCGTCAAAGACACCGAGACACTGCTGACCGCCGTCTTCGTCGGACCATTCCATCAGCACCTGCATGCCCATGCAGACACCAAGGAAGGGTCGGCCCGATCGGACGAATTCGCGCACCGCCTCATCTAACTCCAGTCTCTTGAGCGCGCGCATGATCTGACCGGCGGCCCCAACACCAGGCAGCACAAGGGCTCGGGCCTCGGCAACTACACCGGGATCGGATGTCAGCTCGGGGTCGGCGCCAACAGCCACGAAAGCCTTCTCGACGCTGCGCATGTTGCCGGCCCCGTAGTCGACGATCACCAGTCCCCGCGGATCTCGCCTCCCTCCCCCCTGACCGTCACTCATTCGATTACTGCTTCGGGGGACGCGGTTCCGATGGCGACGGGGCCGCGGTTCGTCCGTCCAGCCCCCCGACGGACCACGTCAAATACGCATTCATGAACTCGTCGAGATCGCCATCGAGAACCCGGTTAGGATCGCTCGTCTCGTAGCCGGTCCGAAGGTCTTTCACCATGTTGTAGGGGTGAATCACGTAGGAGCGGATCTGGTTCCCCCACCCGGCCTCCACATGCTGGCCTCGCAACTCGAGGCGCTCTGCCTCACGCCGCTCGGCATCGATCTCGAGGAGTTTGGCCCGTAGAATGCGAAGCGCAGTCTCACGATTCTGAAGCTGCGAACGCTCGGTCTGACAGGTCACAACGATTCCGGTCGGCACGTGCGTCATCCGCACGGCGCTGCTCACCTTGTTGACGTTCTGGCCGCCGGGGCCGCCAGACCGATACGCCTCGAACTTCACGTCCTCCGGGTTGATCGTAACGTCGGCGCCCATATCGACGTCCGGAAGCACTTCCACCAGCGCAAATGAGGTATGGCGACGGTGGCCAGAGTCGAACGGAGACTGACGCACGAGGCGGTGCACACCACGCTCGGACTTCAGATAGCCGAAGGCATACGGCCCGGCGATTGCGATCGTGGCGCTCTTCACTCCTGCCTCCTCCCCCGGGGACAGGTCGTACGTGTCGGTTGCAAAGCGCCGCCTTTCCGCCCATCGGAGGTACATGCGCAACAGCATGTTTGCCCAGTCCTGGGCGTCAGTGCCACCTGCGCCCGCGTGGACGGCGAGAATCGCATTCGCGCGATCGTAGGACCCAGAGAGCGTCAGTCGGAACTCGAGGCGGTCGAGCCTTTCGCGAATGCTAGGCACGGTGGCGGCGACTTCGGCGCCCATGGCCTCGTCACCCTCGCTATCGGCAAGCTCGAGTAGATCGTAAGAGTCGGAAAGCTCCCGGCTCAGCTCCAGCCAGGGCGCCAGCTCGTCCTTGATGTCGGCCATCTGTTTGAGGAGCGCCTGGGCGCGCTCGGGATCGTCCCACAGGGTGGGGACTGAGGCCGCGGCCTCTAGCTCGGCGAGTCGCTTCTGCTTTCCCGGCTCGTCAAAGCCTCACCAGCAGGTCAGCCAGACGGTTGCGCAGATCGCGCACGTCGTTGAGGACTTCCTGCATGGTGGGCTGCTCCCGTCAAAGAGGTCGGGACTGTTGCCACAGCCCCTTGGCAGTAAGAATTCTAGCACAGGCGCTCCAACCGACCGCCGAACACGAGCAGCAGCACTATACTCACGCTGCCCGTGGCAAGCCATTTCATGAGCGGCGCCTGCCCCGGGGCATCGAGAGTATCGAGAGTCAGCCTCAAAGAAGGCCGTCGGCATGGGGCGAATCAAACGCAACATCTCGGAGTGAATCGATGAAACCAGGAAGCTACCGCAGCTTGCGGATATCGACGTGGGAA